>JANMHN010000007.1:0-15725 GCA_031375185.1 Allobosea sp. | reverse complement strand
GTGGCAGATGGGCGGTTTTGGGCCGATGCTCGGCCAGAACCACCATTTCAGTATCTATGCGCCCGAGAAAATTCCCTATGCGATCGAGCGTTACATCAAGGAAACCAACCGCCTCTATGGCGTGCTCAACAAGCGTCTTGCAGATCGCGAGTTCGTGGCCGGTGCCTATTCCATTGCCGACATGGCCATGGTCGGGTGGGCCAAGGGCTGGGAGCGCCAGAGCCAGAACCTCGATGATTTCCAGCATGTGAAGCGCTGGCTGGCGACTTTGCTCGCGCGCCCCGCCGTCGAGCGCGGCCTCGCCGTGGCTGGCGAACTGCGCAATACCAGCAACATGCAGGACCCTGCAGTCAGGGCCGTACTGTTTGGCCAGACGGCGCGGTGACGTGAGCTATCTGGAGCTCCTCCTTCGACGGGCTCAGGATGAGGATGGAATCAAGGACGGACCGCATCCATCCACAATCCTCATCCTGAGCCCGTCGAAGGAGGAGCTCCAGAGTTGACCATTGGCCATCGTGCCTTAATTCACGCGGGACCATGTCACCGTGCGGCAGACCATGCCGCCGAAGCGGCAACCGGCTGTGGTCAAGGTGCGGCCGGACAGCGTCATCTTGCCGGTGTAATTCTGGCCATCTTCAGGGTTGAATGCCTGTCCGGCCCAGGCGTTCTCGCCGTTCGGTTTCATGTCGAAGATGACGCGCTGGCCGACTTTGGACGCTGCTGTTGCCGGATCTTTGAGCCACGCGACCGTTCCGCAAAGCGCATCGCCGCATTTGGCGACCCGGATGCGCGATTCGCCGTTGTCGCGCAGCCATGTGCCTGTCGGGTCTGCCAGCGCAGGCGTGATGGCAAGGGCCGCACATACGGCTGCCAGATACATTGTCTTCATGATCGCTCCTCCTGTGCGGATCGTTGCCCGATCCGCTTGTTGTTCATATGTAAACATTAGATCGCTCCGCCCGTTTTTTCAACTGGCGCCGATACGGCTCCCGATGATGGTCAATCGAGTTGCCCGCAGACGATTCAGAGGTCATGAATGGGATTGAAGAATGGCGGACAGATGCACGAGCTGCCGGGAAATCTGAATGTCTGGAATGTATGACCTTGCCATCATTGGTGGCGGCATCAACGGATGCGGGATTGCGCGTGATGCGGCCGGGCGTGGTCTCAGCGTCCATCTTTGCGAGATGAACGATCTGGCCAGCGGCACCTCGTCGTGGTCGACCAAGCTTATCCATGGCGGGCTTCGTTACCTCGAATATTATGAGTTCCGTCTGGTGCGCGAAGCCCTGATCGAGCGCGAGCGGCTCTGGGCCATCGCGCCGCACATCATCCGCCCGCTGCGCTTCGTGCTGCCGCACCACAAGGGTCTTCGCCCGGCATGGCTGCTGCGCCTCGGGCTTTTCCTTTATGACAACATTGGCGGGCGCAAGCTGCTGCCGCCCACCAGAACGCTCGACCTCACCGCCGATGTCACCGGCCAGCCGCTGAAGACTGGCCTGTTCACGCGCGGCTTCGAGTATTCCGACTGCTGGGTGGACGACGCGCGGCTGGTGGCGCTGAACGCGCGCGATGCCGCCGCGCGGGGCGCGGTCATCCGCACCCGCACGAAGGTCATATCCGCTGTGCGTGACGGGGCCTTGTGGGTGCTGACCACCGCCGACCAGCGCACCGGCAAGAGCGAGACGATCAGGGCGAAGGCGCTGGTCAATGCAGCAGGGCCATGGGTGGCAGAGGTGTTGACCGGGGCCTTGCGCTCCAACTCGAAAGCCCGCGTGCGGCAGGTGCAAGGCTCGCACATCATCGTGCCGCGCGTGTTCGACCACGACCGTGCCTACATCTTCCAGA
Organism: Allobosea sp.; assembly: GCA_031375185.1. Taxonomy (GTDB): domain Bacteria; phylum Pseudomonadota; class Alphaproteobacteria; order Rhizobiales; family Beijerinckiaceae; genus Allobosea. Next base: position 13,877 of record JANMHN010000007.1, on the reverse strand, counting down.
ATGCGGACGGGCGCATCATCTTTGCCATTCCCTATGAGCAGGAATTCACCCTGATCGGCACCACCGACCAAGACTATCATGCCGACCCGGCGAAGGTTGCGATCACGCCGGAGGAGATCACCTATCTGTGCAACGCTGCATCGGAGTATTTCGCCAGGCCGATCATCGAGAGCGATGTGGTGTGGACGTATTCCGGTGTCCGCCCACTTTATGACGACGGGGCGAGCGAGGCCAAGGCTGCCACGCGTGACTATGTTTTCGAAATGGAGGAGCCAGAGGGACAGGCGCCACTCCTGTCGATCTTCGGCGGCAAGATCACGACCTATCGCAGGCTCGCGGAGGAGGCTCTGGAGCGGCTGGAGAAGCATCTGATGCCATCAGCGAAGGGCGCGAAACCCGGCTGGACGGCAGGAGCGTCACTGCCGGGCGGGGCATACAAGCCGGGCGGAACCGAAGCCCTCGCAGATGATCTGCGGAAGGCTCATGCATTTCTTGATTCGCGCGAGGCGCTGCGTCTGGCGCGCGGGTATGGCACGGAAGCGGGACGTTTTCTGGGTGCTGCGAAGGTCCGCAGCGATCTCGGCGTTGATTTCGGGAGCGGCCTCAGCGAGGCGGAGGTGCGCCATCTGATCGATCACGAATGGGCCATGGATGCAGAGGATGTGCTGTGGCGGCGCACCAAGCTGGGCCTGCACATGACGACGGCTCAGCGGGAGCATCTCGCGACCTGGATGGAGGGGCGGTGATGGCAGCAAGATGGGAGCATGGGCAAGGCGTTGCGCAACTGCTGGAGGCCTATCGCCGCAAGGCTGTTTCGCCGGTCGAGGTTCTGACGGATGCCTACAGGCGGCTCGATGCCATCATTCCTACACTGAATCCCGTTTCGTATGAGGACCGTGATGCGTCCTTCGATGCCGCGCGGGCCTCAGAAGCACGCTGGATCAGGGGCGAGCCACGCGGGCGGCTGGACGGCGTGGTCGGCAGCGTCAAATCGAACGTGATGAAGAACGGCTGGCCGATGCGCCGTGGCTCGCGCTTGTCACCGGATGCCGCGATGACCTTCGACAGCCCTGTCGTTGCCAGCCTCGAGCGGGCAGGGGTGGTGATCCTGTGCCAGACCACGATGCCCGAGTTCGGTTGGAAGGGCGTGGGCAACAGCCCGCTGACCGGCATCACCCGCAACCCGCATGATGCGTCGCGCACCACGGGCGGATCATCTGCGGGCGCTGCCGTGCTGGCGGCGCTCGGCATCGGCCACCTGCATCTGGGCACGGATGGTCTGGGCTCGGTGCGGATACCGTCGAGCTTCTCAGGCGTGTTCGGCCTAAAGCCCAGCTTTGTCCGCGTGCCTGCCTATCCGGCCTCGCCCTTCGGCATCCTCGCCCATCTGGGGCCGATGGCGCGGACGGTGGATGATGCCGCCTTCATGCTGAACGCGCTGGCGCAAGCGGACGAACGCGACATGCTGGCCTGGAACACCATGCCGCCAGACTTCAGGATTGCGCTGAATGACGGCGTGGCCGGCCTTCGTATCGCCTGGTCGCCGCGCATGGGCTTTGTCGAGGGGCTTGATCCGGAAGTGGAACGGCTCTGCGCACAAGCCGCCCGTCTGTTCGAGGGACTTGGTGCCCATGTCGAGGAGGCCGATCCGGGTTTTGCCTATGCCGATGCGCGCCAAGCGGCTGACATGCTGTGGCAGGCCGGTGCAGGCTCGCTGCTGGCCGGGTTGCCCGAGGCACGGCGCGGTGAGCAGGATCCGGGGTTTGTGGCCGCCGGTGTCGCGGGGCTGGCTCATTCGGCGGTTACGCTGGTCGGTGCCTTCCAGACGCGTGCCGCCATTGCGGAGACCATGCGCCGCTTTCACGAGCGTTATGATCTGCTGCTGACGCCAACCATGCCGGTTCCTGCCATCCAGGCCGGCATGGATGTGCCATCTGACGGTTCATTTGGCAGTGATTGGGTCAACTGGTCGCCTTATACCTATCCGTTCAACCTCACCGGGCAGCCAGCCTCATCCGTGCCCATCGGCAAGACAGCGTCAGGCCTGCCGGTGGGGTTGCAGATCGTCGGCCCGGCGCGCAAGGACCAACTGGTCATGCGCGCGTCCCGCGCGCTCGAAAGCGTCGCGGGATATGCACATCTTACGGGCTGACTACCTGCCCAGATCGAACGTCCATGAGGTCGAGAAACCAAGTTCGAGCTGGTGGCGGTTGCCGAGCGGGCTGACCACGACCGGCGCGCGCGAGGCTCCGCCAACGAGATAGTCGTACTTGACATAGGCCGTGGATTTGAGCGCCGGGGTCCAGCGATAGCTGCCCTGCGCGATGGCACCGACGGTGTTGACACCGCCCTTGCCGGCATACACCGGATAGCCGGTGGCAACCGCTTCCGCAGGGCTGACCGAGAAATAGCTGTCGACATAGCGGGTGTTGACGATGGTCATGCGTGGCCCCGCGCCGAACGACCATTGCGCATTGGGATCGGTGAAGGCATCGAGCTTGAGTTCGCTGACAAGCCCGCGATGGCCACGGATCGCCTGGCGCAGATCGACGCGCGCACGCAGCCAGCTTGTCGGATAATATTCACCGAAGCCGCCGATCTCGACGCCGAACGGCACTTTCTGCAAGCCATTCAGCCGCCGGTCATCCTTGCCGGAGCGCGCCATGACCAGGGCAGCGCCTGCGCCCGCGCGCCAGTTGCTGCCGTTCACGACACCAAGGCTGATGGCATCATCTTCCGCGGACCACCAGCGCACGGCACCGGCGCGGCCAAAGCTGATGATCGGACGGTAGGCAATCGAGAAACGGTCGGAGCCTTCATAGGATGGCTGCAGCCTGACACCCGCCCCGACCGTGGCCTGCCAGCCGGACAGAGGGCTGGTGTTGCTGCCAGATTGAGCCTGCGCATCCTTGGCAATCAGCAATCCCGCGACCATCGCAAGCGCCACCAGACACAGCCGAAACACGCGTTGTAGACACATCTGAAACACCACTCTCGAAACGGGACAGCACGGCAAACCACCCCTCAACTTTCCATCATGCTAAATGAAAGATGTAAGCCGAGGGCTAAGGGACATGGTTAAGCAGGCGTTGACGCCGTGAAGATGGTGTTTTTTTGTTCCAACCATCCTGATCCTGAGCCAGTCGAAGGAGGAGCTTTCAACCAGTGCATGTCCGGAGTTCATCCTTCGACGGGCTTAGGATGAGGATGGGTGGGCCAAATCACGGAATTGTCGGTTGTCCCGTCGCAACCGGGCAATGGCCCGACGGACAAGGCAACCCCATTTGGTGTCATCCCCGGCGAGCTGCAGGCGAGGGAAGGGGATCCACACTGCCGCGAATCCTGTGGATGGATCCCCTTCCCGGCCCTGTGGGCCGCCGGGGATGACACCTTGCATGACCCGACACCTCAACAGTGCCTTTGCTGTTGACCCATCACCTCAATTGAATGGGTAAATCCCCGGCTTGAGATGGTGATAAGTCAGCCTCGTGTTGTCGGATGTCGTCACGCCGTCGCCGTCCAGCGTGATGCGGTGCTTCTCGAAGGGCCTGAATCCGGCCCTGTAATGCACGCGGCTTTTGAGCAGGATGTAGCGGCAATGGCTTGGGTCGATGCCGATATGGGTGAAGATGCCGGCGTCCCACGGTTCGTGGTGCAGGCTGGTGACGACGATCTGCATGCCGCCTGTCTCGAACACGGCGGTGGGACCGGCCGTGACCTTCGAGCCGGTGTACATCGGCCCTCGGACGGTCCATTCGCCATCCGACAGGCGGCGCACCTTGCCGGTGAGGGTAAGAGGTTTTGCCGGAAAATTGATCGACGGCATGGGCGACCTGCCGCCCAGTTCCAGCGTGATCGTGGCTCCCACACCGGCCTTTTGCATGGCTTGAACAGCCACCGGATCCCATACTGCGGCCATCGCGACGCCTTCAAGGCCTTGGCGGAGCACTTCTGCGATCACAGTCATCACATCCGATGTGCCGCCCGAGCCGACATTGTCGGCATGGTCCAGCAGCACGACAGGTCCATCGCTGATGGTCCTGGCCCGCGCCACGGCATGTTCAAGCGGGTGGTGGACGTGGAACCACTCGGTTCGCGTATCTCTGGCATAGGACAGCAGCCTGTCGCGGGAGGCAGCGCCATCCGCCTTGTTGGCATCCGCAACAATCACGACAGACAGGCCGGCATCAGGAATGTCCGCCATCGGAAAGCCGCCGAAGATCGAGGCGGCAAGAATGCCGTCTCGCTGCTCTTCCGCCACGCATCCGGCAATGGCGCCCTGCATGGGCTCCTCGTCCGTACCCATGCGCAGCGTCTGGGCCAGTATGCCGGCTTGCCCCCAAGAGATGACGGGTCTGATCTTGCCGCCCAGGGCATCGAGCATGATGCGCCCGCACTGCTCTCCCGCCTTGTACATGTCGATGTGGGGATAGGTCTTGTAGCCTACGACGACAGTGGCATTGTCCATGATGTCATCGGTCATGTTGCCGTGCATGTCGAATGTCACGCCGATGGGCAGGTCGGGGGAGATCTCGCGCATGCGCTTCAGCAAGGGGCCTTCCCCATCCACCATACCTTCGGGGACCATGGCGCCGTGCAGGTCGAGAAGGGCGGCGTCGAACGGGCCTTGCGTGCGCAGCGCGTCAAGGATTCGGCCTGTGAGATAGCCATACGCCTCGTGCTCAACGAAGCCGGACGGCATGCCTTCTGCTGCAATCGGCGTCACGACCTCAGCGCCGATCTCCGCTGCCAGATCGAGATAGGCCGCAATCGGGTGATTGGTGCCGCGATAGGCCGCCGGAACAGCCTCATTCTCGTGCATTCCCCAGTCGCGAAAGCGCTGCAGCGGCGTCGCCACCGGTGAAAACGTGTTCGTCTCGTGTTTCATCATGGCGAGCAGGAGGCGCATTTTGCTGTCTTTCAGATGCCTGGATCATTGCCTGAAAAGCAGGCGCAAGGTGGCCGATTTGAAGCCATGTTGACAGGGGGCGCAATGGCGTCCTGTAATCGTTTTCCGGAAGGCCTGTTGTGTCTGGCGCATGGCTCGCGCACAACAGTCAGGTAAGAGTTTTGAACCGACCTCGGGAGGGTCTTGTAGGCATGAGCATTTCACGTCGTGATTTGATGGCTGGCGCGGCAGCGCTGACAGGCGGCCTTGTGGGCGGTCTTGCGCGCCCTGACCTTGCGCTGGCGCAGGCGGCGCCGAAAGGCACCTTGCGTGTCATTCCGCACGCGGCCCTGACCATCCTCGATCCGGTGGCGACCACGGGCTACATCGTCCGCAACCATGGCTATCTGGTATACGACACGCTGTTCGCGCAGGATGAAAACCTGGCCGTGAAGCCGCAGATGGCAAGCGGCGTGGAAGTTTCCGCCGACAAGCTGACCTATCGCATCACGCTGCGCGATGGCCTGATCTGGCATGACGACACCGCCGTGACCGCCGACGACTGCGCGTCGTCGCTGATCCGTTGGGGCAAGGTCGACGGCATGGGCCGCCGCCTCTTCACCTATGTCGAGAGCGTCACCTCCGATGGCCCGAAGGTCATCGTGATGAAGCTGAAGACGCCTTACGGCCTCGTGATGGAATCCATCGGCAAGCTGTCCACCAACGTGCCGTTCATGATGCCCAAGCGTCTGGCAGACAAGCCGACCACAGAGCGTCTCAGTGCCGATGAGCAGATCGGCTCTGGCCCGTTCCGGTTCGTGAAGGGTGATTTCCGTCCCGGTGCCCGCGTGGTCTATGAACGCAACGGCAAGTACGTTCCGCGCACCGAGCCGGCCTCGAACGCCGCTGGTGGCAAGGTTGTGCATCTTGAGCGCGTCGAGTGGGTCAACTTCCCTGATCCGAACACGGCGCTCAACGCGCTGGTTTCAGGCGAGGTCGACTACTACGAGCAGATCCCTGCCGATCTGTTGCCCATCGTGAGCCGCGCGCCCGGCGTGAAGGTCCAGAACTTCAACCCGCTCGGCAATATTGGCATGGCCCGCTTCAACAACATCTCCGGTCCCACGGCCAATCCTGCCATCCGCCGTGCCATCGCCAAGGCGATCAACCAGAGCGAACTTCTGAAAGTCGCCATCGGCAATCCTGATTTCTACAAGACCTGCTATTCCGTCTACCCGTGCGGCACGACCTTCGACAACACTGCGGGTTCGGAGCTAATGGCGAAGTCGTCGCTGGACGAGGCCCGCGCTATGCTCAAGGCCGCCGGCTACAACGGCGAGAAGATCGTGCTCCTCGCCACGACGGATATTCCCGTCCAGAGCGCGATGGCACAATACACAGCTGATGTGCTCAAGCGCATCGGCATGAATGTGGATGCGCAGGCGATGGACTGGGCAACGGTGCTGCAGCGCCGCACCAGCCGCAATCCGACCGATCAAGGTGGCTGGAGCATGTTCTTCACCTGGTGGGAAGGCGCGGATGTGCTGGACCCCGTCATCCAGTTTGCCTTGTCGGGCCTCGGCACGGAAGGCGCATGGGTCGGGTGGTCCACCGATCCGGATATGGAAAAGCTGCGCACGCAATATGCTGAAGCCGGTTCGCTGGCTGACCAGAAGCGCATTGCCAGCGCCGTGCAGGCCCGCCAGTTCGAACAGAACTTCCAAGTCTACACCGGGCAGTTCTTCGTGCCGACCGGCTTCCGCGACAATGTCTCGGGCATCCTCAACGCACCGCCGTTCTTCTGGAACATCAAGAAGGCGTGAGGGCTGGCACCGCTTCTCGATACAGCCAAGAAAATGACCCATGATCAGCCTCATTGCCACGCGCATCCTGTCCGCCATCCCCGTCATGGGGGTGGTGGCGCTGATCGTGTTCTTCATGCTGCGCCTGTCCGGCGACCCTGCGGCCATTCTGGCCGGAGATACGGCCTCGTCCGAGCAGGTCGATCGCATTCGTGTGTCTCTCGGGCTGACCAAGCCGCTTTATGAGCAATTCTTCGGCTGGATCGTGCAGTTGTTGCGCTTCGACCTTGGAACATCGCTGTTCACGGGGCTGCCCGTCACCACGCTGATCGCGCAGAGGATCGAGCCGACAGCGATGCTGGCGCTGACGACCATCATCTTCTCCGTGCTGGTCGCCGTTCCGATGGGGGTTCTTGCAGCCTGGAAATCAGGCGGCTGGATCGACCGCCTTGTCATGGTGGTCTGCGTGCTCGGGTTCTCCGTGCCCGTGTTCGTGATGGGTTATTTCCTCATCTTCAATTTCGCGATCACGCTGCGCTGGTTCCCCGTGCAGGGCTATACCAGCCCGTTCACGGATTTCGGGCGGTTCCTGACCCAGATCACTTTGCCGACGCTGACGCTGTCGTTCATCTACATCGCGCTGATTGCGCGCATCACCCGCGCCAGCGTCATCGAGGTGCTGGGCGAAGACTATATCCGCACGGCCCGCGCCAAGGGCCAGATCGAACTCAAGGTGCTGTTCCGCCATGCTCTCAAGAACGCCGCCGTGCCGATTGTCACCGTTATCGGGCTTGGCGTTGCGCTCCTCATCGGCGGTGTGGTCGTGACCGAAAGCGTCTACAACATCCCCGGACTTGGCCGCCTCGTGGTGGACGCGATCACACGACGCGACTATCCGATCATCCAGGGCCTGATCCTGTTTTTCGCGCTGATCTATGTCGTCCTGAATCTCATCATCGATATCGTCTACACACTGGTCGACCCGAGGATACGCTATTGAGTGCGCCTGCTGTCACCTTGCCGGCTGCGCGGCTGACGGGATTGTTCCCCTTTCTCAACCGCTATCCTCTGGTTGCGATCGCAGGGATCGTCCTGTCAGCCATCATGCTGGCTGCCGTCCTTGCGCCTTTCATGTTCACGCGCGATCCGACCGCGATCATGCCGCTGCAGCGCCTCAAGCCTGCTTCGGAACTGAGCTGGCTCGGCACGGACCATCTCGGACGAGATGTCTGGAGCAGGCTGGTCTACGGTGCGCGCGTCTCGGTGCTGGTGGGCCTGTCGGTCGCCGCGCTCTCCATCGGGCTTGGTCTGGTGATCGGGCTTGTTGCCGGCTACATCCGCTGGCTTGATGCCATCGTCATGCGCGTCATGGACGGCCTGATGGCCATTCCCGGAATCCTGCTCGCCATCGCGCTGGTATCGGTGTCCGGAGCAAGCCTCATGACGGTGATCATCGCCATCATGGTGCCGGAGATCCCGCGCGTGGTGCGGCTTGTGCGCTCGGTCGTGCTGACCGTGCGCGAGGAGCCATATGTGGAAGCCGCCGTCTCGGTCGGCACAAAGCTGCCCCTGATCCTGATCCGCCATATCCTGCCCAACTGCATCCCGCCGCTGATCGTGCAGGCCACATATGTCTGCGCCTCGGCCATGCTGACCGAGGCGATCCTGTCCTTTCTGGGGGCGGGCACCCCGCCTTCGATTCCAAGCTGGGGCAACATGGTGGCGGAGGGGCGGCTCCTGTTCCAGATTGCGCCGTGGAACCTGCTCTGGCCAGGCGTGGCGCTGGCCGTGACGATCCTCTCGGTCAACGTTCTCGGTGATGGCCTGCGGGACCGTCTTGACCCCAAACTCGCGAAGCGGATGTGAGCCATGGCTGATCCGGTTCTGAAGATCGAGGATCTTGTCGTGGCCCTGCCGCGCGGCGCTGATCGCGCGCATGCGGTCGAGGGTCTGTCGCTGGAGGTCAACCCTGGCGAAATCCTCTGCGTCGTGGGCGAAAGCGGCTCCGGCAAATCAGTGACCGCGCAGGCTGTGATGGGCCTGCTTCCCAAAGGCCAACTCACCCGCAGCGGCGGGCGCATCATTCTGGCGGGCGAGGACATTTCCGATGCCAGTCCGGATCGCCTGCGCGATCTGCGCGGAAGCCGCATGGCGATGATCTTCCAGGAACCGATGACGGCGTTGAACCCCGTCATGACGTGCGGCGACCAGATTGACGAGGTCTTGTCGATCCACACCGATCTGGGCGCTGACGAGCGCAAGATGCGTGTGCTGGATATCATGGCCGCGACGCAGCTTCCCGATGTGGCGCAACTGTTTGATGCCTATCCGCATCAGCTCTCCGGTGGCCAGCGACAGCGGGTGATGATCGCATCCGCCCTGGTGCTGGACCCCGCCTTGCTGATCGCGGACGAGCCCACCACCGCTCTCGATGTCACCACGCAGAAGCAGATTCTCCAGCTCATGCGCGAGTTGCAACAGCGGCGCGGCACAGGCGTGCTGTTCATCACCCATGATTTCGGTGTTGTCGCGGAGATCGCAGACCGCGTTGCCGTGATGCGCTACGGCAAGCTGGTTGAGCAGGGGCCGGTTTCGGAGGTTCTGCGCCGCCCGCGCGAGGATTACACGAAGATGCTGATCGGGTCGGTGCCCAGCCTCGATCCGCCAAAGCGAGACGCCATCACCGTGGGAGAGGTTGCACTCAGGACCACGGATCTGGCCAAGACCTACGGCGGCACGAGCCTGTTCGCCAAAGGCCGCGTGGTGAAGGCTGCAGCCGATGTGACCATCGAGGTCAGGCGTGGCGAGACGCTCGGCATCGTCGGGGAGTCCGGCTCCGGAAAATCCACCGTTGCGCGCTGCATCGCGCGGCTGATTGATCCGACCAGCGGCGAAGTCAGGATCGCGGGCGTCGATATCGCGAGGATGGGGCAGGGTGAGCTCAGGCCTTATCGCCGCAAGGTCCAGATCGTGTTCCAGGATCCGTACCGCTCGCTCAACCCGCGCCGCAGCGTGGGGCTCAGCATGGTCGAGGGGCCGATGAATTTCGGGATGTCCCGCAGCGATGCGGAGCGCAAGGCTGCCGAACTCATGGTGCTGGTCGGCCTCAAGGCAGACGCGCTGGGCCGTTATCCGCACCAGTTCTCCGGCGGGCAGCGCCAGCGCATCTGCATCGCCCGTGCCTTGATGATGGAACCCGAGTTGCTGATCGCTGACGAGGCGGTCTCTGCGCTCGATGTCTCCGTGCAGGCGCAGGTGCTCGAATTGCTTGATGATGTCCGAAAGCGGTTTGATCTCGCGGTGCTGTTCATCACCCATGATTTGCGCGTCGCCGCTCAGATCTGCGACCGCATCGTGGTGATGAGCAAGGGCCATGTGGTGGAGCAGGGCGTCACGGCACAGGTTTATGCCAGTCCCAAACATCCCTACAGCCGTGCCCTGCTGGAAGCCGCGCCCGGCCGCGGCTTCGCCTTCGGCGCGGGCTGAGACGACGCGTCACAGCGGCCAAGCTTTACCCAAAATCCTCATCCTGAGCCCGTCGAAGGATGACATCCAGTTTGTGCATCTTTGGGACCCCTCCTTCGACGGGTTCAGGATGAGGATCTGTGTGTCATTCCGACATGGGTTTGAGCACGCCTGATCCATTGCCGGGCTTTTCGGCGAACTGTTTGATCTTGTCGGGTTTCAGTTGCGTGGTGAATCCTCTGTCAATGCCAACAGATATGAATCAGGTCTGAATCATTGATATCATTTGATTTATCCGGATATCGCAGTTTCGCAAACATGAATGAGGCCCTTGGTCCCGCCGGTGTTTACGGACAATTTAGCTCGCATTTTAGACGAATTTTCGCATTTGCCGCCCATGTTCAATCCCAACGACCGGCACACAACAATCGCCGGCGGGACACAACAGACAACAGTTTCAGGGTGGTTCAGATGGCACGTCAGATGATAGATGAGATGGATGCGGTTGCGGCGGACCCGGTGGGCCTGTCGGGTGAAGCCTATTACGAGCTTGGCCTGGCCTATGCCTGTGGCCGCACGCAGCCGATGGACCTTGTGTCCGCTCACAAGTGGTTCAATGTGGCGGTGATGCAGGGCTACCGTCCCGCAGCCGAGCGGCGCGCCGAATTGGCCTTCGAGATGACGGCAGACGAGATCGCGGCAGCCCTGCGGCAGGCACGGGCCTTCATCACCCGTCATTGAGCGCAAGCGGCGGATGGCGGCTTGTGGGCAGGCAGGGTGGTCGCTATAAGCGCGCCACAACCGGCATTGCCCACAAGAGGAATTGATCCATGGCCATCCAGCACACGTTTTCGATCATCAAGCCAGACGCCACGAAGCGCAATCTCACAGGCGCGGTGAACGCTGTGATCGAGGCGGCAGGCCTGCGCATCGTCGCGCAAAAGCGCATCCTGATGACACGCGCACAGGCTGAAACCTTCTATGCCGTGCATGCGGCCCGGCCGTTCTTCGGTGAGCTGTGCGACTTCATGACCTCCGGCCCTGTCGTCGTGCAGGTTCTTGAAGGTGAGAACGCCATCGCGAAGTATCGCGATGTCATGGGCGCAACAAACCCCGCCAACGCCGCCGACGGCACGCTGCGCAAGCTGTTCGCCTTGTCGGTTGGCGAGAACACCGCCCACGGTTCCGACGCACCCGAGACAGCCGCGATGGAAATCGCTCAGTTCTTTTCCGGCAACGAGATCGTCGGCTGAGGCACAGTTTGCCCTTCTCCCGTTCAGGGAGAAGTTGGCTGCCGACGGCAGACGGATGAGGGCCTTGAAACGAAACGCAGTTTCATGCCGTCTTGTCTTGCCCTCTCCCGGCACGTCCTTGCCGCGCAACCCTCTCCCTGAGCGGGAGAGGGAAGAAGGCGTGACAGGGTGGTGATGCGCCTGCTAACCTCATGCAATGAACGCGCTTCCGAAGATCACCCGCCATACCACCGTTTGTCCGCATGATTGCCCGTCGGCATGCTCGCTGGATGTCGAGGTGCTCGACGGGCGCGCCATCGGCCGGGTGCGTGGTCACAAGGAGCAGAGCTACACCGATGGCGTGATCTGCGCCAAGGTGGCCCGCTATGCCGAGCGCATCCATCATCCTGACCGCATCCTTCATCCGATGAAGCGCACTGGTCCCAAAGGATCCGGGCAGTTCGCACGGATTTCATGGGACGAGGCGCTGGACCTGACATCCAGGGCGTTTCTGGACGCAGAGGCCAGCTTTGGAGCGGAAAGCGTCTGGCCTTATTACTATGCCGGCACGATGGGTTTCGTCATGCGTGACGGCATCAACCGCCTGCGCCATGTGAAGAAATATTCAGGCCAGTATTCCACCATCTGCACGAACATGGCGTGGACGGGCTTCATCGCCGGAACGGGCAAGCTCGCGGGCGTTGATCCGCGCGAGATGTCGAAATCCGATTGTGTGGTGATCTGGGGCACCAATGCGGTCCACACGCAGGTCAACGTTATGCACCACGCCATCAAGGCGCGGAAGGAGCGCGGCGCGAAGATCGTGGTGATCGACATCTACCGCAACGCCACAGTGGAGCAGGCTGACCTGGGACTCGTGCTGAAGCCCGGCACGGACGGTGCCTTGGCCTGCGCCGTGATGCACGTGCTGTTCAGGGATGGCCTGGCGGATCGGGAATATCTCAGCACATACACGGACTTCCCCGCGGAACTTGAGTCGCATCTGCAAACGCGCACACCTGAATGGGCCAGTGAGCTGACAGGTCTTGATGTCGCGGAGATCGAGGCCTTCGCACACCTTGTCGGCACGACGAAGAACACGTTTTTCCGGCTTGGCTATGGTTTTTCACGCCAGCGCAACGGTGTGGTCAACATGCATGCGGCCTTGTGCATCGCGGCGGTGACGGGTGCCTGGCAGCATGAGGGCGGCGGCGCTTTCCACAACAATGGCGGCATCTACGGCTGGGACAAGTCCCTCATCGAGGGGCTGGATGCCGTCAATGCGTCTGTTCGCAATCTCGACCAGTCGCAGATCGGCCGTGTGCTGACCGGCGATGTCGAGGCCTTGCGCCATGGTGCGCCCGTCAAGGCGATGCTGATCCAGAACACCAATCCGGTGTCTGTCGCGCCGGAGCAGCGGCTGGTGAAGCAGGGCTTTGCGCGAGAAGACCTGTTCGTCTGCGTCCATGAACAGTTCATGACCGAAACAGCGCTGATGGCGGACGTGATCCTGCCAGCGACGCAGTTCATGGAACATGACGATCTGTATCAGGGCGGCGGGCACCAGCATGTCATGCTTGGCCCGAAGCTGATCGATCCGCCCGGTGAATGCCGGACAAACCACGATGTGCTGGCCGGGCTGGCCAGCCGCATCGGAGCCACGCATCGCGGCTTTCAGATGTCTCCGCGGGAGATCATCGACTGGACGCTGCAAAGCTCAGGACACGGCACCTATGCCGAACTGGAAGAAGCGCGCTGGCTCGATGTGCAGCCCGGCTTCCGAAAGGCACATTATCTTGATGGCTTTGCCTATGCGGATGGCAAGTTCCGCTTCAAGCCTGACTGGCCGAAGGTGCCAAACAAGAACGCTGGTCCGATGGGACCCTGGCAGCAGATGCCGTCATTGCCGGACCATTGGGCGGTCATCGAGGCGGCGGATGAGTCGCATCCCTTTCGGCTGGCCACCAGCCCGGCGCGCAACTTCCTCAACTCGACCTTCACCGAAACCCCGACCTCGCAACACAAGGAGGGTGGCCCTCAACTGATGATCCACCCCGAGGATGCGGACATGCTGGGCCTGGTTCAGGGTGCGCCTGTCATCATCGGCAACCAGCGCGGTGAGGTCAGGCTCAAGGTGCGGTTGTTCGATGGTCTGAAGCGTGGCGTGGTCATCGCTGAATCGATCCATCCGAACGCCGCACACAGCGACGGAGAAGGCATCAACACGGTGACAGGCGCCGACGCTGTCGCTCCGTTCGGCGGCGCGGCCTTTCACGACAACAAGGTGTGGGTCAGGGCAGGGTAACCGCGCAGGTCATTCAAGTCAGTGTCATCACCGGCCTTGTGCCGGTGATCTCGACGCAATGGGTTGCAATGCTTCGCCGTATCGAGATGGCCGCCACAGGGGCGGCCATGACACTGGGGAGAATTGAATGGTCCTAATCAGCCAGATGCCCACTTTCGAGATCGGCCGCGATGCCGGAGCTCCCT
>JANMHN010000473.1:0-6750 GCA_031375185.1 Allobosea sp. | reverse complement strand
CGAAGCTCGATCAGATGTTCGATCAAAGGCGCGCGAGAGGCCTCGATGTCGTCCTCGCCCGGCCTTTTGGGCGTGCCGTCGGCAATGGCGTCGGTCACGCTGCGTCTCCATCAGCGGGAGCGGGCTTTTTCCGGACGCGCTTGGGTTTCGGTGCTTCATCGACCGGTTCGGGCGGCATCAATTCTGCGGGATCGAAGGCCGGCGGCAACTCCGGCATCGGGATCACAGGATCGGCAGTCGGCATCACGGCTGGAACATCCGTGCCGAGCGCGAGCGGCGCTGTGGACGGCGTGATGCCGGACGAGGTCGTGCCGGATGTGCCCTTGATCTCGTCGCGAATCGTCTGGATCGGGTTGAAATCAACGTTTGTCGCGGCCTTGACCGAGCCGCCGACATCCTCGACCTGCTTTTTGAGGTCGTGCAATTCGGCCTCGCGCATCGCATCGTTGAACTGGCCCTGGAACTCTGCGGCCATGCGCTTGATCTTGCCCACGGCCTCGCCCACCGAGCGCAGCGCTTTCGGCAAGTCCTTCGGGCCGATCACGACGAGCGCGACGGCACCGATGACCAGCATTTCGCTCCAGGCGATATCAAACATTCAGATGATCCAGCGCAAGCCCGGCCTGCGCGCCTTGTGGGGCCAACGGAAGCGTCAGGCCTTGCGCTCGGCCTCGACCTTGTGAGCGGCAGCCTGCGCTGCCTGGTCGATGGTTTTCGGCGGCTCGGTGGTTGCCGTCGGCACGGGCGGGTTTTCCTCGTCAGCCATGCCCTTCTTGAAGGACTTGATGCCCTTGGCGACATCGCCCATCAGTTCGGACACCTTGCCGCGCCCGAACAGCAGCATCACGACGATGCCGACCACGATCCAGTGCCAGATACTGACGCCACCCATGGCGAACTCCTTACATCAAAAGAACAACAGCCTGTCATCACTGGCCGACCTTGTGCCGGAAACTAGGGATCGGCATCCAAGAACACAAGGACTTCCTCGCGTTTGATGTCGATCCCAACATCCGCGCCCTCGGAAAAAGGCTTGTGCTCCGGCGCGCGGATCGTCAAGGGCCGGTCAAAACCCTGCACCGCGACCTGCAGCACATCGACCTCGCCCAGAAAACGGCGCGACAGCAAGCGCCCTGGCAGGCAAAAACCCGCCGCGCGCAGCACAACGGCCTGCGGACGGATGCAGATCACGGCGCGCTGCCCGTCCTCGAACTGTGGCGTGGCAATGCGGCCAAATGGCGTTTCGACCACACCCCTGGCCACGACGGCGGTGATTTCGTTGAAATCGGAAAAAAACCGCGCCACGAACAGGCTGTTCGGCCTCATGTAAAGCTCTTCGCCGGGGCCGGACTGCACGATCTGGCCCTTGCGCATCAGCACGATCCGGTCCGCGATCCGCATCGCGTCTTCCGGATCATGGGTGACAACCAGAGAGGTCGCCCCCGTCTCGCGGATCACGGCCACGGTTTCCTCGCGCACGGCGTCTTTCAGGCGGCGGTCGAGGTTGGAAAACGGCTCGTCCATCAAAAGCACACCGGGACGTGGCGCGACCGCGCGGGCCAGCGCGACCCGCTGTTGCTCGCCGCCGGACAGCATGTGGGGATAGGCCTCGGCCATGCTGGCAAGGCCAACCCGGTCAAGCGCGCGCAGGGCGCTGGCTTTCGTGTCAGTGGCGGGCAGGCCGCGAATGCCGTAGCAGACATTGCCAAGCACACTCAGGTGCGGAAACAGCGCATAATCCTGGAACATCAGCCCGACGCCGCGCTTGTCGGGTTCGACAAACCGGTCCGGGCCCGCCACCTCGCGGCCATCCAGCAGCACACGACCAGACGAAGGCTGCTCCACACCGGCGGCCGCGCGTAAAAGCGTGGACTTGCCGCAACCGGACTGCCCGAGCAGGCAGACCACCTCGCCTGCCGCGATCTCCAGCGTCACACCGGCAAGGGCCGTCACATCGGCATAATCCTGACGGACATCCTCAAAGCCGAGCGACACGGGTATGGATGCCCCTGCCGTGCCGCGACGCCCCCAGCCGCGCCACCCGCGGTCGATATCGGTGTCAGGAGACATCGCTCAATACGCTTGCCAGTCCAGGATCATACGCCTGCCACCATGGCCGCGCCTGGCAGGTCATTCGCCCTCTGGCCCGCCCGCGTCAAGGGGCGCGAACAGGTCATCGAGTGCGTCCTCGTCATCGCGCAGGGCCTCGTCATCGCTGGGAACAGGCACATCGAGCCCCTTGGGAAGGCGGCCTTCCAGAAATCCGGCACCCTTCAGATCATCAAGGCCCGGCAGGTCATCGACACGGTCGAGGCCGAACTGCTCGAGGAAGGCGGCTGTGGTGCCATAGGTCAGAGGGCGGCCCGGCGTGCGGCGGCGGCCCCTGAGCCTGATCCAGCTTGATTCCAGCAGCGTGTCGAGCGTGCCTTTGGATGTCGTGACGCCGCGGATTTCCTCGATTTCGGCCCGTGTCACGGGCTGGTGATAGGCGATGATCGCCAGCGTCTCCAGCGCGGCGCGGGTCAGACGCCGTGGCTCCTCGATACGGCGCACCAGAAGATGCCCCAGATCTTCCGCCGTCCGCATCGCCCATTTCCCGGCAACACGCACAAGATTGACCCCGCGCGGGGCGTAGATGCTCTCAAGCCGGGTCAGCACCTCAAGCGCAGACACACCGGCTGGCAAATAGTTTGCAAGATCGCTTTCGGACACCGGATCAGCCGAGGCAAACAGCAAGGCTTCGCCGATGCGCAGCGCCTCTTCCATCGGGTTTTGCATCGGATCTTGCATCTGGTCGGGATCGTGATCCATGCCGGAATCGTGATCGAAACGGTGCGCGCGTGCAACCATGTGAGGTGTTCCCTACTCTGCGGCCATCTGCGGCGTGACGCGCCTGCGCAGGTAAAGCGGCGAAAACGGCTTGTCCTGCCGCAGATCAACCAGACCCTCGCGCACCATCTCCAGCATGGCCGAAAGAGCCGAGGCGCGCACGGTGGCCTTCATCGACGGATCAACGGCATATTCGATCAGGTAGGCATCGAGCGTGGTCCAGTCCGCCGCCAGCCCGACCAGTTTCTGCAGGGCTTCACGTGCCTCGATCAGCGACCAGACAAAGCGCTTGTGGACTGTGACGCGGGAGACGGCATGCTTCTGACGCTGCCGGGCATAGGCGGTCAGCAGATCGTAAAGCGTCGCCTCCCAGGCGCCGTCAGCCGCAACGCGAGGGGTCTCCACATGGCCACGCGCAAAGACATCTCGGCCCAGTTGAGCCCGCGATGCCAGGAGCCTTGCCGCTTCGCGGATCGCTTCGAGGCGGCGCAGGCGCAGGGCGAGCGCGGTCGCGAGATCGGCGGCGCTCGGCTCATCGGCCCTGGGCGGATCAGGCAGCAAGAGGCGCGATTTGAGATAGGCCAGCCAGGCCGCCATCACCAGATAATCGGCGGCGAGTTCGAGCCTGAACCGGCGGGCGCTGTCCACGAAGGCGAGATACTGGTCTGCGAGGGCCAGGATCGAGATGCGGGTCAGGTCGACCTTCTGGCGGCGCGCCAGTTCCAGCAACAGGTCGAGCGGGCCCTCGAAGCCATCGACATCGACCACAAGCAACGGGTCATCATCCCCGCGCTCGGCTGGCCTGAAATCATCAAAGGCCAGTTCCTTTGCCACTGCGTCTCTTGCCACTGATTCGGTATCCCCGATAATCCAAACGTGCCTTGATCAGGCACCTGCCGCAAGAACACGTGCGATGTCATCTGCCAGTGCGCTGCGATCAAGCGGTTCAGGCACGTGCGAAATGCGGGCCAGTGCGGCCCTTGCGCGCCGCCTGGCAGCACCTGACAAAGGCCGCGCCGCGTCGGCAACCTGCACCATCTCGTCCATGACACCGTTGCAATGCAAGATCATGTCGCAGCCTGCCGCATAAGCAGCCGCGGCGCGCTCGGCGAAACTGCCGGACAGCGCCTTCATCGACAGGTCATCGGTCATCACCAGCCCATCATAGGCGAGTTCGCCGCGCACGATGCGGCGGAAGACCTTGCGCGAGGTGGTGGCAGGGCCGGATGGATCAATCACCTCGAACACGACATGCGCGGTCATGGCCATGGGCATGTCCGCCAGATGCCGGAACGGGCGAAAATCATGGGCGCGCAACTCATCCAGCGAGGCTGTGACATGCGGTAGGGCATGGTGACTGTCGGCCTGGGCGCGGCCATGGCCGGGCATGTGCTTGATGACGGGGAGCACACCGCCCGCCAGCAAGCCTTCGGCTGCTGCGCGGCCGATCCGCGCCACCTCATCGGGCTGGACAGCATAGGCCCTGTCGCCAATCACGTCATGCGCGCCCGCCACGGGCACGTCGAGCACAGGCAGGCAATCGACATCCACGCCGACCTCGCGCAGGTCATGCGCCATCAACCGGGCGGAGAGCCGGGCCAGCGCATACCGCCTGAGCGGATCATTGAGCTGCCCGAACCAGCGGCCCGCCGGATAGGCAGGCCAGTGCGGGGCCCGCATCCGCTGCACGCGCCCACCTTCCTGGTCGATCAGGATCGGCGCATGCCAGCCAACGGCTGTGCGCAGCGCCGTGGTGAGCGCGAGAACCTGTTTGCGGTCCTCGATATTGCGCTTGAACAAGATGAAGCCCCAGGGTTGGCTTCTGGCAAAGAAAGCCGCTTCCTGCTGGCTCAGTTCAAGGCCCGCGCATCCGGCAATGAAGGCACATGTCGTCATGGCTGAAGCCGGACGGCAAAGCCTGCGAGAGGTCAAGAAGCCCAGCCAGATTTGCTGGGGATCAACGCAAAACAGCCGGGTTTCCCCGGCTGCATGCGTTGCGAAGACTGATTGTGGTCAGTTTCGCGCGATGAAGCAGTTGCCGCCAGCCGCCTTGAGCGCCTCGCATTTTTCTGCGGCTGCCTCGCGACCATAGGGGCCGACCCTGAGGCGGTAAACCGTGCGGCCATTGCCGACCTCGGCCCTGCGAATGGTGGGCTGATCGCTGGCAAGCTGATCGGAGAACCGGCGCTGCAAGGATGCAAACGTGGCGCGCGCTTCTGATTCGCTGCCCGGCGCGCCAAGCTGGATCATGAAACCGCCTCCTGACGACGGCTCAACGGCGGCAGGGGGCGGAACGGCAGCGGAAGGCGGCGCGGCGGCCACCTGGGTGCGGGCGGGCGACTGGGCCTGGGCCGGGGTTGAAGGTGGTCTTGGCGCGGCTGCTTCCTCGCTGCGCGGCGGTGTGGGCGGACGCGGCGCGACAGCCGCAACACCGGCGCGCGGCAGCGGGGGCGAAGACGCCGTGGTGACAGGCGCAGCCGCTGCGGGCAGCGCAGGCGTCGCGGCGCCATTCACAGGCGCAATCGAGCCATCCGGACGGACAGCAACAGTGCGCACCCGTCGCGGCTCGCCGAGAGCCGCAACGGAACCTTGCGGCGCAGGTGGCGTGGCGGCAACGGAAGATGCACCGGACGCAGACGGAGCAGGCACCTCAACCGCTGGCGCGGCAGGTGACGCGGCAGGTGACGCGGGCGGAGCAGGTGTCGTGGGCGGAGCAGGTGCTGCGGCCTGCACGGGTGTCGCAGGCCCGGTTGCCGGACCGGGCAGGATGATCCGGGGAGTGGCGCGTGCAGCGGCCTGAACATCCATCGGCTGTTCTTCGCGGTTCACGACGCGGGTATCGGCAGCCTTGGGGTCCGGCGTCCGCTCGAGGATCTGCTTGTTCTGGTTGGGAATCTCGACGCCGCCCGGATTTTGCGGCTGGACCTTTGTTGGCCCGGCTTCGGCCCTGATCACGGGCGGATCGCCATTCGTGCGCACCGGTCCCGACAGGCCGCGCAGGCCAACGACGGCACCGATGCCGAGCGCGGCGACACCGAGAAGAGCACCGGCGATCACCAGACCTTTGCGCGGTTGCTGCGGCTCGAGGCTGCGCATGTCTTCCTGCGGATCTTCGGGTGGCTCAGGGTAAGCCAGAGCCTCGGTGGACGCGTGGCTCACGGCGGTCTGCCTTGCGTCCTTCGCCCAGGATTGATGGCCCGGATCATCAAGATCCTGAGGTGCCCACCCCATACCACCATCTGTCATCAGCTCAGTGTCGCGGGCCGCTCCGGGATTTGCCGAACCGGCAAACTGGCGTTCCGCACTGAGTTCACGCTCGAGTTCAGCGGCAATCGAGTTGACTTGAGAGCTGTCCTGCATTTTTTCATGCATGCGATCACGCGCGGAGATGCCGCCGCGCAGCTCCGCCTGGAGCAGGGCGTCGAACTCGTCGAGGGCCTCCTTGTCGAGCGGGGCAGCAGATGGCGCAGCATCGACATCGCGCGATGGGCTGGCGGCAGCCATGTCATGGCCAGCCCTCATCATCTCCGATGGCACGGCACGACGGTTGTCATCTTGCGGGGTTTCGGACCGGCTGTACACGGGCGCAGAAGGTGCCGGTGCAGGCGCAGATACCGGTGCCTGCGTTTTCCGCTCGGCGAACATCGCCTTGAAGGGATCATCCTGCCCTACGATGCGGGCAAGCTCCGCGAGCGGATCATTGTGGACCGCGCGGGGCTGCCCGCCAGCGGTCTGGCGCAACTGACGCTCGAGATCATCGAGATCGACGGCAAAACGCGATTTTGTCTGGTCTGACATGACGACCTTCCTTGTCGGCGCAAAGCGGCAAATTCATGCCCGTCACGCAAACGTTACGCTAAATTGTCCAGCGCCATGGCCCAAGCGACCTCAACGCATTTCGGACGGACTGGAAACACCCAG
>JANMHN010000374.1:0-6578 GCA_031375185.1 Allobosea sp. | reverse complement strand
TGTCGTCCGGCCCGCTGACGGGCTGGTCGGGGATATCGGTCTTGTTGCTGCGGATGAAGCGCTTGTGCAGGTCATAGGTCCCGACGAACTCGCGGCCCCGGCCGATCGGCCAGGTCATTGCTGTGGCGTCGAGCGCCAGCGTCTTCTCGATTTCGTCCATCAGATCGAACGGGTCGCGGGTCTCGCGGTCCATCTTGTTGATGAAGGTGATGATCGGGATGTCGCGCAGGCGGCAAACCTCGAACAGCTTCTTGGTGCGCGCCTCGATGCCCTTGGCGGCGTCGATCACCATCACGGCGGAATCCACCGCCGTCAGCGTGCGGTAGGTGTCGTCCGAAAAGTCCTCGTGGCCGGGCGTGTCGAGCAGGTTGTAGACGCGATCCCCGTATTCGAAGGTCATCACGGACGTCACGACCGAGATGCCGCGCTGGCGCTCGATCTTCATCCAGTCGGACGAGGTCTGGCGGCGACCGGCCTTGGCGCGCACCTCACCGGCTAGCTGGATCGCGCCGCCGAACATCAGCAGCTTTTCGGTCAACGTGGTCTTGCCGGCATCCGGGTGCGAGATGATCGCGAAGGTGCGGCGGCGCAGATGCTCAGGCAGGTGTTCAGGCTTGTGTTCAGGCTTGGCTGTCGTCATGCGCGTGTGAGTAGCGGTGAATGCTGCCAAGTCAATGTCAGGGTGAGATCAATGTCGCGGTGAGACCAATGTCAGAGTGAGACCAATCCACCCATCCGAGGCATGCCTCTTGATGCAATGTGCAGAGTCTGCAAACGATGCGCGACAAGTCACTTGTGCTGTGTGTAATCTATTGTCCACGTTTAACTGCCAGTCTTTTTCCGTGTCCATTCCTGATCGAGCCTTGCCACGATGAGCTATGCGCCTGAGCACCACCGCCTGTTCGACCGGCATTACAGCCGTGGCGAGATCATTTCCGATGGTGCCGTGCATGTCATCGGTCTGGTCGCCGCCCTGATCGGCCTCACCGTACTGGTGATGCTGACGGCGCGCTGGCGGGGGCTGGTCGAGGTTTCCGCTGTCGTGGTCTACGGCGTCGCGCTGGTCACGATGCTGGCCTGCTCGCTGGCCTACAACATCATGCCTGTGTCGCCATTGAAATGGCTGCTCAGGCGCTTTGACCATTGCGGCATCTATCTCCTGATCGCAGGCACCTACACTCCGCTGCTGACCCAGGTGTCAGACCCCTTAACGGCCTATGTGCTGGCCGGCACGGTCTGGGGCGGTGCCATCACCGGCATCGTGGTCGCGCTCGGATTTCCGGGACGCGGCGAGAAATTCAAGGTGGCGGCCTATCTCGCGCTGGCATGGGTCGCGGTTCTGGCAGCAAAGCCATTGATGGCCTCGCTGGCTCCGATGACCATCTGGCTGGTTGTGATCGGCGGCCTTCTCTATACGTCCGGTGTGGTTTTCTATAAATGGAACAGCCTGAAATACCAGAACGTGATCTGGCACGTCTTCGTGGTTTCGGCAGCAGGCTGCCATTTTGCGGCCATCACCTCGGCTATGGCCACGAGCTGAGGACATAAGCTGCCCTGCATGGGGTATCGATCGTTGGCCTGTTTTCTGCACGCCAGCCATCCCTCATGGTGCCCGCGCATCATTGTCATGCAAATTGTCGATTGACTTTTTTCGGATCGCACGTTAACAGATACATACGATTTAGGCCGGATACCTAGGCCCGCCGCGCAATTGCGTCGGTCTGCTGATGAGCTTCTTTCCAAAGTCGAGCAATGTGACATTGCATGCTGCGAGGCAAGTTTGTCACTTCATCCACGAAGGTAAGAGAACATGAGCGAAGGTACGGTTAAGTGGTTCAACGCAACGAAGGGCTATGGTTTCATCCAGCCCAGCGATGGCGGGACCGATGTGTTTGTACACGTCAGCGCAGTTGAGCGCGCCGGCATCCGTGAGCTGCGCGAAGGTCAGAAGGTCAGCTATGAGCTGGTTCAGGACCGTCGCTCCGGCAAGATGTCTGCAGATCAGCTTCAGGTTCTCTGAGCCTGCATCAAGAATCTTGTCCAGCGACGGCCGATGCCCTTGCTGCCGGTTACCACGGATGTACTGGGACCAGGCGTAACAAAGGCATTGCCCACTGGACATGACGAGGGGGGTCAGGTTTACGCCTGGCCCTTTTTTTTAATCTTGACCTGATGTGTCAGGATAACCATGTGCAATTGCACAGACATCACCATGGTGGAGCATGCCACCGACAATCAACGGAGAGACTACTTGAACAACGCTATGGGTCGCAGTTTTCAGGATCGGCAACAGGCTTCGCTCGAAGCTAAGACAAAAATGCTCGAGCGGTTCAAGGCTCGCCCGGCTGAAGATGATCCCACGCTTGCCAGGCAGCGGGCTGAACGGCAGGCAATTGTCGAGGCGCGAAATGCGCGCGAAGCCACCAAGGAAGCCGAGAAAGAAGCTGCCCGCATTGCTGCAGCCGAAAAAGCTGCCATCGAGAAAGCCGAGCGCGAGGAAGCTGAGCGGATCGCCGCTGAAGCCCGCGAGGTGGCGCGGGTCGCTGAGGAGGCAAGGCTTTTGGCTGAGCGGCCACGCAAGAGCTTGATGGACGCTGTGCAGTACATGCAGCAACGTGCAGCCGGCAAGGGTCGCCGCTAAGGTTGATATGCGCGGCTGGACCATGCCGCGCTGAACTGGATTTGCCGAGCGCGCACCCGAATTGCGCCCGGCAAATTTGAAACAGATCAGTTCGATGTGGTGTTGCCGCGATCCTGTTGCAGCTCTGACATCCTGGTCGTTGGACCTGCGAAAGGCTCCGCCATGTCGACCCGGAAAATGGACAGTTTCGAGATCCTGCGCCGCTCACAGCAGCCACAGGAGCTGGCTGACGAGCGCAAGCGTGACGCCAAGAAGCTCATCAATGCGATGCAGGTGCGCGACGATGATGTCAGCGCCCGGATGGCCAAGCTCAAGGCCCTACGTCTGGCTAAGGAAGCTGAAGACCTTGCCAATGCACCACCGCCTGCTCCCAAGAAGAAGCCGGCAGTTCGCAAGAAGGCTGTTTCAGCGAAAAGCTGATTAACAAGCTCATGCCATCAGTTCGGCACCGTGGTGAACAGTGCCGAACTTATGGTATTGTGCGCCTCAGTTCCCGCCGACCATCTTTTCGCGGATGCAATTGCGGGTCTTGGTTTGGAGCGACTTGCGCGATTCACGGGTTCCGGCCAATTCCAGCCTGCATGCGCGGCGAGCCTGAGCTTCCGTCCTTGCGCTGCCGATCTCGGCGTTCTGACCGCGCTGGAAAGCGCCGATGCCCTGTGCATGTGCGACTGGCATGATGGACACGACGCCAAGTGCGAGTAGGGCGAATGTGATTTTGGACATGATGACAGCTCCTGATGTCGCCGCGTGCGGCCTGTCACCATCAAACGTATGTTCTATTGAATTGTTCCGGGCGCTCGCCTGTCATCGCTGCGAAAACGCAGATGAAGAATGATCGATGCCGACGTCGGCGCACAGATCAGGCGGCTGGAAGATTCCACACCGTTCCGGGCAGGCTGGCGCGAAAGCTCCCTGCAGGCAGGCCCGCAGCCTCAACGGCCACGCCAAGAGCCTCGCGCGGGCGCTCGATGCCCTCATTGGTCAACTGGAACGTGCCCCAGTGATGGCCTATGGCTGATTCAGCCTTGAGATCGCGCATGACCTGCACGGCCTCGTCAGGATTCATGTGGTTGTCGGACATGAACCAGCGCGGCTCGTAAGCTCCGATGGGCAGGATCGCAAGTTTGAATGGGCCGAAAGCACGGCCATGTTCGCGAAAGAACGCACCGTCATGATAGCCGGTGTCGCCGATGTGGTAGATCCTGCCAGCCGGACCGGCGACCACATAGGATGTCCACAAGGCCATGCGGCGGTCGAAGGCACCGCGCGCCGACCAGTGGTAGGCCGGCACGAGAACTGTCTCCACTCCCTCCGCCAGCGGGACTTTCGTGCCCCAGTCATGGGCTTCCACAACCACGTCAGGCCTCTTGGCCCTGATGATCGCATCATTGCCCAATGGTGCGATGATGCGGCATTTGTCGCGGTCGAAGATGCGGTGGACGGATGTGAGATCGAGATGGTCGTAGTGATTGTGCGTGATCAGGATCACGTCGATCTTGGGCAGATTGTCGAACGCGATGCCTGGCGGGTTGACGCGCCTGGGCCCGGCGAATTGCACGGGGCTGGCGCGTTCCGAAAACAGCGGATCCGTGATGATGTTGACCCCTCCGGTCTGGATCAGGAATGTCGCGTGCCCGATATGGCTGACCCGAATGCCGTCAACCCTTGCCGGCGGCATGTCCTGTGGCGGTGTCGTGAAGCTCGTTGGCCAGCTCTCGCGCCCGCCCTGCAACTGCCACTGGAAGAACTCCTTGAAACCCTTGGTGATCTCGCGCCCGTCTGAAAAATGCAGTCCATTGAAGTTCGCGGTCACAGGCCCGATGTAATAGGGATTCTGCCCGCGCGCCCTAGCGGCATAAGCCCCGCCTAGCAACGATGCGATGGCTGGCAATCCGAGAAAAGTGAGAAGTTTGCGCCTGTTCATGGCCGCCATTTCGGCATGGCGGCGGGCAATGTCAACCAGGTTGCCGTGTTCGTGAAGAGCCGCCTGCTGGAACGGCCTGGTCAGCTCCTGCCGCTTGTGGCAGCACGGGCACGGTGCCGGACAGGATCCTGGCTGATGCAAGTGCAAGACCGGCCCCGACGATGATATCGATCAGATAATGCCCGCCCACAGGGATCGTCGATGCGACAACGACACCGGCAAAGGCCCAGGCCATCGCCGTGATGACGCCATAACCGCGCAGGGCCAGCGGCATCAGAAGCGCCATGGCCGTGTGATAGGACGGGAATGTCACCAGACCTTCGGTGGATGCAAGATCGAACATCCTGAAACTGCCATCGCGCAGGGCTTCGAAATGCTTCATGTGCCAGAGCCCGGAATCCGCAGAGATCGCGCTGCGCACTTCGAATGACGGCGCATGCCAGACATAGGCGCCTGCAGCTGGCAGAATTGCTGACATCAGATTGGCCGCGATGCAGGTCAGCATGATGGCCCAGAAGAACCCGGCGATACGGTCGGCGCGTTTGGTCACGTTTAGGAACACCAGGGCGTAGATCACGGCGGCAATGGTGTAGTGATACGCGGCGGTCATGATCTGCACCGCCACCGGCCAGTCGTTTACGGCGGCGACGGTTGCCAGCCAGTCAAAGCCGATGGCCTTGTCGATCGCTGCGAAGGTGCCGTCCTGCAGCGGAAAGAAGGCACCTAGTGATGCAAAAGCATAGCTCATCAGGCTCAACGGCGCAGCCATCGCCACGAAGACCGAGGCGGTGAGGCCAGCCAGCCTGACGGCACCGGAGCGGAAAAGATGAGCTGCACCCGCCAGCGTTCCGGCCAGCATGACGGTGATGGCGAGTGCCTGCCATGTCTTGTCGCTGATGCTGATGCCTCGGATCTGCAGAACCAGGATCGAGAACCCCAGAACCATGGCATAGCTCGCATAAAGCGGCACAAAAAGGCGCAGCGGCGCGGTGCTGGCGGGCATGGAAAGCATCCTTTGACCCGCTTTCCCTACGCCAAGACCGCTTGCCACCCGCTTAACACCCTTGGTTTCCAACTTGACAATCGGCTGGATTTGGGGTGTCTGCCGATACATCTGCTCGACATTGTCGTTGCTCCATCCGCCGACCGGCCCTGAGTGTCCGGAGGTCATCGTCCGACAGCGCGTCTTGCGCCCTCGGGCGATAAAGCGTTTGGACATGACGGTGCCGGGCACAACAGACGGACGGTTGCGATCCCATGTTCCAGAATTTGAGCGACAAGCTCAATGGCATCCTGCAGGGCCTGACCCGCCGCGGTTCGTTGACGGAAGATGACGTCAACGCGGCGCTGCGCGAGGTTCGCCGCGCCTTGCTGGAAGCTGACGTGGCTCTGGAGGTTGTGCGCAGCTTCACCGACAAGGTGCGTGCCCGCGCCGTGGGTGCCGAAGTCCTCAAATCCGTCACGCCGGGCCAGCAGGTCATCAAGATCGTCAATGACGTTCTGGTGGACACGCTTGGCGGCGAGGGCGAGGTGATCTCGCTCGACGCCGTGCCGCCCGTGCCGATCCTGATGGTCGGCCTGCAGGGTTCGGGCAAGACCACCACGACTGCCAAGATCGCCAAACGCCTCACTGATCGCGACAAGCGAAAGGTGCTGATGGCCTCGCTCGACACGCGCCGCCCGGCTGCGATGGAGCAACTCGCCATTCTCGGCAAACAGATCGGCGTGGAAACACTCCCCATTGTGGCAGGCCAGAGTGCCGTGCAGATCGCGCGCCGCGCCATCGAGGCCGGCAAGCTCGGCGGTTACGACGTGGTGATGCTCGACACGGCCGGTCGCGTCACGCTCGATGAAGCGCTGATGGCGGAAGTGGCCGAGGTCAAGGCCGCCACCAACCCGCATGAAGTGCTGCTGGTGGCCGATGCGCTGACCGGTCAGGACGCCGTCAACACGGCCCGCGCCTTCGATGGACGCGTTGGCCTGACCGGCATCGTGCTGACCCGCATGGAT
>JANMHN010000481.1:0-6832 GCA_031375185.1 Allobosea sp. | reverse complement strand
AGAACCCGCTCGTTCTGGAGCAGCCAGACCAGTTCCCTGACAGCGTCGCGATCCGGCACGACCACGATCTCCTCCAGGAAAGCGCGGGCGGCTGCCATGGTACGTTCGGTGGCAAAAGGCGCGCCAAGCGTGCGGGCGATCGAGGTCGGGCGCATCTGCACGGGCCTGCCTGCTGCCAAAGCCTCGGTCATGGTGGTGGCACCCTCGGTCTCGACACCGATGACATGCAGCGCCGGGTTCAGGGCTTTCATCGCCGCTCCGACACCTGCGCAGAAGCCGCCGCCGCCGATCGAGATGAACAGATGCGTGAGATCGGGTGCCTGCCGCGAAAATTCGAGGCCGAGCGTGCCGTGCCCCGCGATGATCAGCGGATCGTCATAGGAATGCACATTGGTGCGGCCCTGCGCGGCGTACTCATCTGCCTTTGCAAAAGCCGCGATGGCATCGTCGCACAGTTCGACCTCGCCTCCGGCGGCCCTGGTCAGGGCGATGTTGAAAGGCGCGACCGTCTTCGGCATCAGGACCAGCGCCTGCGAGCCGAGGGCCGTCGCCACCTGGCTGACCGCAATCGCATGATTGCCGCCCGACACCGTGACCACGCCGCGCCCGCGCTCCGCATCAGACATGGCCAGCAACTTGTTGAAGCAGCCGCGCACCTTGAATGACCCGGCCCGCTGCAGGCACTCGAGCTTCAGCACGGCGGTTGCGCCAAGCCGCTGCGACACGGCCTCGCTTGCGTAAGAGGGCGTTTGCCGCACCTTTCCCTCGATGAGGGCTTCGGCACGGCGGATGTCATCAAGGCTGACGTCAAAGATCATGGCATGCAATTCCTGAGGAGCAAGGCGGCGCATCCAGCGGGTGCCCTCCTCTTGTGTCAAGCTGAAGCGGGCGTTACGCCTCGACGTCAAGGAGGCCGAAGCCGATGGCCATGCACATGACCCCGACCGAGATGCTGGCCAGGCTGGTGTCGTTCCCGACGGAACCGCATGCCAGCAACCTGCCCATCATCCACTTCATAGCCGATTATCTGGCTGGCCACGGTATCGCCAGCCACATCGTGCCCAGCCCGGATGGCACCAAGGCCAATCTCTTTGCCACCATCGGCCCGATGGCCGATGGTGGTGTGGTCCTGTCGGGCCACACCGATGTGGTGTCGGTTGCCGGGCAGGATTGGTCGAGCGATCCTTGGACGCTGACAGAGCGTGACTGCAAGCTCTACGGGCGCGGCAGCTGCGACATGAAGGGTTTTGATGCGCTGGGTCTGGCGCTGGTGCCACAGATGCTGAAGGCCGGCCTCAAGCGCCCCATCCATCTGGCGCTGTCTTATGATGAGGAAATCGGCTGCATCGGCGCGCCTTTCATGATTGCCGAGATGGTCCGGCACGGCCTCAAGCCGTCCGCCGTGATCGTCGGCGAGCCGTCGATGATGCAGGTCGTCACAGGCCACAAGGGCGGCACCCGGATGCAGACCACGGTGCGTGGCTTTGCCGTCCATTCGAGCCGGATGGATCTGGGTGTCTCCGCCGTGATGGTCGCAGCGCGGCTGATCACCTGGCACGAGGACCAGATGATGGCCCGCGCTGCCCGCATCGATCCTGAAACTCCTTTTGTTCCGCCCTACGCCACCTTTCATAGCGGGATCGTGAACGGCGGCACCGGCTCCAACATCACGGCCGAGCTGTGCTCTTTCAGCAGCGAATTCAGGGTCATCCCGCCCGAAAACCCGATGCACGATTATGAGCGATATCTGGCCTATATCCGCGACGTGATCGAACCGCCGATGAAGGCGCGCTCGCCCAAGGCGGGCGTCGATGTGGAGTTGGTCTGCTCCATTCCACCACTGAAACCCGAGATCGACGGCGAGGCCGAGCGGCTGGCCCGTCGCCTCACCGGCGACAATGGCAGCCATGTGGTGGCCTATGGCACCGAAGGCGGGCAGTTCCAGGAGGTTGGCTGGTCGACCATCGTGTGCGGTCCGGGCGACATTGCCCAGGCACACCAGCCCGACGAGTTCATCGCTGTCAGCCAGATGGCGGCAGGCGAGGCGTTTGTCCTGAAGCTCATGGCCGAGTTGTCACGTTGACACTGGTCACGTTGCCGCGCTCTGCTATGGTCATTCACACATCAATTTTTGGGACAGGCCATGACCATTCACCCTCGCATTGAAGCCATGACCGGCGAAATCACCGCATGGCGCCGCGATTTTCACAGCAACCCTGAATTGCTGTTCGATGTCCACCGCACCGCTCAGGTCGTCGCCGACAAGCTCAGGTCTTTCGGCTGCGATGAGGTCGTGACCGGCATCGGGCGCACAGGCGTTGTGGCCGTGATCAAGGGCAAGGGGCAAGGGTCGGGAACCGGGTCTGGCCAAGGTTCGGGCAAAGTCGTTGGCCTGCGTGCCGACATGGACGCCCTTCCCATCGAGGAAGAGACCAACCTGCCCTACCGTTCCCAGGTGCCGGGCAAGATGCATGCCTGCGGGCATGACGGCCACACCGCCATGCTGCTGGGCGCCGCCAAGTATCTTGCGGAGACCCGTGATTTCGATGGCACGGCCATCATGATCTTCCAGCCTGCCGAAGAGGGCGGCGGCGGTGGCCGCGAGATGTGCCAGGAAGGCCTCATGGAGCGTTTCGGCATTCAGGAGGTTTACGGCATGCACAACATGCCCGGCCTGCCGGTTGGCTCGTTCGCCGTGCGCCCCGGCCCGATGATGGCTGCCGCAGACCGCTTCCAGATCAAGCTCGAAGGACGCGGCGGCCATGCCGCCAAGCCCAATGACACGATTGATCCGGTGGTGGCCGCAGCCCAGATCATCTCTGCCTTGCAGACCATCGCCTCGCGCAACTGCGACCCGCTCGACTCGGTCGTGGTGTCGGTCACGGCCGTGAAAGCGGGCGAGGCCTACAACGTCATCCCGCAGACCGCCGAATTGAAGGGCACCGTCCGCACGCTGTCCAAGGACATGCGCGTGACGGCGGAAAAGCGCCTGCGCGAGATCGTCGGCGGGGTCGCCACTGCCATGGGCTGCACCTCGGAGATCGACTACGAACTGGGCTACCCCGTCACCTTCAACCATGCCGCGCAGACCGCCTTTGTGGCAGGAGTAGCCGGCGCGATGGTCGGCAAGGAGAACGTCGACCTCACCGTGCCGCCGACCATGGGCGCCGAGGATTTCTCCTTCATGCTGGAGGAGCGCCCGGGCTCGTACATCTTCATGGGCAATGGCGACAGTGCGGGGCTCCACCACCCGGCCTATGACTTCAATGACAAGGCGATTCCGGTTGGCGTGTCCTACTGGGTCAAGGTGGCCGAAACGGCGATGCCGGTTGGCTGATAGCGGCTGCGTTCACCTGCCATGGCGGATGTCGAGTGCATTGTGGCCGGCGCGGGCGTCGTCGGGCTTGCCGTCGCTCGGGCGCTCGCGCTCTCAGGCCGTGACGTACTCGTGCTCGATGCCCAAGGCGGCATCGGCACGCAGACCTCCTCGCGCAACAGCGAGGTCATCCATGCCGGTCTGTACTATCCCGAAGGATCGCTGAAAGCCCGGCTCTGCGTCGCGGGCAAACACGCTCTTTACGCCTATCTCGATGAGCGCGGCCTCGCACATGCGCAGCTCGGCAAGCTGATCGTGGCGACGGCTGAAAGCCAAGTGCAGAAGCTCGAGGCCATCATGGCGCGCGCTGCCGCTGCCGGGGTGGATGATCTCGATCTGATCGACCGCGCCACAATCACCATGCTGGAACCTGAGGTCGATGCCGTCGCTGCAATCCTGTCGCCGTCCACAGGCATCATCGATTCCCACGCCTTCATGCTGTCCCTTCAGGGTGACATCGAAAACGCCGGTGGTCTGCTGGCCTTTCATGCGCCTGTTGTCGGGGTGCGGCGCGAAGGCGGTGTTTTCACGGTCCAGACCGGCGGTGATGAGCCAGCGACGATCAGCGCCAGCCTGTTCATCAACAGCGCGGGGCACGGGGCGCCTTCCCTTGCCACGAAGCTGGTTGACTACCCGCGGCAGATGCTGCCCCGGCAAGCCTATGCCAAGGGCAACTATTTCGCGCTGTCCGGCAGGCAGCCCTTCTCGCGCCTGATCTATCCGGTGCCGGAAGCCGCAGGGCTCGGGGTTCACGCCACTGTCGATCTTGCGGGCCGCGTCCGCTTCGGGCCGGATGTGGAATGGGTCGGGGACGATCAGGATCTGGCGGTCGATCCGTCGCGTGCTGACAGCTTCTATGCCGCCATCCGCAGCTACTGGCCCGGCCTTGCCGATGGTGCGTTGATGCCTGACTATGCCGGCATACGCCCCAAGATACACAAATATGGCGAGCCTATGCCCGATTTCCGCATCGAAGGGCCGCGTGACCATGGCGTGCCGGGCTTCGTCACCCTGTTCGGCATCGAAAGCCCCGGCCTGACCGCAAGCCTTGCGATTGGCGATGAGGTGGTTGCGAGGCTGGCGTGACAGGCATTCGTCATTGCGAGCGCAGCGAAGCAATCCAGCCTGGGCACCCCACAAACCCTCATCCTGAGCCCGTCGAAGGAGGAGTTCCAGAAATGCACCGGCTGGAGTTCATCCTCGGGCGGGCTCAGGATGAGGATTGTGGACGATGGCCCACTGTTCGCACGTCAATCCTTGGCGCGTTCCACATAGGTGCCGTCCTCGGTCTGCACCACGATGCGCGTGCCGACAGCGATGTGCGGCGGGACCATGACGCGCACGCCATTGTTCATGATGGCGGGCTTGTAGGACGACGAGGCTGTCTGGTTCTTGATGGCAGGTTCGGTTTCGACAACTTCGAGCACGATGCGGGCGGGCAACTGGATGCCGACTGCGTTCTCTTCGAAGATCGAGAGCTGGCAGATCATACCTTCCTGCAGGTAGGGCGCATAATCGCTGACCACATCGGCCATGACGGTGAGCTGCTCGTAGTTTTCAGGATTCATGAAGACGAAATTGTCGCCGTCCTGATACAGATACGAGAACTCGCGGTCTTCGACAAAGGCCCGTTCGACCTGTTCGGTCGTCTTGTAGCGATGCGTCGTCTTCACGCCATCTGACAGGCGGCGCATGTCGATCTGGGTGGTTGGCGTGCCCTTGCCAGGAAAGAAGCTCTCCGCCGAAAGCACGGAGTAGAGGCGGCCTTCGACTTCGAGAATGTTGCCCTTGCGCACGGTGCTGGCGATGACTCTGGTCACGTGATGTCCTTGGCGGTAGATCAGACGCAAATGCGCCGGACTGTCATCTGCGAATGACTGTTTCGGGCGCGTCACTGACAGATTTTGCAGGTGAAGGGAAGTCCCATGGCTGACGAGCGCAGCAAGGCGGGCCAAGCGTCATACCATGTGGCAAGCAACGCGCCCCGGCGCTGGTGGTCAGCAGATGAACATCTGCGCCGCCGCCCTTTCCTGATCAAGCGCAACGCGATCATCTCAGCCTTGCGTGGCTGGTTCGCGGAACATGATTTCGTGACGGTCGAGGGTGCCGCTCTGCAGCTTTCACCGGGCAACGAGACGCACCTGCATGCCTTCGCAACCACGGAAATCGGGCCAGATGGAGCGCGGGGCCAGCTTTATCTGCACACATCGCCGGAGTTTGCGGCCAAGAAACTGCTGGCGGCGGGGGAGATCCGCATCGTCGATTTCGCCCGTGTCTTCCGCAATCGCGAGCGCAGTGCGCTGCACCATCCCGAATTCACGATGCTGGAATGGTATCGTGCCCGTGAACCATACGAGAGGCTGATGGCGGACTGCGCCGACATCTTGGCTCTGGCCGCGCGCGTGGCGGGCACGCCCGTCTTCTCGTTCCGGGGCCGTTGTTGCGATCCGTTTGCGGAACCTGAGCGGTTGACCGTCGCAGACGCCTTCCAGCGCCATGCAGGCGTTGATCTCATGTCGACACTGGCGACCGATGGGGTGGGCAACACGAAGGCGCTGCGCAGTATTGCCCACCATATCGGCCTGCGCACGGCAGATGACGATACGTGGAGCGATATCTACAGCCGCATTCTGGTTGACCGCGTCGAACCGCGTCTGGGAACGGGCCGCGCCACAATCCTGCATGACTACCCGATCAGCGAGGCGGCTCTGGCGCGGCCCAAGCCAGGTGATCCGCGTGTGGCCGAGCGCTTCGAGCTTTATGCCTGCGGTGTCGAACTGGCCAATGCCTTTGCCGAACTGACCGACGCTGCCGAGCAGCGCCGCCGCTTCGAGGAGGACATGGCACAAAAACAGGCCATTTATGGTGAGCGCTACCCGATTGACGAGGATCTGCTGGCCGCACTGCCCCTGATGCCGACAGCTTCCGGCATCGCGCTGGGGCTCGACAGGCTGGTCATGCTGGCCACCGGCGCCGATCGCATCACCGATGTGATCTGGACGCCAGTGGCGGAACCGGTCATGACGGGGCCATGATCTCTGCCACGATCCCTGCCACGACTCCTGCCACGATCTCTGCCGTCCGCACTGCCGCGCCTGCGTCCAAAGCTGCCGCCGCGACCCTTCGCAGCACGGGCGATCTGGCCGCTGCCGGTCTGGTGAGCGCACGGGATGCACGTTCCCTAGAGGCTGTGTCCGCGCGTTATGCCATCGGCATCACGCCTGCCATGGCGGCTCTGGTCAGCCCGGCACCTGGTGATCCGATCGCGCGCCAGTTCGTGCCTGATCTGCGCGAACTTGCGACCTTGCCCGAAGAGCGCGCTGATCCGATCGGTGACGATGCCCATTCGCCGGTGCCCGGCATCGTCCATCGCTATCCGGACCGTGCGCTGGTCAAGCTGGTGCATGCCTGCCCGGTCTATTGCCGCTTCTGCTTTCGGCGCGAGATGGTCGGCCC
>JANMHN010000327.1:0-10436 GCA_031375185.1 Allobosea sp. | reverse complement strand
TCATACCCCGCCTCGCCAAGGTCTATGGCACGGTCAGGATTGGCGATCCCCGCACCGCTGGCACGCTGGTCGGCCCGCTGATCGACAGTCAGGCCTTCGATGGCATGCAGCGCGCGCTGGGGGACGCCCGCGCCCATGGCGGCACCATCCATGGCGGCCAACGCGTTGCAGGCATTGCCGACGATGAGGCCTTTTATGTCGCCCCTGCCCTCGTCGAAATGCCCTCCCAGTCCGGCCCGATGCTGCACGAGACCTTCGCGCCGATCCTCTATGTGACGCGCTACAGCACGCTTGCCGAAGCCATCACGATGCAGAATGCGGTCGGAGCGGGCCTGTCCTCCTCGATCTTCACGCTCGACATGCGTGAGGCGGAACTGTTCATGTCGGCGGCAGGCTCCGATTGCGGGATCGCCAACGTCAACATCGGGCCATCAGGGGCCGAGATCGGCGGGGCTTTCGGCGGCGAGAAGGAAACAGGCGGCGGACGGGAGGCCGGCTCCGATGCCTGGAAAGCCTACATGCGCCGCGCCACCAACACGGTGAACTACGGCACGACGTTGCCATTGGCCCAGGGCGTGGTCTTCGATGTGGAGGGGTGAGGCGTCATTGCGAGCGCAGCGAAGTAATCCAGGCTGCAACCCCACCCATCCTCATCCTGAGCCCGTCGAAGGAGGAGGTCCACGTTTGCACCAACTGGATGTCATCCTCAGGCGGGCCCGGGATGAGGATGCGTGGAAATATGCCGGATTGCTTCCCCGTTCAGACCCTGACGGCCTGACATCATGCTGACCACCCGCTTGACGACCCGCCTTGGCATCCGCCACCCGATCCTCTCCGCGCCCATGGCCTTCGCAGGGGGCGGCGCGCTGGCGGCAGCGGTCACCCATGCGGGCGGGCTCGGGCTGATCGGCGGCGGGTATGGTGATGCCGACTGGCTCGCGCGCGAGTTCACTGCCGCCGGAAACGCCCGTGTCGGCTGCGGTTTCATCACCTGGTCCATGGCAAGGAATCCGTCTGTTCTGACGGCGGCACTGGCCCATGCACCCGCCGCGCTGATGCTGTCCTTCGGCGATCCGCGCCCGCACGCAACTGAGATCAAGGCGGCCGGATCGCTCCTGATCTGCCAGGTGCAGACCTTGAAGCATGCCCGCGAAGCGCTTGAAGCGGGGGCCGACATCATCGTGGCACAGGGAACCGAGGCAGGCGGCCATGGGGCGAAACGCGCAACCATGACGCTGGTGCCGGAGGTCGGGGATCTGCTGCGCCGCGAAGCTCCTGACATCTTGCTGGTGGCTGCAGGCGGCATCGCCGATGGCCGCGGGTTGGCTGCTGCATTGGCCCTCGGGGCGGACGGCGTCTTGATGGGCTCGCGGTTCTGGGCGGCGTCCGAAGCGCTGACCCACCCGCTTCACCAGGCAGCCGCGCTCAGCGCCACGGGTGACGAGACGATCCGCCAGACGGCCACCGACATCGCGCGGGGTTATGACTGGCCCGCACAGTTCAGTGCCCGCGTCCTTGACAACCGCTTCGTGCAGGAATGGGAGCACCGCCCCGGCGAGCACCGCGCCATGGCCGATGCGAACCGTGCGGACTACCAGGCGAAGGTTGCGGCAGGTGATCCTGACAATGTCGGCGTCTGGGTAGGAGAGGCTGCGGGTCTGATCGGCGAGGTCATCAGTGCGCAAAACATCATTGACAATGCCGTAAAGGAAGCTACCGATATTATCACAAAACTGTCGGAATATACATACAAGAACTGTGAATGAAAATTGTCCTTTGGCACTGAAGGGGGTATCGCCCTGTTTCGAGGAGGCATTTCGTCATGTTCATATCGGAAATATTTTATCCGGCTGATGCCGAATCTGCGTCGCAGAGCTTCAAGGTCGTAAGGCTGGCACGCAATTTTCGCAGTGAGCGCATCACAAACCCGGACGTCGAATTGCGCGCCTCCGGTTTTTATGGCGCACATCCGGATGTCGACAAGCAGAAATACCTGGCCGAGCGTGCCAGCCTTCTGGCGCGAATGCAGGATATCGAAGCTCAGTTGGTGGGATGCGGGGTGCCCGCAACGTCGATTGTCCGGATCGGCGTGGCTCAGGGCACGGTGTCGGCAGGGCAGATCATGTTTTCCAGCGGGTTGTTGAAGGCGTTGACGCTTCCATCGGTGCAACCCTCCCTTTACCAGACCACGGGAATTTTGCCGCCGCCGGATATCAGGCCAAGCTGGCAAGATAACTTCGAAAGCGAAGGCAGCGTTGGGTATGATCCTGCCGCCAAGGAAATCACGACGGAGGTCTCGATCAAGTACAAGCTCAAGGGCGTTCTTGTCGCAAAATCAATTGGCGCGACGTTCTCGCTGAGCCCTGATGGCAGGCTGAAGGAAGTGACGGGCGAATTGATTGTCTTCAAGAAAACGATCGCCGAAGATCTGGCGAAGGGTTTTGTGAAGGATCTTGTCTTTGCAGTGAAGGCAACCTCGACCTTCGAGCTCGAAAAGGAAGAACTGAAAAACAAGTTCAAGGCAGTTGTATCCGCAGACCTTGGAATTCCTGGTACGCGGCTCAAGATCGGAACGGAAGTTTCCGGCTACGTGGATCCGGTGGCAGGCAAGCCGGGCGCTGCGGTCAACTTCACGCTCGTCTCGTGGTGATCACGCGACGGCGGGGGTATTCGAGGAACGCAATGGTCGCGGCGCATTGTCATGCTTGCCGAAATGCCTGAAGCTGGCCATACCTCAAATCCAAGATGGGCAATGGCCAAGCGTGGAGAGCGATCATGAGCGCGGTACCGCAGACAAAGACGAGGGCTCACAAGGCCGTCTACAATTGGGAAGATCCTTTCCTGCTGGAGGACCAGCTTTCGGAAGAGGAGCGCATGATCCGCGACGCGGCGCGCGCCTTCTCTTCTGACGTACTCATGCCGCGCGTCGTCGACGCCTACATGAACGAGACGGCTGCGCCGGAGCTGTTCCGCCTGATGGGCGAACAAGGCTTGCTCGGCGTGACGCTGCCGGAGGAATACGGCGGCTCGGGCGCATCATATGTGGCTTACGGGCTGGTTGCACGCGAGGTCGAGCGCGTCGATTCAGGCTACCGCTCGATGATGAGCGTGCAGTCCTCGCTGGTGATGTACCCGATCTACGCCTATGGCGATGAGCTTCAGCGCAAGAAGTACCTGCCAAAGCTCGCAAGCGGCGAATTCATCGGCTGCTTTGGCCTGACCGAGCCCGACGCCGGATCTGATCCCGGCGGCATGAAGACCCGCGCCACAAGGGTGGATGGCGGCTATGTGCTGAACGGAGCGAAGATGTGGATCTCGAATTCGCCCTTCGCCGACATTTTCGTGGTCTGGGCCAAGTCGTCCGCCCATGGTGACGAGATCAGGGGCTTCATCCTTGAAAAGGGCATGAAGGGGCTGTCCGCTCCCAAGATCGGCGGAAAGCTGAGCCTGCGTGCCTCGACCACCGGCGAAATCGTCATGGATGACGTGTTCGTGACCGAGAGCCAGCTCCTGCCGAATGTCTCCGGCCTCAAGGGTCCGTTCGGCTGTCTGAACCGCGCGCGATACGGCATCTCGTGGGGTGTGATGGGGGCTGCCGAGGCCTGCATGGCGCAGGCAAGGCAATATGGCCTCGACCGCCATCAGTTCGGCAAGCCGCTGGCACAGACGCAGCTTTTCCAGAAAAAGCTCGCGGACATGACCACCGAGATCGCACTTGGCTTGCAGGGCAGCTTGCGCGTGGGCCGGATGTTCGACGAGGGCAAGCTCGCGCCGGAGGTGATCTCCATCGTCAAGCGCAACAATTGCGGCAAGGCGCTCGACATCGCCCGCATGGCGCGCGACATGCACGGCGGCAACGGCATCCAGATCGAGTATCACGTCATGCGCCATGCCGCGAACCTGGAAACCGTGAACACCTATGAGGGCACGCATGATGTGCATGCGCTCATCCTGGGCCGCGCGATCACGGGGCTGCAGGCGTTCTTTTGATTGTGGCGCTCAAGGCGGGATTGCTCTACAGCGCGCTGATTTTCTCGCTCGGCTTTGTGCTGGGCACCCTGCGCGAACTCTGGCTCGGACCGGTCTTTGGGCGCGATGCCGTCGTGCTGATCGAAGGCCCGTTCATCCTGCTGGTGTCGTGGTTCGCGGCATGGTGGCTCGTCCGGCGGATGCCGGTAGCCTCACGCGTCCGGGACAGGCTTGCCATGGGAGCGACCGCCTTCGGCTTGGTCATGCTGGGTGAGGCGGCAGTGGCGGTGTTTTCCATGGGACGCACACTTGCCATGCATCTGCAGACTTACATGACCGCGAGAGGCATGCTTGAGTTGTCACCACAGGTCGCTTTTGCCCTGTTCCCTCTGCTTCATCTGATCCGAACGAGGCTTGGCCCATGACGGTCGTTCCCATCCGCATCGTCATCGCAGGCGCGACTGGCTGGGTCGGCAGGGCGCTGATTGCCGCGATTGCCACAGCGCCCGATCTGGTCCTGGCGGGTGCCGTCGCCCGGAATGCGGCTGGCCGCGATGCCGGAGAGATGGCCGGGATCGGCCCGCTTGGCGTCAAGGTCCATGCCACGCTGGCGGAAGCGCTGGTCGCGCCCTCGGATGTGGTGATCGACTACACCAAGCCCGATGCCGTGAAGCACCACGCGCTGACCGCGCTGGCGCATGGCCGCCACGTTGTCATCGGCACATCCGGGCTGACGCAAGTGGATTACGACAAGATCAACGTGGCCTCCGAAACGGCTGGCAGGGGCGTTTTGGCAGCAGGCAATTTCTCCATCACCGCCACCTTGCTCAGGCGCTTTGCGCTGGAAGCCGCGAAATATGTGCCCGATGTCGAGATCATCGACTACGCCTCGCCCAAGAAGCCCGACACGCCGTCCGGCACAGGGCGCGAACTTGCCGAGTTGCTGGCCAAGGTCAGGCTCCAGGGCACGTCGAAGCCCGTCAATGAGCTTGGTGGAGCGCGCGAGACGCGCGGTGCCGCGATTGGCGAGCCTGTCCCCGTTCAGGTGCATTCTGTTCGGATGCCCTCTTTCGTGCTGTCCTGCGAGGCGATCTTCGGGGCAGCCGACGAGCGGCTCGTCATCCGTCACGATGCGGGCTCGTCCGCAGCGCCTTACGTGGCCGGCACGCTGCTCGCGGCGCGCAAGGTCTCCGGCTTCACCGGCGTGAAGCGCGGTCTGGACCATGTCCTGACGTGACCTCGGCTGCGCTGCTCCCGCCACCGTCAATCCGGACTGTGACCACGGTTGATCTGTGGAAGGCGGCGGCGCTGCTGCTGATCTTGTGTGACCATCTGTGGTTTTATATCTGGCCTGGTCAGCTTTGGTTGACCGCGCTCGGGCGGGCGGCACTCCCGATCTTCTTCTTTCTCATCGGCTTTGCCCGGACGCGGCATGTGCCATGGTTCTGGTGGGCAGCTGGCGCCGCGCTGACATCGCTGGATCTGTGGCGTCATGGCGGGTTCGAGAACATCTGCCTCAACATCATGTTCAACTTTGCCATGATCCGCCTGGCACTGCCTCTGGTCGAAACGCACCTGATGCGGGCCTGGTGGCGCATCGCCCTGTTCGCGGTGGTGCTTGCAGCGCTCATGCCACTTGCGGGCCAGGTGGTCGAATATGGCACGGAAGGCTGGCTTCTGGCGCTTGTCGGTCTTGCCCATCGCCGGGCGCTGGATGCCGGGGGTGACCGGCAGCGTCATCCGGCCTGGCTCATACGCCGCGCGCTGGGGGCCTTCGCCACCCTCGCTTACATTGGCATGGAGCTTTACGACTATGAGTTCGGCGTGAGCGATACCTGGATCATGGCGGGCGGTGTGATTCTTGTCAGTGGCCTTCTGCTCAGATTCAGGCGCGAAATCGTCTCCATTCCGCTGCCAGGCCTGTTGTCAGCACTGGCCCGTCTGTGCGGGCGGCGCTCGCTGGAGATTTACATCGCGCAGATTGTCGTCTTGATGGGGCTTGGCCTGTGGCTCGGCATCGATGCAGCCGACGAGGATGGAGACGAGGAATGACGACTTTCGAGGCGCCTCTTGCCGGCATCCGCGTTCTGGAACTGGCACGTATCCTTGCCGGGCCATGGATCGGCCAATTGCTTGCCGATCTGGGTGCGGATGTGGTCAAGGTCGAAGCGCCCGAAGGCGACGATACCCGCGCCTGGGGTCCGCCCTTTGTCGAGGGCGCGGCTGGCGAGAATCTCTCGGCGGCCTACTTTCACTCCTGCAACCGGGGCAAGCGCTCGATCATGGCGGACTTCCGCACTGATGAGAGCCGCGCCCTCGTGATGAAGCTGGCCGCGCATGCAGACATCGTCATCGAGAATTTCAAGGTGGGCGGCTTGGTGAAGTACGGGCTTGATGCGGCTGCGCTGAGAAAGGCATTTCCGAAGCTGATCTGCTGCTCGATCACGGGCTTCGGGCAGGACGGGCCCTACGCCGAGCGGGCCGGCTATGATTTCCTGATCCAGGGCATGGCGGGGCCGATGTCGGTCACCGGCGATGCGAATGGCCAGCCCACCAAGGCAGGCTATGCGACCGCTGACATCTTCACCGGCATGTATGCCACGGTCGGCATTCTCGCGGCCTTGCGCAAGCGCGACCAGACGGGAGAGGGCGCCAGCCTCGATCTGGCGCTGATGGACACGCAGGTCGCCGTCATGGGCAATCAGGCCATGAATTACCTCGTCTCGGGCAAGCCGCCCGGCAGGCTCGGCAACGCGCACCCCAACATCGTGCCTTACGAGGTCTTCCCGGTGGCGGACGGCCACATCATCATCGCCAGCGGCAATGACGGGCAATACCGCAAACTGTGCGACGCGCTGGGCCAGCCTGGACTTGGGACGCAGCCTGACTATGCCACCAACACGAAGCGCATCAGCAATCGCGCCGTGCTGGTGCCGCTTCTGGGTGCGCTCACGGCGACCTTCACCAAGGCGGTACTGCTGGCAAAACTCGAACAGGCCGGTGTTCCGGCAGGTCCGATCAACACGCTGGATGAGGTGTTTGGCGACCCTCAGGTCACGGCGCGCGGCGTGAAGCGCGATCTTACCTCGCAGGCGGCCAAAGGCGGCACCATCCCGACCGTTGCGTCGCCCATCGTCATGGATGGCGTGCGCATGGTGGCAAGCCGTCCCAGTCCGGGCCTTGACGAACACAACGCCGACATCCTGCGTGATCAGAACTGGGGAGGCTGTCCATGACCGATGGCGTGAAAACACGCACCGGGGGCCGGATCCTCGTCGATCAACTGATGCTTCAGGGCGTATCCGATGTGTTCTGCGTGCCGGGCGAGAGCTATCTTGCGGTCCTCGATGCGCTGCATGACGCGTCCATCCGCGTCACAGTCTGCCGTCAGGAGGGTGGGGCGGCGATGATGGCCGAAGCCGCCGGCAAGATCACCGGCAAGCCCGGCATCTGCATGGTGACACGCGGACCGGGAGCCACAAACGCATCTCCGGGCATCCACATCGCCAAGCAGGATTCGACGCCGATGATCCTGTTCGTCGGCCAGATTGAGCGCGGCATGCGTGAGCGCGAGGCCTTTCAGGAACTGGATTACCGGGCGGTGTTCGGCCCGATGGCCAAATGGGCGACCGAGATAGATGATCCGGCCCGCATTCCAGAGATCATCAGCCGCGCCTTCCATGTCGCGACATCCGGTCGCCCTGGCCCGGTGGTGATCGCACTGCCGGAGGATGTGCTGACCGAAGCTGCCGATGTGCTGGACGCGAAGGCGCACACGCCCATCGAGACGCATCCCTCGCTGACCCAGATGATCGAACTCCAGAAGATGCTGTGGGCGGCGAAGGCGCCCATCGCGCTTCTCGGCGGCTCGCGCTGGGACCAGCAGGCGGTGGACCGCTTCGCCCGTTTCGCTGAGCGGTTCGAACTGCCGGTTGCCGTCACCTTCCGCCGCCAGATGCTGTTCTCCAGTGATCATCCCTGCTTCGCGGGCGATCTCGGCATCGGCCCGAACCCGAAGCTGCTGTCACGCATCAAGGAGGCTGATCTGGTGCTCCTCGTCGGCGGGCGGATGTCGGAAATGCCGAGCCAGAGCTACAGCCTGTTCGGCATTCCCGAGCCAGGCCGCGATCTGGTGCATGTCCATCCCGACGCCGGTGAACTTGGCCGGGTCTATCATCCCGCGCTCGCCATCAATGCCTCGCCGACAGCGTTCTGCGCGGCCTTGCAGACGGTCCATCCGCCTCTGGAGATTGCCTGGTCGGGTGCAGCGGAGGCGGCGCATTCAGCCTTTCATGGCTGGTCTGATGTGCCCGCGCCTGTGCAGGGCAGCTTCCATCCTGGAGAGGCCGTCATCTGGCTGCGTGACAGGCTGCCTGCCGACGCGATCCTGTGTAACGGCGCCGGCAACTACGCCACCTGGGTCCACCGTTTCCACCGTTTTCGGCAGTTCGGAACCCAGGCCGCGCCGACATCCGGCTCGATGGGCTATGGCGTGCCCGCAGCAGTGGGTCTCAAGCGCATGTTCCCGGACCGCACGGTCGTGGCGTTTGCAGGCGATGGCTGCTTCCTGATGAACGGACAGGAGTTCGCGACGGCCGTGCAGTATGACCTGCCGATCATCGTGGTCGTGATCGACAACCGCATGTACGGCACGATCCGCATGCACCAGGAGCTGCATTATCCGGGGCGCGTGTCGGCAACTGAATTGAGAAATCCGGATTTCGCAGCCTATGCCCGCGCCT
This sequence comes from Allobosea sp., assembly GCA_031375185.1. Taxonomy (GTDB): domain Bacteria; phylum Pseudomonadota; class Alphaproteobacteria; order Rhizobiales; family Beijerinckiaceae; genus Allobosea. The sequence continues at coordinate 1,725 of JANMHN010000327.1, read as the reverse complement.
TCGGCGGCCATGGCGAGAGGGTCGAGACGACGGCTGAGTTCGCTCCAGCCTTCGAGCGCGCGCTGGCCTCCGGCAAGCCCTCGATCCTGCACTGCCTGATCGACCCGGAAGTGATCACCCCCGCCAAGACCTTGTCAGGCATCAGGGCTGAGGCGCTGGCAAAGCGCTGACAATCATCCGTCGTCATTCCGGGGACGCGAAGCGGAGCTCGGAACCCATGGCGCGGCTCCACGCAAACTGCGTGATCGACCAAGGTGGTCACACTTGACATCAATGGGTTCCGGGCTCGCCGCCTTCGCGTCGCCCCGGAATGACGACGACCGTGCTCAGAGCCGCCCGCCCAGCACGATGAACAGCACCATCGCGCCGATGACGCCGATGGCGCGGACCGGCATGGCCAGGGGCGGCATGCCGCCGCCGCGCACGGCGACGGTGACAAGATCGAAGGCAAAGGCAACGCCGATCGGCCAGACAATCGGGGGTATACCCGCATCATTCAACGACGGGTTGCGTGTCACATAGGCCGCAAGGCCGACGCCAAAAGCAAGCATCAGAGCGAAGAAGGCATAGTCCAGTCTGCCGATCCTGCCGGGCATCAGCCTTGCCTCAGCCTTCCTTGGCCGTCACCTTGCCGAGTGCTGCCTGCGCAGCGGCAAGGCGGGCAATCGGCACGCGGTAGGGCGAGCAGGATACGTAATCAAGGCCCGCCTCCTCGCAGAACATGATCGAGGCCGGGTCGCCGCCATGTTCCCCGCAGATGCCGAGCTTGATGTCGGGCCGTGTCTGGCGCCCGCGCTCCACAGCGAGCTTGACCAGTTCGCCGACACCGTCGCGGTCGATGGTCACGAACGGATCGGCTGGCAGGATGCCCTTCTGTGTGTAGGGCCCGAGGAACGACGCGGCATCGTCGCGGCTGATGCCGAGCGTGGTCTGTGTGAGGTCATTGGTGCCGAATGAGAAGAATTCGGCAGCCCCGGCAATTTCCTTGGCCCTCAGAGCCGCGCGCGGCAATTCGATCATGGTGCCGACCTGGTAGGTGAGTTTCGCGCCGGTTTCGGCTTCCACAGCCTTCTCCATGGCGTCGATGCGGCCTCGCACCAGATCAAGCTCCGGCTTGGTCATCACCAGCGGCACCATCACCTCCGGCACGACCGGATGGCCTGTTTCGGTCGCCGCGATCACGGCGGCCTCGAAGATGGCACGGGCCTGCATTTCGGCGATCTCGGGATAGGCGATGGCCAGGCGCACGCCCCTGAAGCCCAGCATCGGGTTGAACTCGTGCAGGTCTGCGGCGCGGCGCTTCAACTTCTCGATGGAAATGCCCATGGAGGTCGCGACCTCGGCCATCTCCGCTTCGGTGTGCGGCAGGAACTCGTGCAACGGCGGGTCAAGCAGGCGGATCGTGACGGGCAGGCCCTGCATGATCTTGAACAGCTCGACAAAATCGTTGCGTTGCATCGGCAGGAGCTTGGCCAGCGCCTTGCGCCTGCCGGCTTCGTCATCGGCGAGGATCATCTCGCGCACGGCAATGATGCGGTCACCCTCGAAGAACATATGCTCGGTACGGCACAGGCCGATGCCTTCCGCGCCGAATTCGCGCGCGGTGCGGGCATCGAGAGGGGTCTCGGCGTTGGCCCTGACCTTCATGCGGCGCACCTTGTCGGCCCAGACCATCAGGGTGGCGAATTCGCCTGCAAGCTCCGGCTGCTGCATGCGGATTTCGCC
>JANMHN010000273.1:0-1846 GCA_031375185.1 Allobosea sp. | reverse complement strand
CGGCACCAAGATTTCCGACGGCACGCCGGCGGAGGTGCAGAGCGACCCGAAGGTGGTCGCGGCCTATCTCGGCGTCGATGACGAAGAGGTTGCCGAAGTGGAGGCAAGCCTATGACTGGCGCAAGTACCGAGGCAGTGGCCAGCGCGGCGCAAGGCGCAGCTTCTGGCGCGCCGCTTCTCGCTGTCAGGGGCGTCAAGGCCTATTACGGCAAGATCATCGCGCTGAAGGGCGTGGATGTGGATGTCCACAAGGGCGAGATCGTCACCATGATCGGCGCCAACGGGGCCGGCAAATCCACCTTGATGATGACCATCTTCGGCTCGCCCCAGGCGCGCGAGGGCTCGATCACCTATGACGGGCAGGACATCACCAAGGTGCCGACCCACCTGATCGCGCGGATGGGCATCGCCCAGTCGCCCGAGGGGCGGCGCATCTTTCCGCGCATGACGGTTTTCGAAAACCTGCAGATGGGCGCGTCGGTCGATAACTTTGCCCATTTTGACGAAGACCTCGAGACGATGTGCAAGCTGTTCCCGCGCATCCGCGAACGGCTGCAGCAACGCGGCGGCACGCTGTCGGGCGGCGAGCAGCAGATGCTGGCGATTGCCCGCGCCCTGATGAGCCGGCCGAAGCTGCTGCTGCTGGACGAGCCTTCGCTGGGCCTCGCGCCGCTGATCGTGAAGCTGATCTTCGATGCGATCCGCGACCTGAACGAGCGCCAGGGGCTGACGGTGTTCCTCGTCGAGCAGAATGCCTTCCATGCCCTCAAGCTCGCCCATCGCGGCTATGTCATGGTCAATGGCGTCATCACCATGAGCGGCACCGGGCGGGACCTGCTCGCCAACCCGCAGGTGCGCGCCGCCTATCTCGAAGGCGGGAGGCACTGAGCATGGGCATCCTCTACGAAGAACCGACGGTGTGGCTGTTCCTGCTCGTCACCGTGATCATGGGCGGCTGGGCCGCCTGGATGTCGGGCCGGGCCGTGGCGCTGAGCTGGAAGCCGGCGGTGCAGCTGGTGTTCTATGTGCTGATCCTCGGGATGGTGGTGCGCTTCATCCATTTTGCCCTGTTCCAGGGCACGCTGCTGACGCTGCACTACTATCTGATCGACACGACGATCCTGATGGTGATCGCCTTTGCCGGCTGGCGCTACATGCGCACGACACAGATGACGACACAGTATCGCTGGCTGTACGAGCGCACCGGGCCGTTCGCCTGGCGCGCCCGCGGCAAGGCCTGAGCTGATTTGTTTTTTGAGAGCTTGCCGCGTGACACCGCCGGGAAAAAGCGCAAGACTGCGTTTCACGGCGGCGACATGCGCCGAGACAGGCTTCGTCGAAGTCTGTTCAGTCATCCAGGGGAGTTACCACTCATGAAGAAACTGCTGTTGAGCGGCATCGCGCTCGGCGCGGCGCTCGCTTTCTCGGGCGCAGCCAATGCCCAGATCAAGCTCGGTGTAGCCGGCCCCATCACGGGCCCGAACGCTGCATTCGGCGCACAGCTGAAGAATGGCGTCGAGCAGGCCGTTGAGGACATCAACGCTGCCGGCGGCATCCTTGGCCAGAAGATCGTCGTGTCCGTCGGCGATGACGTTTCCGATCCCAAGCAGGGTGTCTCGGTTGCCAACAAGTTCGTGGGCGATGGCATCAAGCTCGTCGTCGGCCACTTCAACTCCGGCGTCACCATGCCGGCCTCGGAAGTCTATGCCGAGAATGGCATTGCCTTCATCACGCCGTCGGCCACCAACCCGAAGATCACCGAGCGTGGTCTCTGGAACGCCTTCCGCACCTGCGGCCGTGACGATCAGCAGGGCGCCGTGGCGGCCAAGTACATCGCCACCAACCT
>JANMHN010000265.1:0-16384 GCA_031375185.1 Allobosea sp. | reverse complement strand
TCAGTTTCTGCAGATTCTCGAGGGAGATCCGGGTTCGCTCAAGGATGTCTTGCGAAAAATCAGCCTGGACACGCGAAACGACAGGATGATGGTCCTGGAACAATCCGAGATCGAGGAAAGAATGTTCCTCGACTGGAGCATGGGCTGCTCGCTTGCACCTGAACTCATCAACACGGCATTGAACTTTGCGGGCTTGGCCACACACACCAGCTTTGCACAATCATCTTCCGGCCCACTGAAGACGTTTCTCGTGATGTTGTCGAACATATCTGCTAGGCGGAACGCAGAGCTTGCAAGCTGACCTGACTGCATGAAAAAAGCGGCTCTTCCGAGCCGCCTTGTCCACGCAATTCTGCAAAATCCGGAGATCAGGCCGCTTCCGCGCCATCTTCCTTCATCGTCGGGCCTGAATCCTTGCCGCGTGCGGTCACGTCACGGTCCACCATCTCGATGACGGCGAGCGGCGCGTTGTCGCCATAGCGGAAGCCTGCCTTGAGAACACGGGTGTAGCCGCCATTGCGCTCCTTGTAGCGTGGACCGATGACGTCAAACAGCTTCTTGGCCATCGCGACATCCTTGATCTGGGCGATCACCTGCCTGCGGGCATGAAGATCGCCGCGCTTGCCAAGCGTGATCAGCTTCTCGATCACGGGGCGAAGATCCTTCGCCTTGGGCAGGGTCGTGACGATCTGCTCATGCTTGATCAGGGCGTTGCACATGTTCGCGAACATGGCCTTGCGGTGTTCAGTGGTGCGGTTGAAACGACGACCGCGAAATCCGTGACGCATTGTGGCTCTCCTACGTTATGCGCCCGCCGTGCCAAGGTACGGGTGCTTTTTATGGGCAGTCTGCAGTAGGCAACCGGCAATCGATCAACATGAACGATCGCCTGACGCCAACTGCGTATTGCCACTCAATAATGCTCTTCAAACCGCTTTGCGAGCGACTCGATGTCTTCCGGCGGCCAGCCCGACACTTCCATGCCGAGATGCAGGCCCATGCCGGCCAGCACTTCCTTGATTTCGTTCAGGGACTTGCGACCGAAGTTCGGTGTGCGCAGCATCTCTGCTTCGGTCTTCTGGATCAGATCGCCGATATAGACGATGTTGTCGTTCTTCAGGCAGTTGGCCGAACGGACGGACAATTCGAGTTCGTCCACCTTCTTGAGCAGTGCCGGGTTGAACGGAAGCTGCGGCGCGTTCGACACCACTTCTTCCTTGCGAGGCTCCTCGAACGTGATGAACACGGCAAGCTGGTCCTGCAGGATACGGGCCGAATAGGCCAACGCATCTTCCGGCGTGATTGACCCATCGGTCTCGACCGTCATGGTCAGCATGTCGCGGTCAAGATTCTGGCCTTCGCGGGTATTCTCGACGCGGTACGAGACCTTCCGCACAGGCGAATAGAGAGCATCGACCGGGATCAGGCCGATCGGCGCATCTTCCGGGCGGTTGTGCTCGGCGGGAACATAACCCTTGCCGGTTGCAACCGTGAACTCCATCCGGATTTCAGCGCCCTCATCCAGCGTGCAGATCACATGGTCTGGATTGAGGATCGAGACATCACCAACGGTGTTGATGTCGCCGGCTGTCACTGTACCAGGGCCCTGCTTGCGCAGGGTCATGCGCTTGGCGGTGTCGCCCTGCATCTTGATGGCGACAGCCTTCACGTTCAGCACGATGTCCGTCACATCCTCACGGACGCCGGGTATCGAGGAGAACTCGTGCAGGACGCCGTCGATCTGGATCGCCGTCACGGCTGCACCCTGAAGAGACGACAGCAGCACACGGCGCAGGGAGTTGCCGAGAGTCTGGCCGAAGCCGCGTTCAAGCGGACGGGCCACCACTGTGGCCACCCGCTTGGCATCTTCACCAGGCTTCACTTCAAGCTTGTTGGGCTTCGAGAGATCCTGCCAGTTTTTGCTAATCACGACCGCACCTTTCCTTGAGGGGTCTTGCCGGCGATGGCCATGCCATCGCCCATGTTCGTCGTGAGGCATCGCGCAAGAGAGAGCGAACGTACCACGGCGGTGTGAAATGAACTCAGACGCGGCGACGCTTGCGAGGGCGGCAGCCATTGTGCGGAATGGGCGTGACATCGCGGATGGACGTCACGGTAAACCCGGCAGCCTGCAGGGCCCGCAGAGCCGATTCACGGCCCGAACCAGGTCCCAGAACCTCGACCTCGACGGTCCGCATGCCGTGCTCGGAAGCCTTGCGGGCTGCATCTTCAGCGGCAACCTGCGCGGCATAGGGGGTCGATTTGCGCGAACCCTTGAAGCCCATAACGCCCGCGGACGACCACGAAATCGTGTTGCCCTGCGCGTCGGTGATGGTGATCATGGTGTTGTTGAACGAGGCGTTCACATGAACGATGCCAGAGGCAATGTTCTTTCGCTCACGGCGCTTTACGCGGCCTGCTTCCTTAGCCATTGTTGTGTCCTTCAAGCGCGCCCGTCATGCCAGGCGCTGGGGAGTGGTGAGGTGATCTGCCCCCGCTCGTCATGGTCGGGCTTGACCCGACCATCCCTTGCGAGGGACGGGATCCTCGGATCAAGCCCGAGGATGACGACGCCGAAGCTTCGTCACTTCTTCTTGCCGGCGATGGCCTTTGGCTTTCCCTTGCGTGTGCGTGCATTCGTATGGGTGCGCTGACCGCGGACGGGCAGGCCCTTGCGGTGACGCAGACCACGGTACGAACCAAGGTCCATCAGGCGCTTGATGTTCATCGAGACTTCGCGGCGCAGATCGCCCTCGACCTGGTAATCGCGGTCGATGGTTTCGCGGATCTGAAGGATTTCGGCATCCGAAAGCTGGGCCACGCGGCGTTCGGCCGGAATGGACACCTTCTCGCAGATTTCAGAGGCAAACTTGGCCCCAATGCCGTGAATATACTGGAGCGCGATCACAACGCGCTTGTTGGTTGGGATGTTGACACCCGCAATACGAGCCATCACTCTCTCCATTGTAGGGCTGACGCACGCGCCGCCGATGAACATTCCCCGCGTCCGGTGGAGGCCGGCTCATGCGAGCGCCGCCAGTGCAAAAGCAGCCCGCAGCCAAAAAGGCCCCGAACCCGCACAATGACGATCTCCGGGGGTTAGTGACTGGCGCTTGCAGTGTCAAGGACTAATGCACACGCGCTGCACAGGCGCTTGCCCGCCGACGCCTGCGGCGAGGACAATGTCATGCCGCGCGCGACCTGTCACGGAACCGGCCCGTCGAAATCCGCCAGATCCGGAATGCGGCCAAAGGCGATCTTTGCGCCTGCGTAACCTCCCGGAGGCTGTCTCTGGACGCCCAGCATCGCGGCCGAATGTCCGAACCGGGCGCTCAGTCCGTCCGTGATGTCGGACAGCTTTTCCCATTTGCTGCGGATGGCCAGCGTCTCGCTCCGGGCGAACAGATCGCGCGGCCTGTCATCCACGCTCACCAGATCGAACAGGACGACATGGATTGTCTTGGCTTGGCGCAAGACACCCTCCCCGTCTGCCGCATGCAGCAGGCGGTTGAGCGCGGCAAGCAGGAACTGGTCATCGCGGACAGCTTGAAAACGCTCATCCTTCTGCCAGCGGGTGCGGTCCTGGCTGCGCAGGCCGACACTGAGCGTCTGGGCCATGAAGCCATCTCGCCGCATCCGGCGCGCTGCCTTGACCAGCAAAAGCCGCGCACAGGCGGCGATGAGGCCGGGCTTGCGCCACTGATGGGGCAAGACGCGGCTGTGCCCGAACATGCCACGTCGCGTTTCAGGCCGCTCAACCGTCCGCCCATGCAGCGCGGCATGAAGCCGCTCGCCCTCCACACCGCCCCACAGCGCGCGCATCTGCTTGGGTGCCAGGTCGAGCAAGCCATGGATGTCCGTGATCCCGGCGCGGGCCAGACGGGCTGCATTGCCCTTGGCGATGCCGGGGATGTCCTGCAAGGCGCAGCGATATAGAGCCTCGGGCAGATCCTGCTGGCGGATGATGACCAGCCCATCGGGCTTGTTCATTTCGGCCCCGATCTTGGCGATCAGTTCGTTCGGCCCCAGACCGATGGAGCATGTCAGCACAGGGCCGATCCGCAGGGCCAGCGCCGTCTTGATCTCGCGGGCCAGTGCCTCGGCCCTCGCCTGCTCGTTGCGCAGAAGATGGCAAACCAGTTCATCGATCGAGCGAACCGCTCCCACAGGCACAACGTCCCCCACCACGGACAGGATCTGGTGGTGAAGCCTGACATAGGCCTCTGGCCTGGCCGTGACGATCCTGATGTCAGGACAGATCTGCCGCGCCTCCCTGACGGGTGTGCCGACCTTGAAGCCGAACGCCTTTGCCTCGCGGCTCGCGGCGATGAGGCTGGTGTGTTCGCTTGGCAGGGGCACGACGCCGACAGGCAAGCCGCGCAGTTCCGGCCGCAGATGCTGCTCGGCGCTGGCGAAAAAACTGTCGAAATCGAGATAGAGGGCCTTGGGCCCGGCAGCATGGTCTGGCATGCTCCATATAAGAACAAAATAAGAACGTTTGCAAGGCTGAGGCGTCAGCCAGATGATTGGTGCTGTTAAGTTCGGTAACGCCGCGAGTGGTCGTCAGGACTGTTTTCTTGAGGTGATCAATCGCAGGCGTCACGCATCCACATATTCCGCGCGGCTTGTCGGGAATGGCACCTGAAGGCCGTCCTCCACAAGTCCTTCTATGTGAAAACGGATCGCGGTCCTGATTTCTATTTCGGTTTCTTCGACCGTAGCTCCGGTTGCCACGCAACCGGGCAGATCAGGCACATAGGCCGAGTAATTCCCGGCAGCCTTCTCGATCACAACGGCATATCGCATCACGACGTCTCCCGGAGACCTGCCTGTTTGAGGATACTTGCCCATGTTCCGACTGCAAGATCATCAGACAATTTACCTGCGACTGTCACCCTACCTTTTTTGGACAGGTGTTTGAACTGCCTGTGACTGCCCTTTGTTGCCACCTGAAACCAACCATCACTTTCGATCAGCTTGATGGCGTCGCGGATTCTCAAAAGCCCAACCCGCCCCTACGCAAGAGCTTTTTCAATCGCCTCGGTCACGGCATCAACCGGCTGCATGCCGTCAACCACAGTGAGTTGCCCACGTTTCTCATAATACGGGGCGACGACAGCCGTGTCGCGGTTATAGGCTTCCAGACGCGTCTTGAAGACATCAGGATCATCATCCTTGCGCACGGGCTGCCCTGCAGCCCTCGCCTCGTCCGCACGCTTGACGATGCGGCCCACGAGTTTGCTCTGGTCCACACGCAACTCGACCACGGCACGCAGTTTCATGTGGCGGTCAGCCAGCATGGCATCAAGCGCCTCGGCCTGTGCAACAGTGCGCGGAAAGCCATCCAGAATGAAGCCCCTAGCGGCGTCGGCTTCGTTGATGCGGTCGGCAATGATGCCGATCACGATCTCGTCCGAAACCAGTCCGCCAGCATCCATCACAGCCTTGGCCTTCAGCCCGACCGGCGAGCTTGCAGCAACGGCGGCACGCAGCATGTCTCCAGTGGAGAGCTGCGGAATACCGTGCTTCTCAACCAGACGTGCAGCCTGCGTGCCCTTACCCGCCCCCGGTGGACCCAGCAGGATCAGTCTCATCAGCGCCTCGCACCCTTGAGTTTGTTTTTCTTGACCAGCCCCTCGTATTGATGGGCCAGCAGATGACCATGCACCTGAGCCACCGTATCCATCGTGGTCGTGACCACGATCAGAAGCGATGTCCCGCCCAGGAGAATGATCGGTATCTGGGCATACGAGATCATGAACTCCGGAATCAAGCAAACTATAGTCAGATAAGCAGCACCAATGCAGGTGATGCGTGTCAGCGTGTAATCGAGATGCTCGGCCGTGCGCTCGCCCGGCCTGATGCCGGGAATGAAGCCGCCCTGCTTCTTGAGGTTGTCGGCTGTCTCGGTCGGGTTGAACACGATGGCGGTGTAAAAGAAGCAGAAGAAGATGATCAGCGCCGCATACAGGATCATGAACAGCGGCCGTCCATGCCCCAGATAAGTCGCTAGAGTCGAAAGCCAGCCCGTGCCGCCCGACGCCTGCTGGAAGCTGGCAATCGTGGCCGGCAACAGCAACAGGGAAGATGCAAAGATCGGCGGAATGACACCGGACGTGTTGAGCTTGAGCGGCAGGAACGATGTCTGCCCCTCATAGAGCTTGTTGCCGACCTGGCGCTTCGGGTATTGGATCAGGAGGCGGCGCTGTGCCCGCTCCATGAACACGCACAGCGCAATGACGCAGACAGCCATCACCAGAACAGCCAGCAGCAGCGGCGTCGACAAGGCACCCTGACGGCCAAGCTCGAGGGTCTGCATCAATTGGCCGGGAAATTCGGCGATGATGCCGGCAAAGATGATCATGGACGGGCCATTGCCGATGCCGCGGCTGGTGATCTGCTCGCCAAGCCACAGCAGGAACATGGTGCCGCCCACCAGCGTGATCACGGCAGACAACATGAAGAACGGTCCGGGATCCTGCACCAGATTGCCGGAGCCCTGCAGACCGACCGCAATGCCCCACGCCTGGAACAGGGCCAGCACAAGCGTCAGATAGCGGGTGTACTGGTTCAGCACCTTGCGCCCCGACTCACCTTCCTTCTTGAGTGCCTCGAGAGATGGCAGGACGGACGTCAGCAACTGGATGATGATGGAAGCCGAAATATACGGCATGATGTTCAAGGCGAAAATCGCAAGGCGACCGACGGCACCGCCGGAGAACATGTTGAACAGCCCCAGGATGCCGGACTGAGCCTGCTTGAACAGGTCAGCCACCGCGTCAGGATTGATACCGGGCAGCGGGATGTAGGTGCCGAGACGATAGACAACGAGCGCGGCAAGAGTGAACCAGATGCGCTTCTTGAGCTCGCTCGCCTTGGCGAGTGCGCCGAAGTTCAGGCTCGATGCGAGCTGTTCTGCAGCTGAAGCCATGCGAATCCCCTCAGGATCTGGTCAGGTCAACAAGGAAACGGCGGCCAGTAGGGTTCGTTGAAACCCGGAGCCGCCGTCCCGTTATCTCATGTAAGCGTTTGGATCACGCCTGTGAAGCGGCGGACAGAATTTTCACCGCGCCACCAACCTTTTCAATGGCCTCGACGGCCGATTTCGACGCGCCGTACACCTCGAACGACAGCTTGGCTGTCAGATCGCCGATCCCGAGGATCTTGACGCCGTCGCGTGGCTTTGAACATACACCGGCAGCAACCAATGCAGCGATCGTCACGGTGGCATCAGCGGCGAGTTTGCCGGCGTCGACCGCCTGCTGCACACGCCCGATGTTCACCTCGTTGAGATCGCGGGCAAACACCACATTGGAGAAGCCGCGCTTGGGCAGGCGACGATGAAGTGGCATCTGGCCACCCTCGAAGCCCTTGATCGACACGCCTGTGCGCGCCTTCTGACCCTTGACGCCGCGACCGGCTGTCTTGCCCTTGCCCGAACCAATGCCACGGCCGACACGCATGCGGTCTTTGGTGGCACCGGGGTTGTCACGAAGATCTGTGAGTTTCATGATGTGTGCCCCCTCACTTCGCCAGGGAATTGTCGTCGACAATGCGGACGAGGTGCTTCACGCGTTCGATCATCCCGCGAATGGCGGGTGTATCTTCAAGCGTGGAGCGACGACGGATCTTGTTGAGGCCCAGGCCCACCAGCGTTTCACGCTGCTGATGAACCCGGCGGATCGGCGAACCGATCTGTTCCACGATAATGGTCTTGTCAGCCATCGGTCACACTCCTCACGCTTCGCTCTCGGTCGCGGCAGCGTCCGAGTCACGGCGACGTGTCTGAAGCTGGGAGACCTTGAGATTGCGACGGGCGGCAACACCGCGCGGGCTGTCCTCGTTACGGAGTGCCGAGAATGTGGCGCGCACGAGGTTGTAGGGATTCGATGAACCGAGCGACTTGGATACGACGTCCTGAATGCCGACGGTTTCAAACACGGCGCGCATCGGGCCACCGGCAATGATGCCCGTACCGGCTGGCGCCGAACGCAGGATAACGCGGCCCGCACCGTGGCGACCAACGACATCATGATGCAGCGTGCGGCCTTCCTTCAGAGGAACGCGAACCAGGGCGCGCTTGGCGGATTCAGTCGCCTTGCGGATCGCTTCGGGAACTTCGCGGGCCTTGCCGTGGCCGAAACCGACACGGCCTTTCTGGTCACCGACAACGACAAGGGCGGCAAACGCCATGCGGCGGCCACCCTTCACGGTCTTGGCGACACGGTTGATATGAACGAGGCGATCGACAAACTCGCTGTCGACCTTCTCGCCACGTTCGGAGCGTGGTTCTCTTGCCATGATAATCCTCGTACTTGCGCGGAAGCACGGATGTCGTGCCCGCTCGCTTGAGCAGTCGCCTACAGACAGATGCTTTCAGGCTGTGTCAACCTGAAAGCATCCAGCAGACCAAAACCAGAAGCGCGGACTGCGCTCCGGGATCAGAATTCGAGACCACCTTCGCGGGCAGCTTCGGCCAGGGCCTTGACACGGCCATGATAAATATAAGCGCCCCGGTCGAACACGACCTGCGTGACGCCTGCCTTAACCGCACGCTCGGCAATCGCCTTGCCGATGATGGCCGCTGCAGAAACGTTGGCACCGGAAACGATGCCGCCCTTCAGCTCAGCTTCGAGTGAGCAGGCAGCAACAAGTGTCACGCCCTTCTCGTCATCGATGATCTGCGCATAGATCTGCTTGTTCGTGCGATGCACGGACAAACGCGGGCGACCATTGGCAGCAGCCCTGATCGCGCGGCGGACACGCGCCTTGCGGCGGTCAGCTGTGGAAATTTTCGCCATGACGACGCGTCCTTACTTCTTCTTGCCTTCCTTGCGGAAGATGAACTCGCCAGAATAACGCACGCCCTTGCCCTTGTAAGGCTCCGGTCCACGATAATCACGAATTTCGGCGGCAGTCTGCCCGACTTTCTGCCTGTCGATACCCGTCACGATGATTTCCGTTGGTTTGGGCGTCGCGATGGCAATGCCGACCGGAATCTCGTAATCGATATCATGCGAGTAGCCGAGCGAGAGTTTCAGGATTTTGCCCTGAACTGCGGCCTTGTAGCCCACGCCGGTGATCTCGAGCTTCTTCTCGAAGCCCTTCGACACGCCGACCATCAGGTTTGCAACCTGCGCACGGGACATGCCCCACATGGCACGGGAACGATTGTCCTGTCCCTTGGGAGTCACAGTGATGCTGCCATTATCCAGAGCGAGGGTCACCTCGGACGGAGCATCAAAGAACAGCTCGCCCTTCGCACCCTTGACCTGGACCTTCTGGCCGGAAACCGAGGCAGTGACGCCCTGGGGTACGGCAACTGGTTTTTTTCCTACGCGAGACATGTGTGCGTTCTCCCGTCAGAAAATCTTGCAGAGCACTTCGCCGCCGACATTCATCTCGCGGGCCGAGTGATCGGCCATGACGCCCTTCGGCGTCGAAATGATTGTCACGCCAAGGCCATCGGCCACGCGCGGCATCGTGTCAACAGAAGCATAGACCCGGCGACCAGGCTTTGAAACCCGCTCGATGGTGCGGATAACAGGCTGGCCCTCATAATACTTGAGTTCGATGTCGAACTCGGATCGTCCATCGGTATGTTCGGTAGAGACATAACCGCGGATGTAGCCTTCCGACTTCAGCACGTCGAGAACACGGGCGCGCAGCTTGGAGCCCGGCGTGGAAACGCGTGACTTGCGGCGCATCTGCGCATTGCGGATGCGGGTGAGCATATCGCCCAACGGATCAATGATCGTCATGGCCTATCTCCTCACCAGCTCGACTTCACGAGGCCCGGAACAAGGCCCTTGTTGCCAAGTTCACGCAGCGCGATGCGGCTCATCTTCAGCTTGCGATAAACCGCGCGAGAACGACCGGACACTTCACAACGGTTGCGAATGCGTGTCCTGCTGCCATTGCGGGGCATCTGGGCCAGCTTGAGGCGGGCCTCGAAGCGTTCGTCCATGGCCTTCGTCTCGTCGTTTGCAACGGTCAGAAGACGCTCGCGTCTCCCGGCAAACTTCTTCACAAGGCGCTGACGGCGCTTGTTGTTTTCGATGGAGCTTTTTTTAGCCATCTTGATCTCCTGGTTGCCGCGTATGAGCGCGAGAGCTCACTGCCGGAACGGGAAGTTGAACAGCTTCAGAAGCGCACGCGCCTCGTCATCCGTTTTGGCGGTAGTGCAAACGATGACATCCATGCCCAGAACCTGATCGACCTTGTCATAGGCGATCTCCGGGAAGACAAGATGCTCCTTGATGCCAAGGGCGAAATTGCCAGCGCCATCGAAGGACTTTGGATTGAGGCCGCGGAAGTCACGGACGCGTGGCAACGCGATCGTGACAAGACGGTCAACAAACTCGTACATGCGCTGCTTACGCAGCGTGACTTTCGCGCCGATCGCCAGGTTTTCGCGCAACTTGAAACCTGCAATGGCGTTGCGGGCCTTGGTGACGACAGGCTTCTGCCCGGCGATCAGGGCCAGATCGGCGGCGGCCGAATCGACCTTCTTGCGGTCAGCGGTGCCCTCGCCCACGCCCATGTTCAGGACGACCTTGGTGATCGCCGGAACCTCAAGCGCGTTCTTGTAGCCGAACTGCTCGATCATCGCGGGGCGCACGACCTCGTCGTAGTGCTTGCGCATGCGCGGTGTGTACTGAACCTCAGCCATCGATCAGATCCCCCGAACGCTTGGCGAAGCGAACCTTGCGGCCATCGCTCAAAACCTTGAAACCCACACGGGACGGCTTGCCATCCTTTGGATCGGCAATCTGAAGGTTGGACAGCTGGATGGCCGCCTCCTTCGAGATGATGCCGCCCTCGGACTGCATCGTCGCTTTGGTGTGACGCTTGACCAGATTGATGCCGCGCACCATGGCACGACCTTCCGTTGGGTTCACGCCGAGCACTTCGCCCGACTTGCCCTTGTCACGACCGGTGATGACGACAACCTTGTCGCCCTTCTTGATCTTCGCGGCCATCAGAGCACCTCCGGTGCCAGCGAAATGATTTTCATGTGGTTCTTGCCACGGAGTTCACGCGGAACCGGCCCGAAAATACGGGTACCGATAGGCTCTTTCTGATTGTTGATCAGAACAGCCGCGTTCTTGTCGAAGCGGATGACCGAGCCATCCACACGCTGAACATCCTTGGCCGTGCGAACGACGACCGCCTTCATGACGTCACCCTTCTTCACGCGCCCACGCGGAATCGCTTCCTTGATGGAAACGACAATAATATCCCCGATGCCAGCGTAGCGACGCTTGGAACCACCAAGGACCTTGATGCACATCACACGACGGGCGCCGGAATTGTCCGCGACCTCGAGATTGGTTTGCACCTGGATCATGGCCGTGATCCTTTCTGTAAAATTCAGACCGGTTTCCAGACTTTCATCCGGACTACGACTGTCGGGAGCTTCATGAAATGGCGCGTGGATTCACCGCACACCTGAAGGCCCCCAGCCAAACGAATGGAGATCATGCCCGGGAAATCAAGACCCCGGCGCGCTCTCCAGCACAACCCAGCACTTCAGTTTGGAGATCGGTGCGGATTCTTCGATCCAGACCATGTCCCCCGCCTTGAAGCGGTTTGTTTCATCATGCGCGTGGTAATTCTTGCTCCGGCGCACCGTCTTCTTGAGAAGAGGATGCGTAAAGCGACGCTCAACTTTCACCACGAGCGTTTTTTCTTGCTTGTCGCTGACAACGACGCCCTGAAGTACACGTTTTGGCATGATTTGCTCCTTCAGGCCTTCGCTGCGGCAGGCTTGCTGCGTGCCAGCGTCTTGACGCGAGCGATGTCCCTGCGAACCTCGGTCACACGCGACGTGTTCTCCAACTGGCCGGTGGCCCGCTGGAAACGCAGGTTGAACTGCTCTTTCTTGAGCTTCAGGAGTTCATCCTGAAGCTGATCTGTGCTCATGACCTTCAGATCGGACAGGCGTTGTGTGCTTTTCATCGACCCCTCCTCACTCGGCTATGCGCTGGATGAAGCGCGTCTTGATCGGCAACTTGGCAGCACCGAGGCGGAAAGCCTCACGCGCCGTTTCTTCGCTGACGCCCTCGACCTCGAACATCACGCGTCCAGGCTTGACACGACACGCCCAGAACTCGGGAGCGCCTTTGCCCTTGCCCATACGCACTTCCGTCGGCTTCTGCGAGACCGGAACATCGGGGAACACGCGGATCCAGACACGTCCCGCGCGCTTCATGGCACGCGTGATCGCACGGCGGGCTGCCTCGATCTGGCGCGCAGTGACGCGTTCAGGCTCGAGTGCTTTAAGGCCAAACTGGCCAAAATTGAGCTCCGTGCCGCCCTTGGCAACGCCATGAATGCGCCCCTTGAACTGCTTGCGGAAATTTGTTTTCTTCGGTTGAAGCATGATGGACCTCGATCAACCTCAGGCTTGGTCGCGTTCGCGACGGCGATCGCCACCGCTTGACGGACGGGATGCCTCTTCGTTCATGCGCTTGTCCTGCGCCATCGGATCATGTTCAAGGACTTCGCCCTTGAAGATCCAGACCTTGATGCCGCACGTGCCGTATGTCGTGAACGCAGTGGCGACACCATAGTCGATGTCAGCGCGCATGGTGTGCAGCGGCACGCGACCTTCACGGTACCATTCCTGGCGAGCGATTTCAGCCCCGCCAAGACGGCCAGCACAGTTGATGCGGATGCCTTCGGCGCCGAGACGCATGGCAGATTGGACAGCCCGCTTCATGGCACGGCGGAAGGCAACACGGCGTTCGAGTTGCTGGGCGATGGAGTCGGCAACCAAGGTTGCATCGACTTCAGGCTTGCGCACCTCGACGATGTTGATGGCGACATCAGCCTTTGTGAGCTGCATGACGAGCTTGCGGATCTTTTCGATATCAGCGCCCTTCTTTCCGATCACCACACCCGGACGGGCCGAAAGAATGGTGACACGGCACTTCTTGTGGGGACGCTCGATGATGATCTTAGAGATGGCAGCCTGCTTGAGCGCCTTCATCAGTGCTGCACGGATCGCGAAATCCTCGTGAAGCAACACGCCATACTCTGCGCCCTGCGCAAACCAGCGCGAGTCCCAGGTACGGTTGATGCCGAGGCGCAGACCGATCGGATTGACTTTCTGACCCATCGTTCTCTCCTCAGGCTTTCGCCGCAGGCGTTTCGCGCACCACAATCGTGATGTGCGCAAACGGCTTCAAGATACGCGCGCCGCGACCGCGGGCACGAGCGTGAAAGCGCTTCATGACAAGACCCTTGCCGACATGAGCCTGAACAACAACCAGATCATCGACATCGAGCGCGTGGTTGTTTTCGGCATTGGCAATGGCGCTCTGCAGGCACTTGCGGACATCAAGAGCAATCCGCTTGCGCGAAAATTCAAGATCGGCCAGCGCCGTCGAAACTTTCTTTCCGCGGATCATGCCGGCAAGAAGGTTGAGCTTCTGGGGGCTGACACGCAGATTGCGTGCAACCGCCTGGGCTTCCTTGTCGCTCAGCGCGCGGGGAGTGGCAGCCTTAGACATGGCTCACTTCCTCTTCGCTTTTTTGTCTGCGGCATGGCCGTAGAACGTGCGTGTCGGCGAATACTCGCCAAACTTCTGGCCAACCATTTCCTCGGAAACAGTGACCGGAATATGCTTCTGGCCGTTGTAGACACCGAACGTCAGACCGACGAACTGCGGCAGGATCGTGGAGCGGCGGCTCCAGATCTTGACGACTTCCGAGCGACTCGAACTACGAGCAGCATCGGCCTTCTTCAGAAGGTATCCGTCAACGAACGGACCTTTCCAAACAGAACGAGCCATGAGCCTCAGCCCTTCTTCTTGCGAGCGTGACGGGACGCCACGATGAAATTGTCAGTCCGCTTGTTCGTACGGGTCTTTGCGCCCTTGGTCGGCTTGCCCCATGGCGTCACCGGATGGCGGCCACCCGAGGTCCGGCCTTCACCACCACCATGCGGGTGGTCAACCGGGTTCATCGACACACCGCGATTATGCGGACGCTTTCCAAGCCAGCGATTGCGACCGGCCTTGCCGAGCGAGATGTTCATATGGTCCGGGTTCGACACCGCACCGATGCTTGCAAAGCACTGGCCATTGACCAGACGCTGCTCGCCGGAATTGAGGCGCAAGATCACATTGCCGGAGTCACGGCCGACGATCTGGGCGTAGTTGCCAGCGGAGCGGGCAATCGCACCGCCCTTCCCGATCTTGAGCTCGACGTTGTGAACAATCGTTCCCACCGGAATATTGCCAATCGGCATGGCATTGCCAGGCTTCACGTCAGCCGTTTCGGCGGCAATCACGCTGTCACCAACGGCCATGCGCTGCGGAGCAAGGATGTAGGACAGCGTACCGTCCGCATACTTGATCAGCGCGATGAAAGCGGTGCGGTTCGGATCATATTCGATCCGCTCGACCAGGGCCGGCTGCCCCATGAAACCACGGCGCTTGAAGTCAACAAGACGCAGAGAACGCTTGTGCCCGCCACCGCGAAACCGGACGGTGACACGGCCAAGGTTGTTGCGGCCGCCGCTCGAAGATTTGCCAACAGTCAGCGCCTTGACGGGCTTGCCCTTGTAGAGCTCGCTGCGGTCAACCAGCACCAGTTGGCGCAGGCTTGGCGTGATTGGCTTGAAAAGTTTAAGTGCCATCTGTCCGGTCCCTATCGTCGTCTCAGAGCCCCGTCGTCACGTCGATCTTTTGACCATCTTCGAGGGTCACGATCGCTTTCTTGACGTCGGAGCGCTGGCCGAGGCGGCCTTTGAACACCTTCATTTTGCCCTCGGTGAGGATCGTGTTCACGCCCTTCACCTTGACATCGAACAGCTTCTCAACCGCAGCCTTGATCTGCGGCTTCGTAGCGTCCTTGCGAACCTTGAAGACAACCTTGTTCTGTTCAGACAGAATGGTCGCCTTTTCCGTGATCACCGGTGAGATGATCACATCGTAATGGCGCGGGTCCATGCTCATTTGAAGCGCGCCTCCAGCGCATCGATCGCTGATTTGGTCAGGACAAGCTTCTCGCGGCGCATGATGTCATACACGTTGATGCCCTGGACCGGCAGCACATCCACATTCGGGATCGAACGGGCTGCAAGACCGAAATTCCTGTCGATTTCGGCACCGCCGATGATCAACACGCTTCCAAGGCCGAGCTTTGCAAACTGGCCGCGCAAAGCCTTGGTTTTTGGTTCGAGCAGCTTCACATCGTCCATGACAATGATTGAAGCATCCTTCGCCTTGGCCGAAAGGGCATGCTTGAGACCAAGCGCACGAACTTTCTTCTGCAGGTCGTGCGCATGGCTGCGAACGACAGGACCGAAGGCACGACCGCCGCCGCGAAACTGCGGAGCGGAGGCTGCACCGTGGCGTGCGCCGCCGGTACCCTTCTGCTTGTAGAGTTTCTTCTTCGTGCGGTTGATCTCGCTGCGAAGAAGGGTCTGGTGTGTGCCAGCCTGGCGCTTGGCGAGCTGATACCGGACAACGCGGTGAATCAGATCAACGCGTGGCTCAAGACCAAAGATCGCATCGGAAAGGTCAACCGAACCAGCGGAAGCACCGTCAAGGGTCGTCACATCAAGTTTCATCACTGACCCTCCACCGTTTCAGCTACCGGAGCAGCCTCGTTCGCAAGTTTGAACTTGCCGGGAAGCGGCGCATCCTTGGGAAGTGTCCGCTTCACAGCGTCACGCACCCGGATCCAGCCACCATTCACACCAGGCACGGCACCCTGAACAAGGATCAGCCCACGATCCACATCGGTCGAAACGACCTTGAGGTTCTGTGTGGTCACGGTATCTGTACCGAGATGACCAGCCATCTTCTTGTTCTTGAAGGTCTTGCCCGGATCCTGACGCCCACCGGTTGAACCGATGGAGCGGTGGGATACGGACACACCGTGGGTTGCGCGAAGACCGCCGAAGTTCCAGCGCTTCATGCCGCCGGCAAAACCTTTGCCAGTCGTTGTGCCCGTCACATCGACGAACTGACCAGCGACAAAGTGGTCTGCCGTGATTTCAGCGCCGACAGGGATCATGCCCTGATCGTCGACACGGAATTCAGCGAGCTTTTTCTTCGGCTCGACCTGCGCAATGGCGAAGCGCGAGCGCTCGGCCTTCGACACATTCTTGACCTTGGCCTTGCCGACGCCGATCTGCAGCGCGACATAACCGTTCGTTTCCACCGTGCGGTGGGCGACAACCTGGCAATTGTCGACCTTCAGAACAGTCACGGGGATGTTTTCACCTGCGTCGTTGTAAACGCGGGTCATCCCGACTTTCTGAGCAATGACACCAGACCTCATGGCTGTTTTTCCTTATCCAGAGGAGGTCGAAAATCAGAGCTTGATCTCGACGTCCACGCCAGCAGCGAGGTCGAGCTTCATCAGC
>JANMHN010000252.1:0-2882 GCA_031375185.1 Allobosea sp. | reverse complement strand
CACATAGCCGCCGGTCCAGCCCAGGATGAAGGCGAGGCCGTCATAGCCGAGCAGATAGAGCGTGCCGGCCATGCCGATGAAGGAAGCCGCGCTCATCCAGTCGGCAGCAGTCGCCATGCCGTTGTAGAAGGACGGAACCTTGCGGCCGGCGACATAGTATTCGTCGACCTGCATGGTGCGAGAAAGGATGCCGATGGCGGCATAGACGCCGATCGTGAAGGCCACGAAGAGGTAGCCAAGGATGTTGTTGGGAACGCCAACACGCTCCAGGATCGCGATGAAGATCACGAAGGCGACGAACCCACCCGTGTAGATGGTGTAGATCCGGCCCAGATTGGAGGTAAAATCAGTTTTTGCTTCGGTTGCCATGGTGCTGTCCCCCTCAATCGTCTTCGGCCATGCCGTATTTGCGGTCGACCTTGTCCTGGGCCCCAGAGAACCAGAACAACTGCGCCACGAATACGATCAGCGAACCCTGGGCAGCCATGTAGAAGCCCAGCGGGAAGCCGAGGATCTTGATACCGTTCAGGGCAGGCGAGAACATGTGGATGAAGAAGGAAAAGAAGGCCCATATGCCAATCATGATGTAGGTCAGCCGCTGGGTCGCAGCCCAGTGTTGCTGTACCTTGTCTGTTTCGCTCATCTTGCGTTTCTCCCGATGCGCATGTGCTGGAAACCCGGATGCCCCGAGACACATTTTTGCGACAGTCGGTTTTCCGGTATTAAATCCGGTTTAACCGATGTGGCATAAATAGGGCGACACACTGCGGCGGGATAGTGCTACTAAAGACTCATACGCATTGAATTCAACAACAACATCATGGGTTTATGTGCAGTGCATCAACATTTGAAAAGTGTTAATTGTTGGGCCAGCCATGAAGACCTGCAGACAGGCAGGCTTGCCACGGCCAGCCACACATGCGCTAGATCAGATGGTCGCAATCAGGCCAAACGTCCGGTAGCGACGTGATGATCGGCAAAGCATGCCGGGCGCATGCGTTTTGCACCAGCCGGTTCTCCGTTATGTCGCGGCCTGCCCTCGTTTATATGATCACCGAGACGACAAGCCGGGAGTAGCCTGATGTCTTCAGAGCAAGGTCCATCCATCCTGATCGCCGACGATCATCCGCTGTTCCGCGGTGCCTTGCGGCAGGCCTTGACTTCGGCGCTGCCAGGAACCTGCCTGTCAGAGGCCGGCTCGTTCGACGAGGTGACGGCCCTGCTCGCATCCGGCACCGACATCGACCTCATCCTGCTGGACTTGACCATGCCCGGCGTTCAGGGCTTCTCCGGCCTGCTCTTCCTGAGGGCGGACCATCCTCAGGTGCCGTTGATGGTGGTCTCTGCCAATGACGATCCGGGCGTGGTCAAGCGCTGCATCGAATTCGGGGCGCTCGGTTTCATGCCCAAGACGCTTGATGCTGCGCAGATGGCAGAGGCCGTGCGGTCCGTGCTCGATGGCAACATCTGGGTGCCGGCAGGCATTGATTTCGCCACAGGACAGGACCAGGAGACCGCCGACACGATCAAGCGGCTGATGACACTGACCCCGCAACAGGTGCGTGTGCTGATGATGCTCTCGGAGGGGCTGCTCAACAAGCAGATCGCCTATGAACTGGGCGTGTCAGAGGCGACCGTGAAAGCCCATGTCTCTGCCATCCTGCAGAAACTGGGAGTTGACAGCCGGACCCAGGCCGTGATCCTCGCATCCAAGATCGCCGCGACGGGCTGGAACCCCTCCGACCAGGCGTCATAGAGCGTTCCGCGACCTTGAGCAGGCCGCGCTGCCACCCATCAGGACAAGAGGCGACAACATGCCAGATCCCAGACTGGAACGCGCCATGGGCGGTTCGCCGCTCAGCGTGATCATCAAGCTGATTTTCCTGTCTCTGATCGTCGGCGCGATCATGGCGTTTCTCGGCCTGACACCGCGTGCGCTCTTTGCCGCCATGGGCAATTTCGTGTCCTCCATCCTCAATCTGGGGACGGATGCCATCCGTGACGTGGCCCAGTGGGTCGTGGCCGGAGCGCTCATCGTAGTGCCGGCCTGGCTGCTGCTCAGGCTGTTCGGGCGGCGGTAGAGCATCGCGCACGAAAGTGGGCACCGGTTTTGTGAGGACGCAATGCTCTGAACGATGATGCTAGACGCCCTCACCGGCTGCATATTCGCCCATGCGGCGGCCAACGCACTGGCCGATGTCGGCAGCGCCGGTGCGGTCCAGATAGTCCAGCAGGCCAGACTTGATCGTGCGGAACAGGCCGGGGCCTTTGTAGATCATGGCGGTGTACAGCTGCACGAGGCTTGCACCTGCCTCGATCTTGGCAAGCGCACCCTGCCAGTCCCCGACGCCGCCAACGCCGATCAGGGGCACCCTGCCCTCGACGCGTTGGGCTGTCTGCGCCAGCACACGTGTGGCGCGCGCGAACACGGGCCGACCCGAGAGCCCCCCGGTTTGCTGCCGCGCAGCCCCAGCCAGGTCCGCAGGACGGTCCGTGGTCGTGTTGGCGACAATCAGGCCATCGATGTCGCGGCGCAAGGCGACAGTGACGATGCCGTCGAGATCGGTCTCGGTCAGGTCAGGCGCGATCTTCAGCAGCACAGGCGTCTGGCGGCGACCCAGACAGGCGTGATCACGCGCGGCAAGCGCGCGGGCGATCAGATCATCCAGCGCCGCCTCGCCCTGCAGATCACGCAGGCCGGGCGTATTGGGCGAAGAGACGTTGATGGTCAGGAAATCGCACAGCGGGGCCAGCTTCGCGGCCAGCACGGCATAATCGCCTGCCCTGTCAGAGGACAGCTTGTTGGCGCCGAGGTTGACCCCGACGATGCCGGGCCGCCCGCGCCGAGCCGCGAGGCGCTCCGCAACGATGTCCATGCCGAC
>JANMHN010000248.1:0-6002 GCA_031375185.1 Allobosea sp. | reverse complement strand
CGGCGACGCAGATCAGGGCCTGGCTGCACAGCTCGGGAACGTCCGTGAACGGGTTGCCGATCATGATGCCGGCGGCGAGCGCCTGTCCGGTGCGCTCCAACTGCCGCGCATCACGCAGCATGTCTCCGTAGCAGCCCGTTTTCGTGACCAGTTCGTCGCCACGCACCAGCGCCGGAATCACGATCCGCGCCGTCACGGGGCTGAGCTTCTCGTCCATGACCTTCAGCAGCAATCGGGCGGCGCGGGAGCCGGTGTCGGCGAAGTCGACATGCGGATAGGTCTGGTAGACGGCAAAACCGTCGATCTGCGCCAGCATCCGCGCTGTCATGATGCCGTGCAGGTCAAGCGATGCCACGATGGGAACACGCGGCCCGACCAGCCGCCGCGTCTCGGCCAGCAGCCAGCCCTCGGGGTCAAGCTCGCCCATGGCGCCCATGGCGCCGTGCAGCGAGAACAGAACCCCGTCAACGGCGTGCGCGTGCCTGGCGACGGCGGCCAGCACCGCATCCGACAAGCGCTCCCAGCCGTGCGCTGACAGGCGGCCCGCGCTGGGCGCGGTGGCGGAGATCGCCGGAACCACCTTGACGTCGCTGCGCAGGTCGAAGACCGCCATCGCGCCGCCGATGGCCGTGTTCAGACCGCGCTGCCCGAGCAGCTCCTCGCCGCATGTCACCTTGAAGTCCGCATAGCTCGACGGCCATGGATTGAAGGAGGAAATCTCCTGCATACATTCGGCGATCAGGATCCGGGTCATGCGGGGCGCTCCATCACGAGGCCGCCGCGAGAGGGTCGTAATCCTGCATCACCACGCCGATGCAGTCGCCGCGCTGCACCCTGCCCGGGCCGGGAGCCATCCACAGGATGCCGCTTGTGGCGTAGCGCACGTCGATGGGGTCGTGGTCCAGATCTTCGATGAAATGCAGCGACCCGGCGCGTTCACCGGCCTGTACGACATCACCCGCCATGTTGGCGGGCTCGTAAGTCGCCGTGTGCCTGGCGAACAGGAAGTTCGCCGGATCCTTGATCATCATGTGACGTGTGGTGGCCGCGCCGCCGCGCTGCGCGGTCGCGGGCAAGCCCTCCAGAACGCCGCAGGCTTTCAGAACATTGCTCAGGCCCCGCTCGGCAAGGCGGACGCCCTCCACGTTCACGCGGCCCCAGCCGCCCAGCTCGGTGCCGACCGAGATCTTGCCGCGCCGCTCCACGCACGAGGTGAAGGTGGCTCCCTCGTCGACACCCCAGAACACGGCATTGAAAGGGGCGCCGAAGGCAGCCGCGATCTGCATGGTGCGCTCGCGCAGGGCCTTGTCCTGCACGTAGTGCATGTTGGTGGACAGCGCGGATTCCATGGAATGCCCCGCCGTGTGCAGGTCGACCGAAATGTCGACATGGGGAAGGATCACGCTGTCCATGAAATGCGCCAGCATCTGCGAAAAGGTTCCCCGCGGGTCTCCGGGGAAGCAACGGTTGATGTCGCGCCCGTCAACGGGGGACAGCCGCGTGTCGGCCAGGACAGCAGGCATGTTGACCGCCGGCATCAGGATCACCCGGCCCTGGATGCGCCCGTGGTCAAGGCTGCGCGCCAGCTTGGATATCGCGATGGGGCCTTCGTACTCGTCGCCGTGGACGCCCCCGGTGAACAACACCGTCGGGCCCTCGCCGTTCTTCAAGACCACGATCGGGATCTCGACGGCGCCCCAGCCCGATGTGTTGCGCGACAACGGCGCCCGCAGATAGGCCGCCTGCCGGCCAGATGCCTCGAAATCCAGATCGCAGCGAATGCGGCTCACGGTCTCTTTGGCTGTCATCATGACGCTTTCCGAGATCTGCCGATCTATCAGCTTGATCTCTTGCAGTTTATTCTCTTGCAGCTTGATCTCTTGATCGTATGATTGTATACAATTTTTATGCTTGTCAAGCTGTCCTCGCCGTTTTCCTCGTCGTTGTCCTCTTGCCGCGTTAAGTCTGTTCCATGAGCCGCCACACCCAGCCGAGCCTCGCACCGCAAGCCGTCAGCGGCGACGATTCCGAATGGCGGAAATTGCCGCCTCAGACACTGGTCGACCGTGTGGTCGAGGCGCTGATCTCGCAGGCTGCCCGCGGCGTGATCTTGCCGGGTGACCGCATTGTCGAGACAGACCTGGCGGAGAAGCTCGGCGTCAGCCGCGTTCCTGTCCGTGA
This sequence comes from Allobosea sp., assembly GCA_031375185.1. GTDB lineage: Bacteria > Pseudomonadota > Alphaproteobacteria > Rhizobiales > Beijerinckiaceae > Allobosea. The sequence continues at coordinate 3,821 of JANMHN010000248.1, read as the reverse complement.
AGCCCTCAGGCTCCTGGAGAGCAGCGGAATCGTGGTCAATGCACCTTACAAGGGCATCCGGCTGCGGCCGCTCACGAACCTGTGGGTGCATGACCTTGTCGAGGCGCGCACCGCACTGGAAACCAGCGCCGCGCACCGCGCCGTCGATGCCGGACACCATCGCGGCGGCTGGATCGATCCGCTTTTGCGGGCCATCTCCGACATGGAGCTGACGGCGAGGCGCGAGGATGCCTATGGCCTGGCTGCAGCCGATACGGCGTTCCACCGGGCCATCTGCAGATTGGGGGGGAACAGCGTCGTCCTTGACCTGTGGGAGACGCTCGCGCGGCAGCTGACCATCGTTTTCGGGCTGGCAACGCTGGGCAAACCGATGCCGGCCATCGTCCAGGAGCATCACGACCTGCTGTCTGTCCTCATGCTCGGCGACAAGCCAGCCATCACCCGTGCGCTGCACGAGCACATCACGGTGATGAACCTTGCGGTCGATTATGAAGCAATCCAGGAGGCCCGCCGGAACGCGCGCCCGCAAGGGGGACAGCCATGAGCGGCATGCACAGACTTGGCAAGATGCGCATCACAAAGATCGCGGCGGCGCCATTGTTCGGCGAAAGCCCGAAAGGCGGGTGGACCACCGAAATTCGCCCTGAAGACTCCATCCATGCCCTGATCGCCGTTCACACCGATGCCGGGATCACGGGCTACGGCAGCGTCTTCACCGATGGACGCCTTGCTCTCGCGGGACTGAAGGTGCTCGAGCCGCTTCTGATGGGCGAAAACGCGCTGGAACCGGAGCGGGTCACGGAAAAACTGCACCAGAACACGTTCTGGATGGGGCGCGGGGGAACGCTGACCCATACGATCAGCGGCATCGACATCGCCATGTGGGACATCCTGGGCAAGGCGACCGGGCTTCCGGTGAGCCAGCTCCTGGGGGGGAACCATCGGCAGAAGGTCAAGCCATACTGCTCCTTGTTGATGGAGCAGCCGGACAAGATGCGTGATGTGGTGGCGGAGTTCCATGCGCGAGGTTTCCGGGCCTTCAAGATCGGCTGGGGCCCGTTCGGCAGGGCAAACGACGCCCGGCTGGACGAGGCCATCGTGCGGGCGGCCCGCGACGGCATCGGGCCGGACGCGCAGCTTTTCGTCGATGCAGGGGCCAGCGATGCCTACTGGCCGCATGGCCTCAAATGGGCGCTGCGCACGGCGGAGATGCTGAAGGATTACGATGTCGGCTGGTTCGAGGAAGCCCTGAAGCCGGACGCCATCGACGATTACTGCCACCTGCGGCTCGCGAGCCCGGTGCCGATCGCCGGTGGAGAGGTGCTTACCCGCAGGCAGAGCTTCATGCCCTTTCTCAGCCGGGGGGCTTTCGACATCGTTCAGCCCGATGTCACCAAGGTCGGCGGAATCAGCGAGCAGCGACGCATCGTCTGGATGGCGCAGGATTTCGGCGTGCGGTATGTCGGGCACGGCTGGAACACCGCGCTCGGCGTCGCGGCCGACCTGCAGATGGCGGCGGCCTTTCCGGGCGTGGACCTGGTCGAGTTCATCGGCGGCAGCCCCTATGTGGACGGCATCCTTGCCAAACCGTTTGCCCTTGACGCGGATGGCGACCTTGCAATCCCGGACATGCCGGGCCTCGGGGTCGAGATCGATCTCGACAAGCTGGCGCGCTACACCTCGGGCTGGCAATGTGCGTGACAGGCCTCGCGCCAGGCTGCGGCACGGGGCAGCTGGTTGTTCAGATGTCCTGCTCCCATTCGCTCGATGCTTTTTGCAGGTGCCGCGACAGCAGGATCGCCGCATGTTCACGGTCCCCTGTCGAGAGCGCATCGAGAATGGCGATGTGCTCCTTGCACGATTGCGCGATCTGCTCGGGCGTGAGGTCCGCGAAATCAGCGAACTGGTGCATTTGCCGGAGTGAATTCTGCCGTCTCACCGCTTGCAGAAAGAACCGGTTCTGCGACCAGGAGGCAAGTTTTTCGTGGAAGTCCGCATTCATCCGGAACCATGTGTCAGGGGAAATCCGGTCCACTGGCAAGCTCATGAGCGCGGTGTGGGCCTCGGCGAGACGCTTGAGCGCCTTGGTGTCGATCAGGTATCCCGGCTGGCGCAGGGCCGCCGTCTCGATCGCCTCGCGAAAGGCATAGCTCTCCACAATGGCTTGCGCCGTGTCCAGGCTTTCAGCGAAGCGCCAGCCATGCCCCCGCTGGCGGTAGATGATCCCTTCTCCGGACAGACGGAGCAGCGCCTTGCGCAGATCTCCCCGCGCCACCTCGAAGCGCGCGATCAGCGCCCTTTCGGTAATCTCACCCGGAAGATCGCCCTTGATCCGGTCCGCCAGAATGCGCTGGTAGATTTCGCTGCCGGATCGCTCGATCTGGGCATATTGGGCAACGACCGCGGTGTCGATCCGGCTGTTCAGGATGAAGCCCTGTCCGGGCTGGCGGCGCAGGATCCCGCCGTCGGCCAGGGCGGCGAGGGCGCGCCGCACAGGTGTGCGTGACACACCAAGCCGGGAGGCCAGCGGTTGCTCCCCCACGGCGACGTCCGCAGCCCAGCCCTCGTCGCAGCCAATCCTGAGAATGTCGCCCATGATCTCGCGGTGCAGGGTGCTCGCCATCTCGAACGCTCCGGTCCAGTTGTTCAGCCGAATTGACAGGGTTGGCAAAAAATGATCCTGTATGTTTATTGATTAGACAAAAAACATCGGCATGTCGATGATTGAACCGTTCCCTTTTGTGTCCGTCTCCGGTTCGCCCCATGAGCGCGGGCGCCAGCATGGCAGCGCGGTCGCGGACCGCGTCAGGCGCAGCGCGCGGTTCTATGCGGCGCAGCTTGACACGTTGGGCGTGGGTGGCGCGGCCCGCGCGGCCCTGATCGGGGAGTTCCGCCGCACCATCGAGGAGTTCGACGCGGCCTATCTTGACGAGATGCGCGGCATTGCGGATGGCGCTGATCTGCCACTCGAGGCGATCATCGTGATCAACGCCCGCACCGAGATCGTCGCCAAGGCGAGGCTCATGGCGCGCGCGCAGGCTCGTGCCTCACAGCCTCATGCCCCGCAGGACAATGACCCTCAGGACGAGGCCGAGATGGAGGCTGCCGAGGAGCGCATGGCGGATGGCTGCACCGGAGCCATCATCCTGCCCGAGCGCACCGCGAATGGCGGCGTGATCCAGGGCCAGAATTGGGACTGGCATCCTGAATGTGTGCAGACGGCCATCGTGCTCAGGATCAGGCGCAGCGATGGTCCGGACGTGATGACGTTCGTGGAAGCGGGCGGTCTTGGCCGCCATGGCATGAACTCCGCCGGCATCTGCATCACCGGCAACTATCTGCGCAGCGAGCGTGACTACTCCCAGGAAGGCGTGCCGCTGGCCCTGGTGCGCCGCAAGGCCATGGAGCAGCAACATCTTGCGTTGGCCATGAAATTCGTCGCCACCACGCCAAAGGCCTGCTCGACCAACATGATGCTGAGCCACGATGACGGTTTCGGCATCAACTTCGAGTGTGCGCCGGACGAGGCATTTCCGGTCCTGCCGGAGGATGGCCTGATCGTGCATGCGAACCACTGGATCAGCCCCATCGCGCTGGGCAAGCTGCGCGACACCGGCATCGGCACCGCGCCTGACAGCCAGTATCGGGACTGGCGCGTGAAGAGGCTGCTGAACCAGCCGCGCCGCCCGCTCACCCGTGACGATCTCAAGGCTGCGCTCTTCGACGATTTCCTGACGCCCTGCTCCGTCTGCCGCCCGCCGCGCCCCAAGACCACGGGCGACATCAGCGCCAGCGTCGCCATGATCTTGCTGGAGCCGAAG
>JANMHN010000233.1:0-3432 GCA_031375185.1 Allobosea sp. | reverse complement strand
CTGCGGCATGGGGCCTCCCAGTTCAGGGGCGATCGCCGTCCAGCAGATCCTCGGCATGGTCGAACGCTTTGATCTGGCCCGGATGGGACAAGGCGCCAATGCCGCACACTGGATCAGCGAAGCGGGGCGTCTGGCCTTTGCGGACCGCAATCTTTATGTCGGAGATCCAGCGTTCGTGGATGTTCCTGCATCTGGACTTGTCGATACCGGCTACCTTGGCAGCCGCGCGAACCTGATGAGCCAGGAGCGCTCGATGGTAACGGCTCGCGCCGGTGAGCCGCCCCGGCGGCGGGCAGGCCTGCTCGGACCTTCCGACGACCAGATCGAATACGGAACCAGCCACATCTCGATCATCGACAAGGACGGGCATGCGGTGTCGATGACCACGACCATCGAAGACGGCTTCGGTGCGCGCATCATGACGAAGGGCGGATTCCTGCTCAATAACGAGTTGACGGACTTCAACTTCGCACCCCTCGCCAATGGCGCGCCCGTGGCCAACAGGGTCGAGCCCGGCAAGCGGCCACGCAGTTCGATGGCGCCGACACTGGTGTTCGATGCGTTCGGGCGCCTTTATGCCGTTGTCGGCTCACCCGGCGGGAGCCAGATCATCGGTTATGTCGTGAAAACCATCGTCGGGCTGCTGGACTGGCGGCTAGATCCGCAGCAGGCGGTCGATCTGCCGAATTTCGGCAGCCGCAACGGCCCGACGGAGCTGGAGCGCGGCACCGAGGCCGATGGCTGGGCAGCGGCGTTGCAGGCGCGTGGACACGAGGTCCGCAACATCGACATGACATCGGGCATCCAGGCCATCATCGTGTCGCCGATCGGTTATCTGGGGGGAGCTGATTCGCGCCGTGAAGGTGTTGCCATCGGCGACTGAAACTGTCTTTGACGGAGATTGTCCGACATGTATTTCATGCCCGATCTGGCTGTGATGCTGGCCTATACGGCGACCTGCTTTGCCCTTTTCATCACGCCGGGGCCTGACATGAGCCTGTTCCTGTCAAAGACGATCAGCGGAGGCCGAAGACATGGCATGGCGGCGATGGCCGGTGCCAATGCCGGGTGCATCATCCACACGCTGCTGGCGGCCATTGGGCTGTCAGCTCTGCTGAACACGTCGCAGACCGCCTTCACCATCCTCAAGATCGTGGGTGCGCTCTATCTCGCCTGGATGGCCTATGATGCCATCCGGCATGGTTCGTCGCTCAATGTCGGCGATGCCCGCCATGATCCTGAAGCCGAGAGGCGCAGCATCTGGCGCACGTTCCTGATGGGGATCGGGATCAATCTGAGCAATCCGAAAGTGGTGCTGTTCTTCGTGACGTTCCTGCCGCAGTTCGTCAGCGCGAGCGATCCCGACGCCGCCGCCAAGATGACGTTCCTCGGACTCTATTTCATTGCCGTGTCGGTCCCGCTGGGCATCGTCATGATCCTGCTGGCAGAGCGCGTGGTCGGTTATCTCAAGGCCCGGCCAAGGGCGCTCCGCAGCATCGATTATGCCTTTGGCGGCATTTTCGGACTGTTTGCCGTCAAGATCCTGTTCACGCAGGCGGGCCGCTGACCGACTTTGGCGCAGCGCCGCGACCGGCGATCAGCCAATAGACGGCACCGGTGACGATGCCTGTCAGGAAAAATGCCGCCAGAACCTGTGTCTCGGTGCCGGTTGGCAACCGCCTCAGGCCGATGATCGCGGCGGGCAGGGCTGCAGCAAGGACGCCGGTCAGTACCATCTGGACCAATGCGCCGGACAATCTGAACAATTCGCAGGCAAGCGCTGTGATCAGGATCGGCACGACCAGGATGGAAGCGGCCAGCTTGAAGCCCTGCCAGCTTGCGGCAATGGCCAGCTCTGACGGATCCTCGCCGTTGAAGGCCAATCCGAAGACGACCTCGGCAAAGGCATTCATCGCGCCGAAGACCATGCCCGCAAGGGCAGGCGACACGACAGTGGCCAGCATGAGGAAAAAACCGCCGGCAATGAAGGCGATGATCAACCCGAGAGGGATGACGAACAGGTAGCGGGCCAGGCTGCGCATGGCACTCAGCCCGTTGCTGCCGGCAAGGGGGCCTGTCCAACCGGTGAGGGAGTGTCCGCATCGTCCAGTACCATGCGGGCGCGTGCCGAGAGTTTTTCTGTTTCGCTCTTGAGCTGTCCGCAGGCTGCGAGAATGTCGCGGCCACGCGGGGTGCGGACCGGGGACGCGTAGCCCGCGTTGAACACGATGTCGGAAAAGCGCTCGATCCGGCTCCAGTCCGAGCACTCGTAGCGTGTGCCGGGCCAGGGATTGAACGGAATGAGGTTGATCTTGGCCGGAATGCCCTTGAGCAGGCGGACAAGCTCGCGCGCATCGGCATCGGTGTCGTTCACGTCCTTGAGCATCACGTATTCAAAGGTGATGCGGCGTGCATTCGAAAGGCCCGGATAAGCGCGGCAGGCGTCCAGAAGCGCTGCGATCGGATACTTCCTGTTCAGCGGAACAAGTTCATTGCGCAGATCGTCGCGCACGGCATGGAGCGAAATCGCCAGCATGGTGTTCGTGCGGGCGCCCAGCGGCTCGATCTGCGGCACGACGCCGGATGTGGACACCGTGATGCGGCGGCGGCCAAGTGACAGCCCGTCACCATCGGACATCACATCGATGGCATCTGAAACAGCATCGAGATTGTAGAGCGGCTCGCCCATGCCCATGAACACGACATTGGAGATGAAACGGCTTCCGTCGCGCGGCAGCATGCCGTCTTGTGGAGCCGTGCGGTTTGGGAAATCCCCAAGCTGGTCACGCGCGACGACGAGTTGCGCCACGATTTCCTCAGATGTCAGGTTGCGAACCAGACGCTGCGTGCCTGTGTGGCAGAACGTGCATGTCAGGGTGCAACCGACCTGGCTCGACACGCACAAGGTGCCGCGGTCAACCTCGGGGATGTAGACACATTCGATCTCTGCTCCCTTGTCATGGGGGCCGGTAGAGGGCATGCGGACCAGCCATTTGCGCGTTCCGTCCTTCGAGACTTGCGCAGCGGTGACAACCGGACGTTCCAGCGAAAAACGAGCTTCGAGCGCTGACTTCAGATCCTTGCCGACATTCCTGATCTCAGCATAGTCCTGCACACCGTGGTGATAAAGCCAGTTCCAGATCTGGCCTGTGCGCATGCGCTGCTCCTTGGGCGGCACACCGATCTCACCCAAGGCCGCAGCCAAGCCTGCACGGGTGCGGCCCACAAGCGTTGGCTTGCTGGATTGCACGACAGATGGTGAAGGGGCGGGAGCTTCGGCGGCGTTCATGGGCGAGCCCGTATCATGAAAAGCGGCTTGTGCCTACGCAAGGCATGGCCCGCTGCCCCACGCGTCAGGGGCACTCACGCCGCATGCGATCCAGCGCCTGGCCCATGCCTGCCAGCGAATACCGGTCCGTCGTGGCGTTGCCG
>JANMHN010000217.1:0-3262 GCA_031375185.1 Allobosea sp. | reverse complement strand
TCTTGCCGAGATCCTCGACACTGAGCGCGATGCGGTTCGGAAGGTAGCTCATGCCGCCAGCACCGAGGAGACCAGAAGTTGTGTGTAGGGCGCTTGCGGATCATCCAGCACCCGGTCGGTCAGGCCCGTCTCGATGACATGGCCCTGCTTCATCACGATGATGCGGTGTGACAGGAGCCGGGCCACGGCCAGGTCATGGGTGACCAGAACGACGGCGAGACCAAGGTCAGCCACCAGCCCGCGGATCAGATCGAGCAGGCGAGCCTGCACCGACACATCGAGCCCCCCGGTGGGCTCGTCCATGAAGACCAGACGCGGGCTTGTTACCAGGTTGCGCGCGATCTGCAGCCGCTGGCGCATGCCGCCCGAATAGGCCGTTGGCTTGTCGTCGATGCGGTCCGTGTCGATTTCGACGCGGGTCAGCCAGCCTGCCGCCGTGTCGCGGATATTGCCATAGTGCCGGTCGCCGATGGCCATCAGCCGCTCGCCGATGTTGCCGCCTGCCGAGACATTCATGCGCAGGCCCAGAGCTGCGTCCTGATGCACGAAGCCCCAATCGGTGCGCGCCAGAAGCCGCCGTTCCGCTTCGGACATCGAGGCCAGATCACGCAGGACGCCATCGCGCGTGCGGTAGCGCACCGCACCGGCATCAGGCGCAAGGCGGCCGGACAGGAGGTTCAGCAAGGTCGATTTGCCCGAGCCGGACTCGCCGACAATGGCCAGGACCTCGCCCGGATCAATGCTGAGCGAGACATGCTGGCAGGCAGGCCGGCCAACATAGCTCTTGGCCAGCGATCGGGCTTCAAGCAGTGGCGCATGGGTGGCAGCGATTTTCATTCTGCCGCCTCCCGTATCGGCGCATCGGCCAGCATCGCCCCGCGATGACCTTTCGCGCGCCTGCCCTCGCAGAAATCGGTGTCGGAGCAGACATACATCCGCCCGCCCCTGTCATCGGTCACGACCTCGTCGAGATAACTGTCGGTCGCGGCACAGAGCGCGCAGGGCGCATTGAACTTGCTCCGCTCAAACGGATGATCCTCGAAATCGAGGCTCACCACTTTCGTGTGCGGGGGAATGGCGTAGATGCGCTTCTCCCGGCCCGCGCCAAAGAGCTGCAAGGCCGGGCAGTCGTCCATCTTCGGATTGTCGAATTTGGGAATCGGTGACGGGTCCATGACATACCGGCCTGCGACCTCGACGGGATAGGCATAGGCCGTCGCAATGTGGCCGTGCCGCGCGATGTCCTCATAGAGCTTGACGTGCATGAGCCCATATTCCGAGAGCGCGTGCATGGTGCGAGTCTCGGTCTCGCGCGGCTCGAGAAAACGCAGCGGCTCGGGGATCGGCACCTGGTAGACCAGCACCTGATCCTGTTTCAGTGGGGCCTCCGGAATGCGGTGGCGGGTCTGGATGATGGTCGCGTCAGCCGTCGCGGTGGTCACGGCGACATTGGCTGTTCTGGCGAAGAAGGCCCGGATCGACACGGCATTGGTCGTGTCATCGGCACCCTGATCAATCACTTTCAGCACATCATCAGGCCCGAGGATCGCGGCGGTGACCTGAACCCCGCCTGTGCCCCAGCCAAAAGGCATCGGCATCTCGCGGCTGGCAAACGGCACCTGATAGCCGGGAATGGCGATGGCTTTCAGGATCGCCCGGCGGATCATCCGCTTGGTCTGCTCATCCAGATAGGCGAAGTTGTAGGGCGTGTTGGCGTCGTGCCCGGTCATTCTGCGGCCTCCGCGTGAGACATGGCGGCGAGCCGTGCTTCGACCTCTGCCCGCATCTGGCGCAGCATGGCGATCTCGGCCTGGAAGTCGACATAGTGCGGCAGCTTGAGATGCTCGACGAAGCCGGTCGCCTGCACGTTGTCCGAGTGCGAGAGCACGAATTCCTCGTCCTGCGCCGGACCCTTGCGCTCCTCGTCGAACTCGGCGGCTCTCAAGGCGCGATCCACCAGCGCCATGGACATGGCCTTGCGCTCGCAATGGCCGAAGCCAAGGCCATAGCCGCGCGTGAACTTGGGCGGGTCGGTCAGAGAGCCCTTGAACTGATTGACCATCTGGCATTCGGTGACAGTGATGTCGCCAAGCGGAATGGCAAAACCCAGATCCTCGATCATCAGTTCGACTTCGACCTCCCCCATGCGGATTTCGCCCACAAAGGGGTGGTTGCGGCCATATCCGCGCTGTGTGGAATAGCCGAGCGCGAGCAGGAAGCCTTCATCACCACGTGCCAGGTTCTGCAGGCGCAGGTCGCGGCCCGCCGGGAAGCCGAGCGGATCACGCGTCAGGTCACCCACAGGTTGGCCGTCTTCCGGCGCTGGGTTCGCCTCGATCATGTCTTCCGCAGCGATGATGTCAGTGACGCGCAGCATGCGCTCATCGCCACTGGCAGGCGCTGTTGCAGGTGCTTCGCTTTCGCCATCTGCTGCGAGCGCGAAATCGATCAGCCGGTGGGTGTAATCGAATGTCGGCCCGAGCACCTGTCCACCGGGCAAATCCTTGTAGGTGGCCGAGATGCGGCGGCGCACGTGCATGGCCGCAGTGTCCAGCGGTTCGGAATAACCGAAACGCGGCAAGGTGGTGCGGTAAGCCCGCACCAGAAAGATCGCCTCGATGAGATCGCCGCGCGCCTGCTTGATGGCCAGCGCAGCCAGCTTGCGGTCATAGAGCGAGCCCTCGGTCATGACCCGGTCGACGCTGAGCGAAAGCTGCTCATTGATCTGCTCGACAGTGAGTTCGGCTACGTCCCTGTCGCCACGCCGCTTGTCGGCCAGCAGCCGGTGCGCATTGGCGATGGCGCGTTCACCGCCTTTAACCGCAACATACATCAGCCTGCTCCTGCGATGATGCGCGTGCTGCGCGGCAAGCCGACGACCCGGCCAGGGGCCACGAAGATGATGTCGACACCAAGCGGGAAGGACGCGCGGTTATCCTGCCACTGCGCGGTGAAGCTGTCTGGCAGGGGCGCCACGCGCACCTCCGACACCCCGGCAATACCCGGCCCCGCGATGCCAAGCGCAGCGCCATGCTGGAGGCTGTCACAGAGTGCAATGATGGTGGCCGCGCGGTCGGGATATTCTGCCGTGCCTTGGGCAAAGCTGCCCAGATCAAGCGCGTCATGCCTCAGATCAAGCACTGCGAAGGCGGCGTGCGACGGCTCGCGCAGCAGCGGAGCATCGGTATGAAAGCAAAGATACTCCGGCACGCCCGGAATGGCAGCGACACATGGCGAGAGGTAAAGGGGTGTCTCGAAATCG
>JANMHN010000213.1:0-1982 GCA_031375185.1 Allobosea sp. | reverse complement strand
TGCGTGCAGCGATGATGGGCGCTTTATCAGGTGTTTCCTGTCATTGCGAGCGCAGCGAAGCAATCGGGCTTTCTGGGAGGATCATCGCCGTCATGGTCGGGGTTCGCCGCCGCTCCCCTCGCGACACGGGCATGCCATGCTTTTGTCGCGCCACCGCCCCACGCGATCCTCACCCTGAGCCCGTCGAAGGGCGAGGCTCCAGTGAGGTTCGCACTGGAACTCCTCCTTCGACGGGCGCAGGATGAGGATTGTGGAGTTGGGCCGGTGCGCGGATGACGGCTGGAAAACATCATCCCATCTTGATTTTCGCGGCTCCCAAGGCAACAAGAAGCGCCACGGATGTGGGCGTGTTGCCTGCTCCAACAACAGGAACATTGCCATGGAAGAACTGATCGGGCGCATCACCGCCGCTGCCGGCATCGACGAGGCCATGGCGACCAAGGCCATCGGCATGATCCTGAATTTCCTGAAGAAGGAAGGCCCGCCTGCCGAGGTGGAGCAGCTTGTCGGCGCGCTTCCGGGCGCGGAAGATGCCATGGCCAATGCCGGCAAGGGCGGCATGATGGGTGGCCTGGCCGGCATGATGCCGGGCGGCGGTGGCGTCATGGGCCTCGGGGCCTCGCTGATGGGCGCTGGCCTGTCGATGGGCCAGGTGCAGAGCGTCTCCAAGGAAATGTTCGCCTTCGGGCGCGAAAAGGCCGGCGAGGACGCGATGGGTGCCATTGTCGGCGCCATTCCCGGCCTCGGCCAGTTCGTCTGACTGACGCCTGTGTGCAACGTGATCACGGCCCGGCGCCGTGATCACATTTGCATGACGCAATTCTGAGAATTGCGAACACCGCGTAGGCAGACGTCCACGCCATGGCATAAACGCCGACAGCCAGCCCGGTCACCTCTTTGCCCCGTGGATACCCGCCCTTCTCCATGCGGGCCGTCACGAGCTTGTAAGCGATGAGAAGCGCCAGACATGGCCAAAACCCTGTCAGCAAGAAGATGGCGTTGAACGCGATGACGCTCGCGCTTGTCGCATTCGCCAGAGCGAAAGCCGGCATCGCCGAAACAAACGGCCAGAACGCTAGAAACGGCATGCAGATGGACCAGCCACCAACCTGCAAGACTTGAGACTTCAGAACTTCGCGCCGATCAACCACAACAACATCCTCACAATATGGGTGTGAAGCGCTACGGATCACGCGGCGTGTTCGATCAGCCGGCAGGGCGCGGCATACTGTCTGTGGACAGGTGGGACGCAGTTTCATGCGGGCGAAGAAGCGGTGTGGTGTGTCGCCCACAGCCGCACTCTCGCAGTGACTCTTGCCTTGCCACGCCTGCCCGCTTCTGGCATATGCCACGCTTCGTTGAACCGCCCGGCTTGAATAGGGCTGCCGTGGCGGTTCTTTTGTTGGCTCGACCAATACCCATGAGACGGTCCTGAAGGACCGCGACAAGGAGCTGAAATGCCCAAGCTGAAAACCCATTCGGGTTCAAAGAAACGCTTCAAGATCACCGCCAATGGCGGCATCAAGTATGCCCAGGCCGGCAAGCGCCACGGCATGATCAAGCGCACGACCAAGCAGATCCGGAACCTTCGCGGCACCAACATGCTGTTCAAGACCGATGGTGACAACATCATCAAGTACCGTCTGCCCAACGGCTGAACGCGCACACGCGGCCCGTCGCCGCCCCGCCATCAGCCACCGTCGTTCGATTTTTGAAGGAGTTTCCCCATGTCCCGCGTCAAACGTGGCGTCACATCACACGCCAAACACAAGAAAACCCTGAAGCTCGCGAAGGGCTTTTTCGGCCGCCGCAAGAACACGATCCGCACCGCCAAGGCGGCTGTCGATCGTGCGATGCAGTATGCCACCCGTGACCGCAAGAACAAGAAGCGTGTGTTCCGCGCCCTCTGGATCCAGCGTCTCAACGCTGCCGTGCGCGAGCATGGCCTGACCTATTCCAAGTTCATCGGTGCGCTGCACAAT
>JANMHN010000210.1:0-14824 GCA_031375185.1 Allobosea sp. | reverse complement strand
ACCCAGATCGGCGTGGTGCAGGGTGTGCAGGGCATGCGCTGGTATGAGGTGACGGTCACCGGGCAGGATGCGCACACGGGCGCGACGCCCATGTACCTTCGCCGCAACGCATTGCTGGGCGCGGCCCGCATGATCGACAGGATTGACGCCATAGGCCATGCCTGTCCGGGTGCGGTTGCCACCGTTGGCTTGATCGAGAACAAGCCGAACAGCCGCAATGTGATTCCCGGCGAGGTGTTCTTCTGCGTCGACCTGCGCCACCCGGACGACGTGACGTTGCAGAAGATGGAAGACGATTTCCGGGATGCGCTCAAACAGGTGATGGAGCCGCTGAAGCTCGATGCCGAGGAGAAGCGGATCTGGAATTCGCCGGCCGTGACATTTGATCCCGCGTTGATCGACTGCGTTCGGGCAGGTGTGGCGAAATCGGGCTATACAGCACGGGACATGGCCTCAGGAGCAGGCCACGATGCGGCCTACATCGCGCGTGTCATGCCCACGGTGATGATCTTCGTACCCTGCGCAGGCGGCATCAGCCACAACGAGGCTGAAAGCACGACGCGAGAGGAATGCGCCGCCGGGGCACAGGTGCTGCTGAGTGCCGTGCTGGAATACGACTCGAGGCTCGCAGGATGAGGATGCAGGATGGGGGTGAACGTCCTGCGAATGAAAAAACTTCCAAACGAGTGTGAAAGCTCATCTTTCTGCAGATGATGCGAGCCTCACTCCCGTGTCGTCCTGATATGCGCATCCGGCTGTGAGGCGTACTCGGCCCATGAGCCGTCATACAGCGCCTTGGGCGGCTTGCCGATCATCTCCATCGCGGTGGAAAGGATCGCGGCCGACACGCCCGAACCGCACGAGGTGATGACAGGCTGATCGAGATCGATGCACGCGGTCGTCATGGCGGCACGGATGGACGCCTCATCCTTCAGTTGGCCATTTTCGATGAGGGTGGCAAACGGCAGATTGGTCGAGCCCGGCATGTGGCCTGATGGCAGATTTGGCCGGGGTTCAGGGGCAGTCCCGTCAAAACGCCCGGCCGGACGCGCATCCACGATCTGTGCCGACCTGTCTGCCAGCACCGCCTCCACATCAGCCAGTGTGGCAACAGCCGATCCGTCGAACACGGCATTGAAGACCCGGGGAGCACGCGGATTTGGCTGGCCCGTCTCGATGGCGCGGCCCTCCGCCTGCCATCTGGGAAACCCGCCATCAAGGATGCGCACATGCCTGGCCCCGAAGGTCCGGAAGGTCCAGCGCACGCGCGGCGCGGAAAACAGGCCCGCGCCGTCATAAACGATGATGGTCATATCCTCGGATATGCCCATCGCCCCGACCTGGCGGCCAAACTGTCCTGCATCCGGCAGCATGTGTGGCAGGTCCGATGACGCATCCTTCACCATGTCGATATCAAACCGCACCGCACCCGGAATGTGGCCGGCCAGATACTCGGCAGACGCATCGCGGTTCATGGTCGACAGATAATATGAACCATCGACGACGATCACATCATCGCGGCCAAGCTGATCTGCCAGCCATTGCGTCGAGACAAAGATATCGCTGCGTGCCATCTTATGGTCCTCTCAAGCCAGCGCGATCCGCACGCGGCGGTTCTGCTTGCCCTTCTTTTCGATCTCCGTCACCAGGATGGTGCCGATCTCGCTGGTGTTGCGCACATGCGTGCCGCCGCAGGGCTGGAGATCGATGCCCGCGATCTCGACGAGCCGAACGCGGCCCGATCCGCGCGGTGGCTTCACGGTCATGGTCTTGACCAACCCCGGATTGGCATCAAGCTCCTCGTCCGTGATCCAGCGGTCCGTCACATCAGCATGGCGCGCGATCATCGCATTCAGGGCGTCGGCGATCTCTGCCCTGTCGAGACCGCCTTCCGGAATGTCGAAATCGAGCCTGCCGTCACCGTCGCCGATCGAGCCGCCCGTGACAGGATAGGCCAGAACACAGCTCAGGAGGTGAAGGGCGGTGTGAATGCGCATGCGCTTGAGGCGCAGCGGCCAGTCAAGCCGGAGTGTCACCTGCTCGCCGACAGCAGGGAGGGCCTGCCCCTCCTGCGGCACATGGATGACCATCGACCTGTCCGCTGGATCATAGACCGTGTTGGAGATCACGATGTCACCGCACGTCGCTGTCAGAACCCCGGCATCACCGGGCTGTCCGCCACCCGTCGCATAGAACACGGTTCTGTCAAGGATGATCCCGCCACCCTCGTTGATGCCAAGCACGTTTGCCGTGATCTCTCGCAGATAGGCATCGTCACGGAAAAGCAGTTCAGTCGCGGCCATGACGGGAACCTGTCTTGCAGTATATTGATTGCGGGACGTTAGGGTGCAAGCCCTCGGCACGCAAGGTTGACGGCGGTTCGGATGCCAGCGCAGCGCTGTCCTGGACCATATTGCACAATGTTTGATTTCAAATTTTAACCTGCTGTGATACAAGGGAAAAAGTTGTATCTCAGGAATGATCCATCGCGTCTTGATTTGCGTAAATCGTTTGTACCGCATGTTTCTAAGGGCTGGACGCAGCTACATATTCCGAAATGAGCAATTCAGGACCATCCGCCGTGACGTACCATTCGCAAGCATCCTTACCCGCACAACCTCTTGATGCTTTGTTGGCAGAATACGCGGTCGGCACCTTGCCGCGCCCGCTTCACGCCCTCATCGGCGCACATCTCGATCTTTCACCCCACAGCGGCAAGTTCGTGAGCGATCTGGAGGCTGTGTTTGGTGCCGAACTGAGGGACATCTCTCCCGTGACCATCGATGCGCGGGACAAGATGCTGGCAGACATTTTTGACAATGTGACTGGTCAGGATGTTGGTCCCGTGTCCGCCGGACGTGATCCTGTTTTCACCCCTGCCTTGCGAGATTACGTCGGCATCTCATCTCGTGATGTGCCGTGGCGCACAGTGCTTCCGGGCGTCAAGGAATACGTCATTTCCAGCAAGGGCGGCCTTGAGGCCAAGCTGTACTGGATCAAGGCAGGCCGCAAGATGCCGTCCCACACACATGACGGGCAGGAGGTCACTCTTGTGCTCAGTGGTGCATTCTCAGACATGTCGGGGCATTACAGGCGTGGCGACGTGGCAATTGCTGATCAGGATATCGACCACAAACCTGTCAGTGATCCTGAGGAAGATTGCATCTGCTTTGCCGTGACGGACGCCCCTCTCAAGTTGACGGGCCCGGTCGGCAAGTTTTTCCAGTCGATATTCCGCAACTGAACAGGCTTTCGGCGCGTGGCTGGCCATGCGGGTGCAGGTATTGACCATTCATTGTGGTCAGCACCTTGCCCTTGGCTTGCGGGTCCCCTGCACATCTGCCGTGCGCGCAAACCCGAGCTTGGACATGCAGCCCGTCAGGCGTGACGCCGGGTATCTGAGGTGAAGATGAGCGTTGCAACCATGAAACCTACAGATGGCGTCGCCTGGCTGACCGGGGCAAGTTCCGGGATCGGCAAGGCAACGGCACTCGAACTCGCCCGTCGCGGCTGGACGGTGTGCATCACGGCGCGGCGTCTTGAAGAACTTGAGGCCATTTCGGCTGATGCTTCCGGCCTTTCAGGCCGCATCATCGCCCATGCCGGCGATGTGACAGATGCCCCCGGCATGGCGGCACTGGTTGACACGATCGAACGGGTGCATGGGCCCATAGCGCTGGCCTTCTTCAACGCAGGCGTGGCGCCCTACACGCGCGCCGGTGAACTGGACATCGAGGCCTTCCGCCTCGCGCTGGACGTGAACGTGATGGGTGCAGCCAACGGCCTTGCACCGGTGCTGGCCCGCATGGGCGAGCGCAAGAAAGGCCAGGTCGCCGTCAACGCTTCGGTTGCGGGCTATCGCGGACTGCCTAAGGCCGCTGCCTACGGTGCCTCGAAAGCCGCAGCGATCCATCTGTGCGAAGCCCTGAAATTCGACTGCGACAATCTTGGCATCACCATGCAGGTCGTCAATCCAGGCTTCATCGACACGCCTCTGACGAAAAAGAACGACTTTCCCATGCCGTTCCTGATGTCGATGGACGATGCCGCCAGACGCGTGGTCGATGGCTTCGAGCGCGGCAGGTTCGAGATCATCTTTCCCAGGCGCCTCGCCTTCATCCTCAAGCTGATGAGGATTTTGCCCTATTCCTGGTATTTCCCGCTCGTGGCGCGCCAGACGGGGTGGAACAAGCAGGGACAACAATGACACAGTTGGTTTGACGGTGCCTTAACCTCATGCAGTCAGTATCACACAACTAAAACGTGTGAGGCTCGCATGAAATTCCTGAAAGACGCCTTGGCAGTTGTGGGCGGCAAAGCTCCGGGGAGCGGTTCAGCAGTTCGGCAGGCACTGGCATCCTTGCGCACCCATCTGGGCATGGAGGTCGCGTATGTGTCGGAGTTCGTCGGCAACAATTCGGTGTTTCGCGAAGTCGATGCTCCCGGACTGGAAGCCGTGATCAAACCCGGAGATGAGCGCTCTCTCAATGATGTCTATTGCCGCCATATCCTGGCTGGACGCCTGCCGGAACTGATCCCGGACACATCGGAAAACGCGTTCTGC
The DNA here is from genome assembly GCA_031375185.1 of Allobosea sp. Taxonomy (GTDB): domain Bacteria; phylum Pseudomonadota; class Alphaproteobacteria; order Rhizobiales; family Beijerinckiaceae; genus Allobosea. The sequence continues at coordinate 10,260 of JANMHN010000210.1, read as the reverse complement.
CAGACGCTGCCCATTACACAAGACAGCCATATCGGTGCCCATATGAGTGTCCCGATCACCATGCAGGATGGCAGTGTCTACGGCATGTTCTGCTGCCTCAGCTTCACGCCGAACCGTTCGCTCAACGACCGCGACCTTCAGATGATGCGTGTTTTCGCTGACATGACAGCACAGCAACTCGAAGAAGAGCGTCATGCCCAGCAGGTCATCAATGCAAAGCGCGAGCACATCGAAACTGCTTTGCGTGTCGGCACGATGTCCAGCGTGTATCAGCCGGTCTGGGATTTTGCACGGGACCAAGCGGTTGGCTTTGAATGCCTGACCCGTTTCAAGTCAGATCCCTATGTCAGCCCTGATGTCTGGTTCCACCAGGCAGCGGAGGTGGGTCTTGGCCTCAAGCTGGAATTGGCGGCGATCGAATTGGCGCTGTCTGGCAGCGTCAGCCTTCCTCATGGTTGCTACATCTCGGTGAACGCATCGCCTGAACTGATCATGAGCGGCGAGCTGACGGCCATCGTCATGCGCTACGCACCACGAAAGCTGATCGTTGAACTCACTGAGCATGCCCCGGTGGCCGACTACGCCGAACTCCTGCTTGTGCTGGAAGAGTTGCGCCGCCATGGCGCGCTGATTGCGATCGATGACGCAGGCGCTGGCTATGCCGGCTTGCAGCACATCGTCCAGCTGAGGCCCGACATGATCAAGCTGGATATTGGCCTCGTCCGCGCGATAGACACCGACAGCGCACGCCGTGCGCTTGTGTCGGCATTGATCTTCTTCGCGCGCGAAACCGGCTGCATGATTGTCGCCGAGGGTGTCGAAACAGAAGCAGAACTTGACGTCCTTCGGCACCTGGGCGTCAACAAGGGCCAAGGTTATCTGTTCAGCAAACCGGTGGCAATCGACGTGGCGATCAAGATGGTGATGAATTCCGGTGCGAAGCGCCTGACGGGCTGAGCCAGCCGCCCTCACCCATCAATGCAGGATCTGGCTGAGGAACAGCTTGGTGCGTTCGTGCTGCGGGTTCTTGAAGAACTCGTTGGGCTCGTTCATCTCGACGATCTGGCCCGCATCCATGAAGATCACGCGGTTGGCGACCTGGCGGGCGAAGCCCATTTCATGGGTCACGCACAGCATGGTCATGCCCTCTTCGGCCAGGCTCACCATGGTGTCGAGCACCTCCTTGACCATTTCCGGGTCGAGCGCAGAGGTCGGCTCATCGAACAGCATGATCTTGGGGCTCATGCACAGAGAGCGGGCAATGGCGACGCGCTGCTGCTGGCCGCCCGAGAGCTGGCCTGGATACTTCAGTGCCTGCTCGGGGATCTTGACGCGCTTGAGATAGTGCATCGCCACCTCCTCCGCATCCTTCTTCGGCATCTTGCGCACCCAGATCGGCGCGAGCGTCAGGTTTTCGAGGATCGTCAGGTGCGGAAACAGGTTGAAGTGCTGGAACACCATGCCGACATCGCGGCGGATTTCATCGATCTTCTTAAGATCGTTGGTCAGTTCCGTGCCATCGACGATGATGTTGCCCTTCTGGTGTTCCTCCAGACGGTTGATGCAGCGGATCATGGTCGATTTGCCCGAGCCTGACGGCCCGCAGATCACCAGCCGTTCGCCGCGCGCCACCTTGATGTTGATGTCGCGCAGGACATGAAAATCGCCATACCATTTGTTGACGCCGACCATCTCGACGGCGGTTTCGGTATTGAGCGAGGTCGGCTTGAGGGCTGCGGGACGCGAAGCGGTTGCTGCGGTTGCCATGTTGGAGAACTCCTCTGGATGAGAACGATTTTTAGCGTTTTTGGCCGGCGGCAAGTTTGCCCTCGACCGAAATCGAGTAGCGCGACATGCCCCAGCAGCAGATGAAGTAAAAAATCGCCGCGAACGCATAGCCGGTCGCACGCGTGGTCGGTGTGGCCCAGGTCGGGTCGATCATGGAGGCTTCAACCGCGCGCATGAAGTCGAAGATGCCGACAACCGTGACGAGCGTGGTGTCCTTGAACAGACCGATGAACGTGTTGACGATACCGGGGATCACGATGCGCAGCGCCTGCGGCAAAACAATCAGCCGCATCATCGAGCCATAACCCAGCCCCAGCGACATCGCGCCTTCATACTGGCCCTTCGGAATCGCCTGCAAACCGCCGCGCACGACCTCCGCCATGTAGGCGGCCGCAAACAGCGCCACGCCGATCAGCGGACGCAACAGACGGTCAGGCGACCATTCCTGCGGCACGAACAGCGGCAGCATGGTGTTGGCCATGAACAGGACGGTGATCAGCGGAACGCCGCGCACGAATTCGATGAAGATTACCGAAAACATCTTGATGATTGGCAATTTCGAGCGGCGGCCCAGCGCCAGCGCGATGCCAAGGGGCAGCGAGAACACGATGCCCACAGCCGCGATCAACAGCGTGACGAGGATGCCGCCCCACAGGCCGGTGTCGACGCGAGGCAGGCCGGCCGTGCCGATCATCAGCCCGCCAAGCAGCATCGCGAGGATCACGCCATATCGCAGCAGGGTTTCGGGCCTGCTGAAAATGCCGGTATCGCCTTTCTTGAGCGCCGAGTAGTCACCGTAGACGGCCCAGACGGCGAGCGCAGCACCTGCAAGCATGTACCAGGTCCATGACAGGGAACCGCCATAAAGCAGCATCCACGCCGTGACAGGCAGAACCGCGAAGAAGAGCATGGCACCGACAGATTTGAACGGCAGCCGCTGCCACAGCATCCAGACCACGCCGATGGCGAAAAGCGCAAAAACGATATTGACGCGCCAGCGCTCCACGATCGGGTAGGAACCATAGATGAAATATTGATAGCGATCCCCGACAAAGGCCCAGCAGGCTCCGATCTCACGGCCAACCTTGTCTTTCAGGCAGGCATCGCGGTCGGACCCGGTCCAGACCGCATCGATGAAGTAGAACTTGGCCAGCGCCGGAACGGTTGTGGCGACCAGGTAGATGCCGATCAGGGTCATGATCGTGTTGAGCGGAGAGGAAAACAGGTTTTCCTTGACCCAATGCAAGGCCCCTTTCGTGCCCGGAGGTGCCGGCTGGGCCGGCATCGCATTGTGCTGGACGTAAGCGAGATTGGCCATGTGCGTTTCCCCGCTCAGCGCTCAACAAGAGCCATGCGGCTGTTGTAGTAATTCATGAAGGCTGATGTCAGCAGGCTGAAGGTGAGATAGACCGCCATGGTGATGGCGATGACTTCGAGCGCCTGCCCGGTCTGGTTCAGCACAGTGCCGGTGAACACTTGCACAAGGTCCGGATAACCGATCACCACCGCCAAGGACGAGTTCTTGGTCAGGTTGAGATAGTTGGAGGTCAGCGGCGGAATGATCACACGCATCGCCTGGGGAATGACAACCAGCCGGAGCGTGGACCCGTGCCGCAGGCCAAGCGCTCCGGCGGCTTCAGTCTGGCCCTTGGACACGGCCATGATGCCGGCCCGCACCACTTCCGCGATGAAGCCAGCCGTATAGGTCGTGAGCCCCAGAAGCAGCGCGAAGAACTCCGGAAATACCGTGACGCCGCCGCGCACGTTGAAGCCGCTCAACTGGGGGAAATTGAAGGTCACGGGTTTGCCGGACAGAAAATAGGCCAATGTCGGCAGAAGGATCAGCGCGGCCAGGGTGATGAGGCCGTTGGGATACTGCTTGCCTGTCGTTTCCTGCTGCTTCTTCGACCACATGTAAAAAAACAGCGAGCCGAAGATGGCAAAAAGCAAAGCGATGCCGATCAACCCTGCGCCATCGCCGAACACAGGCTGGGGCACGAACAGTCCGCGGTTGTTGAGCAACACGCCTGCGCCCAGATTGAGTGAGTCGCGCGGACCGGGCAGCGGCTTCAACACCGCGTTGTACCAGAAGAACAGTTGCAGCAGCAGCGGCAGGTTGCGGATCACCTCGACATAGACCATCGCGATCTTGGAAATGATCCAGTTCTTCGACAAGCGCGCGACCCCTACCAGAAAGCCGAGCAATGTCGCGAGAACGATGCCGATCGAAGCGACCAGAACCGTGTTCAGCAGGCCGACCCAGAAAGCCTGACCATAGGTCGATGTCGCCGAATAGGGGATCAAGGTCTGGTTGATGTCAAAGCCTGCCGTGTTGCCCCAGAATCCAAGACCGGAAGCAATCTTCTGGCGCTGCAGGTTCTCGACGACATTGGAATAAGCCTCATAGAACAGGAACAGGACAATTCCGACCACAAGGAACTGGTAGAAATAGCCCCTGATCTTCGGATCATAGAGCAACGAAGCCTTGCCGGGTTCCGGCGCGCGTTCTGCAGTTGACACCTGTTTCGCCCCATTCTTGTTGCGTTGTTCGGTTCAGCTTCCTGAAAAGCATCAAGACCAACGGTGCTCTTTGTCGAGCTCAAGCAGCATTCATGCCGCGCTGCGAATATCGTCGAGGCGCGGCATGTCTTTCAGCGGACGGGCGGAGCGTATTGCAGGCCGCCATTGGTCCACAGATTGTTCTGGCCGCGTGCGATCTTCAGGCGTGAGCCGGAGCCCACATTGGCCTCGAAAATCTCGCCGTAGTTGCCGACATGCCGGATGATGCGCACGGCCCAGTCGTTTGTCAGGCCTGTGGCTTCGCCAAACTTGCCCTCTGAGCCGAGCAGACGCTTGATCTCGGGATTTGTCGAGTTCACCTGGGCCATCACGTTGGCCTTGGTGATGCCGAACTCCTCGGCGTTCAGCATGGCGTAGTGCGTCCATTTGATGATGTCGAACCACTGGTCATCGCCATGGCGTACCACGGGAGCGAGCGGCTCCTTGGAGATGATCTCGGGCAGGATGATATGCTGGTCCATATCCGTGAGGCGAAGGCGCTCGGCATAAAGCCCTGATGCATCTGTGGTGAACGCATCGCAGCGGCCGCTTTCGTAGGCTTTGACCGTTTCGTCATTGGTGGAGAAGGTGACAACTTCGTACTTCATGTTGTTCTTACGGAAGAAATCCGCGACATTGAGTTCGGTCGTGGTGCCCTGCTGGGTGCAGACAGACGCGCCTTCGAGCTTCAGCGCCGATGAAACATTGAGCTTCTTGCGGACCATGAAAGCCTGCCCGTCATAGTAGTTGACGGGGCCGAAGTTGAGGCCAAGCGAGGTATCGCGCGACATGGTCCAGGTCGAATTGCGGGCGAGAAGATCAACCTCTCCACTCTGCAGCGCCGTGAACCTGTCCTTGGACGAGAGCGGGATGAACTTGACCTTTTTCGGGTCATCGAAAATGGCCGCAGCGAGACCGCGGCAGAAATCGGCGTCAAGGCCTGTCCAGTTACCCTGGGCGTCCGGCAGTGCAAACCCGGCAAGGCCTGTGCCGACACCACATTGCAGGATGCCGCGTGCCTTCACCTGATTGAGTGTGTTGGCGGGAGTCTGGGCTTTGGCTGCACTTGCGGCAAAGAGGGCCGCCACGCCCGCAATCGCGACCGCGAAAAAACTCTTCATGACACGTCCTTCCCTCGGTCTGGTTGATCCAGACCATTCACTTTTGTGATGCTGTCTTATTGGTCCGGGCTTAGCAACCCGGTTTTGCATAAAAAAAAGGCGTCCGGTTATGCCGGACGCCTCAAATGTATCAAATCTGATCAGCGGATCGGCGGAGCGTACTGCAGACCACCATTGGTCCACAGGGCATTCTGGCCGCGGGCGATCTTCAGGCGCGAGCCTGCACCGACGTTGCGCTCGAAGGACTCGCCGTAATTGCCGACATGCTTGACGATGCGGGCAGCCCAATCATTTGGCAGGCCCATGGCTTCGCCGAGCTTGCCTTCGGTGCCGAGCATGCGCTTGATCTCTGGATTGGCCGAGGTCATCATCTGGGCCACATTGGCCTTGGTCACGCCGAGTTCTTCGGCATTGATCATGGCGTAGTGGGTCCAGCGCACGATATCCGCCCACTGGCTGTCGCCGTGGCGCACAACCGAGCCGAGGGGCTCCTTGGAGATGATCTCCGGCAGCACGATGTGCTCGTCTGCATTGGCGAGCTTGAGGCGCTCTGCGTAGAGGCCGGACGCATCGGTGGTGAAGGCATCGCAGCGACCGGCTTCGTAGGCCTTGATGGTTTCGTCGGCCGTCGCAAACGTCACCACGTCATACTTCAGTTTGTTGGCGCGGAAGAAGTCGGCGAGGTTGAGTTCAGTCGTGGTGCCCTGCTGGGTGCAGACCGAGGCACCATCGAGCTTGAGCGCTGAGGTGACGTTCAGCTTCTTGCGGATCATGAAACCCTGGCCATCGAAGTAGTTGATGGCCGGGAAATCGAGGCCGAGCGATGTATCGCGCGACAGGGTCCAGGTCGAGTTGCGGGCGAGCAGATCGACTTCACCGGACTGAAGGGCGGTGAACCGATCCTTCGAGGACAGCGGAATGAACTTCACCTTGCTCGGATCGTCGAAAATCGCAGCCGCGATGGCGCGGCAATAATCGACATCGAGGCCAGCCCAGTTGCCCTGTGCATCGGGAACACCAAAGCCGGCGAGCCCGGTGTTGGCTCCGCAGTTCAGCACACCGCGTGCCTTGACCTGATCCAGCGTGGAGCGCTGCGCCTGTGCAGAAACTGCCGTGACCGACAGAGCGAGTGCCGCGCCGGCGACCAGTCCTGTAATGAGTGTTTTCATTGCCTTCTCCCGTTTTGTCCGAGCGATCATGATCGTCGGCCCTGATAGCTGTTCAAACTGACCTTCCCGTCATGCGCTTGACACATGACAGGGTCCGACTTTTGTAGGATGCGCACCTGCCAGACACAATCAGTCCCGTCAAGCTCAACATATCCGGCATGCAGGCTGCATGCCATGCAAATGAACCTGCGTGATGGGTCATGCAAGTGTCTGAAATGAATTGCAGGGCAGTTTGACCTTCTCGTCAAGCACCTCCACACTGAATGCCCACCTGATGATGAGAAAAAAGAAATCCGACATGAAGAAAATTCCGCTCGAAGGCCTCAAGCGCTTCCGTGAACGCACCCGCGTCGTCCTCGCCGGTCGTGATCCTGAAGACAGCTACGGCTTCGTCAACCCACCGATCGTGCGCGGTTCGACCGTGGTGTATCAGTCGCTTGATGCCTTCCAGCAGCGAAAAGCCCGCTATATGTATGGCACGATGGGCAATCCAACGCTCGATGCGCTGGAAATGGCCTGCAACACAATGGAAGGCGGTGCAGGCGTCGTGGTGCTGCCCTCCGGCCTTCTGGCCTGCACCTTTCCGCTTCTTGTCGCCCTGTCCGCCGGCGATCACATGCTGGTGACCGACAGCGTCTATCGCCCCACCCGCAACTTCTGCGAGGGCATGCTCAAGCGCATGGGCATCGAGGTCACATATTTCGACCCGCTGATCGGCGGGGACATCGGGACATTGTTCAAGCCCAACACAAAGGTGGTCTTCACCGAAGCGCCGGGCTCCCAGACCTTCGAAATGCAGGACATTCCCGCCATCTCGAAAGTTGCCCACAAGCATGGCGCGCTGGTGATCATGGACAACACGTGGGCAACACCCCTGTTCTTCGACAGCCACGCTGCTGGCGTTGATCTCTCGATCCAGGCCGGCACGAAATACTATGCCGGGCACTCCGACGTGCTGATCGGCACTGTGTCGGCGCGCACACCAGAGCTTTACAGGCAGTTGCGCAAGGCTTGGGAAGAGCTGGGCATGATCGTCGCGCCGGAAGACGCTTTCCTGACGCTGCGCGGCATCCGCACCATGCCGCTGCGCCTCAAGGAGCAGGAGAAGGCCGGCCTCGACATCGCCAGATGGCTTCAAAAGCGGCCCGAGGTAAGGCAGGTGCTGCACCCTGCCCTCACGGATGATCCGGGCCACGGGATCTGGAAGCGTGATTTCACAGGTGCATCCTCGCTGTTCTCGATCGTGCTCCATCCTGTTCCGCACAAGGCGCTGGCCGCGCTTGTCGATCATCTGGCCCTGTTCGGCATGGGCGCGTCATGGGGCGGCTATGAGAGCCTCGTCCTGCCCTTCGATTGCTCGACCTACCGCACGGTGACCACATGGGAACCTGGCGGTCCCTGCATCCGCGTCCATGTCGGGCTGGAGGATATCGAGGATCTGAAGGAAGACCTAGATGAAGGCTTCAAGCGAATGAAGGCGGCGATGTGAATTTCGAATGTTGCAAGACAGCAGCCAACTTACGCATGGTTGCGCTCAAGCCGCTCGCCCAAGCTCGAACTCAACCCTGACAGCATCATAAGGGAATACAACTCCCCTACCGCCCCGCTCAACCAGTCCGGCTGCAACAAGCGCCGTGACATCGCCGTGGACCGCCTTGACATCGCGGCCCACGCGCCGGGCGACCTCGCGGATCGGCATGTCGCCTGAGCACGTCATCGCCTTGAGGATATCCCAGCGCTTGGCCGTGAGGACCTTCCATATCAGCTCTGGCGAGGCGAATGAAATCACATGCCCCTGTTCCTGTCCGGACATCGCTGCCGAGAAGCGGCGCGCGGTGTCGGCGCGGGTCGAAACACCCAGTGTCAGTATTGTCATGATAGCCTCCCGTTGACGTCAAGCCAATTGTCGACATCAGTCCAAAATGCGGCATAAAGCTCGTCCAAGCTATTGAAATTCAATCCCGTTTCGGTCGTCTCGATATGACGATGATCGCCTTTGCCAGCCTCGTTGTCGTAACGCATCACACAGGTTTCATCGACGACAAGCGCCATGCGATATTTGTGGGCGTGTCGTGATCCCCGGACTGGTTCAGGCACCTGCCACACCACGATCTCGGCAAAGGCTGCTTGGCTCTGGACAATGCGTTCTTTGAGCAGCAACCTTGCTTTCATGATGGAATTTACTCCAACATTTGTGACGCTGTCAATTCAGGAATACCTGGCTGCTGCCAGCGCCTACGGCGTGAGCCACACACCTTCCCCGCCAACCTGCACATCAAACCGCGCTCGCCTGTGTCCTGCATGAGCGAGATAGAGCCATTCGAGCGTCTGGACCCTGATCACAACCGTGCTGAAATGGGCGCGGCCCTGTGCGATGTCGGCGTCAGCCGAAGGCAATGAGAAATCGCCGCCTTCACCAAGGAGCGTGCCCGGAGCAGGCATGGCCCCGTAGCAGATGCGGCTGAACGGGCGTGAGGCCTCCCAAGCCTGATCGGCAACGCCATCATCGGCATGCAGCGTGGCAATTCCCTCAACCCTGATCTGGATTTTGGAACCTGGATCATAGCCTGTGAGGGATATGCGCGGATCGCGGGCAAGCTCCGCGAATTTGTCCGTGCGCCGGTCTGTGTTGAACCTCAACCGGCCCGCAGCCACGTCGCAGGCGCGCAAGATCACGACGCGTGCCCGCGGGCTGCCATCGAGGCCAAGCGTGGCCACCACTGGCGCATGGAAGGCGGAACGCCTGTCTGCCACACCGCGCGCGAGCAAGGCCCAGGCCTGCGCACGGGTTTCGGCAAGATCGTTGTAGAAAGTGGGGATCGGCTGGTCTGGCATGAAGCTCGATTGTCAGGCGCGGAAAATGGAACTCATCCTTCGACGGGCTCAGGATGAGGACTGGAAGACGGCGGGCTCAGGATAAGGATTGGAGGATCGGCTGAAAAATCATGGTCAGGAAGGATACCCACAAACCACCATCCTTATCCTGAGCCCGTCGTAGGATGAACTTCATCAAGGCACCCACCGCCAGCACTGGCGACCCCAGCAGGATTCGAACCTGCGACCCACAGCTTAGAAGGCTGTTGCTCTATCCTGCTGAGCTATGGGGTCTAATGCCTGTGCTGACTGTGTCTTATTGCCAGACTCGGCGGCACTGGTCCACCCGGCGTATGGCAATCGTCAACCCGTCAGTGAGTCCACTGTCCGACGCGGGAAAACTTGAAGTTGTCGGAATAGGACATGCCCTTGCGCGGCTTCGCCGTGGCGGCCGCCTCGACACGATAAGGAATACCATTGCGTGTCGCATAGGCGATGGCCTCGTCGGCACTGTCAAACCACAGCTTGAGCTGGCTTTTCATGTCTGCGGATGATGTCCACCCCATCAGCGGCTCGACCTGACGGGCACTCTCGGCATCATACTCGAGCAGCCAGCGCGTTTTCGACGCTCCGGACTGCATGGCCGTTTTGGCGGGGCAATAGATCCGTGCAGTCATGACATGAAGTGCTCTGACGAGGGAAACCGGTCGATGGTCGGGGTACTAGGATTCGAACCTAGGACCTCAAGTACCCAAAACTCGCGCGCTACCAGACTGCGCCACACCCCGAAACATCGACCGGGAGGCAGC
>JANMHN010000180.1:0-5796 GCA_031375185.1 Allobosea sp. | reverse complement strand
CGCGGCGCATGTAGGCTTTCCAGGCATCGGAGCCGGCCTCCCGTCCGCCGCCTGTTTCCTTCTCGCCGCCGAAAGCCCCGCCGATCTCGGCCCCTGACGGGCCGATGTTGACATTGGCGATCCCGCAATCGGAGCCCGCCGCCGACATGAACAGTTCCGCCTCGCGCATGTCGAGCGTGAAGATCGAGGAAGACAAGCCCGCTCCGACTGCATTCTGCATCGTGATGGCTTCGGCAAGCGTGGTGTAGCGCGTCACATAGAGGATCGGCGCGAAGGTCTCGTGCAGCATCGGGCCGGACTGGGAGGGCATTTCGACGAGGGCAGGCGCGACATAAAAGGCCTCATCGTCGGCAATGCCTGCAACGCGCTGGCCGCCATGGATGGTGCCGCCATGGGCGCGGGCGTCCCCCAGCGCGCGCTGCATACCATCGAAGGCCTGACTGTCGATCAGCGGGCCGACCAGCGTGCCAGCGGTGCGGGGATCGCCGATCCTGACCGTGCCATAGACCTTGGCGAGGCGGGGTATGAGGGTGTCATAGATGCTGTCATGAACGAACAGCCGCCGAAGTGTGGTGCAGCGCTGTCCTGCTGTTCCGATGGCGGCGAAGGCGATGCCGCGCAGCGCGAGATCAAGGTCGGCCGAGGGCGCGACGATGGCCGCGTTGTTGCCGCCAAGCTCGAGAATGGCGCGGGCGAAGCGACGTGCCAGGCGCGGCGCGACCTCGCGGCCCATGCGCGTCGAGCCGGTGGCGGACACGATGGCAACACGCGGGTCATCCACCATGACCTCGCCGATGCTGCGGTCCCCCATCAGGAGTGCGCACAGGCCCGGCGGGGCATCGGCGCCGAAACGCACAAGCGCGCGCTCCACGATGGCCTGGGTGGCCAACGCCGTCAGCGGGGTTTTCTCCGATGGTTTCCAGACCACGGCATCACCGCAGACCAGGGCAAGGGCCGCATTCCACGACCAGACGGCAACCGGAAAGTTGAAGGCGGAAATCACCCCGCAGACACCCAAAGGATGCCAGGTCTCCATCATGCGATGGGAAGGGCGCTCGGTCGCAATGGTCAGGCCATAAAGTTGCCGCGAGAGGCCGACCGCAAAATCACAGATGTCGATCATCTCCTGCACTTCGCCAAGGCCTTCGGAGGTGATCTTGCCAGCTTCCAGCGTGACGAGGAGCCCCAGATCATCCTTGGCCGCGCGCAGCTCCTCACCAAGCAACCTGACGAGTTCGCCCCGGCGCGGCGCGGGCACCAGCCGCCAGGCCCCGAAAGCGTCATGCGCGCGAGCGATGACCGCGCTCGCTTCGCCAGCGGACAAGGCCCTGACGGTGGCGATGCTCTCGCCCGTGATGGGCGAGCGTGCGCCAAGACCGTTGGCTGCAAAGCTACTGTCAGGCACGCCGAGCCGCTTCAGCACGGCCAAGGCCTCGTCACGCAGTGTCATAGCCTCAAGTGTTTTCTTGGCCATGGCCGGATTCCCTGATCGAATGCGCTGCAAAATGCGCTGCCTCACCGTCGGTTGCAACCGCCAAGTTCAGAGGCGGGCAAGACGAAAATGCACCCGCTCAGATGGGACCACGAGGCTTGCGCTTGCCAAATCGCCCGCAACGCGGCCATGTTTGCCGCCATGACTGACCTTCCAGCATCAGCGGACATCGTGATTGCAGGCGGCGCCGCCATCGGCTCTTCAGTGGCCTATCACCTGATGGCAAACCCCGACTTCAAGGGCCGTGTCGTGGTGATCGAGAAAGACCCGACCTATCGGCTCTCGGCCTCTGCGCTGTCAGCGGCTTCGATCCGCCAGCAGTTTTCAAGTGCCGTGAACATCCGCATCTCGCTTCACGGCATCAGGTTCCTGCGTGACATCGGCCAGCATCTTGGTGGCGATGGCGATGTACCCGAGATCGGGCTGAAGGAAGGCGGCTATCTTTATCTGGCCAGCACGGCAGGTGCCGACACCTTGCGCGCGGTTCACGAGCTTCAGCAACAAGAAGGCGCGGACATCGCCCATCTGGACAAGGCCGGGCTCGCGGCACGCTTTGCCTGGCTGAACCTCACTGATGTCATGTGCGGCAATCTGGGGCTGTCCGGCGAAGGCTGGTTCGATGGCTGGGGCCTTCTGCACGCATTCCGGAAGAAGGCGCGGGCGCTGGGTGCAACCTATCTGACCGGCGAAGTTGCACGTTACGAACGTGAAGGCCGTCGCGTCACGGCCGTGGTCCTGACAGACGGATCGCGCATCGCCTGCGGCGGGGTCGTCAATGCCGCAGGCTCGCACGGCGCGCGGCTGGCTGCCACGGCAGGGGTGATCATCCCCGTGATGGCGAAAAAGCGTTATGTCTTCACCTTCATGTGCAAGGGCGATGTGCCCAACTGCCCGCTGCTGATCGACACGAGCGGGGTGTATTGTCGGCCCGAGGGCCATCGCACCGCCGAGGGGCAGATGTTCATCTGCGGGGCCTCCCCGCCTGCCCATGCCGACCCTGACTGGGACGAAACGGACGCAGGCGTTGCCGATGTGGACTGGACGTTCTTCGAGGAGACTGTGTGGCCAGCGCTCGCCGCGCGTGTGCCGGCCTTCGAGGCGATCAGGCCGGGACAGGCCTGGGCCGGGCCTTATGACATGAACATGCTGGATGCCAACGCCATCGTCGGCCCGTCATTTGGCGTGCCCAACCTTTATCTGGCAAACGGCTTCTCGGGCCACGGACTGCAGCAATCGCCCGCTGTGGGGCGCGGGCTGGCGGAATGGATCAGCCATGGGCGCTATGTCAGCCTCGACCTTGCGGATCTCGGCCATGAGCGCATTGTGCATAATCGTCCGCTGATCGAAGCGAACGTGATCTGACAGGAGGCCGACATGATCAGTCTTGAACATGTGCGCACCATGGCGCGCTACAATCGCTGGCAGAACCAGAGCCTCTACCGTGAAGCCGAAACGATTGGCGATATCGAACGGCGGATGCCAAGGGGAGCCTTCTTCTCCTCGATCCACGGCACGCTGAACCATCTCATGTGGGCCGACAGCAGGTGGATGCACCGTTTCGCTGACATGCCGAATCCCGCGTGCGGAATCGCGGAATCGGATCAACTGTTCGGCGTGTGGAACGAATTGAAGACAGCACGGGTCGATTTGGACGAGAGCATTCAGAATTGGGCCAACGGGCTCGATCAAGCCTGGATAGAAGGTGTCATGACGTGGGTTTCAGGCGCTGTCGGGAGCCAGATCACAAAACCGCGCTGGCTTCTGGTGACGCATTTCTTCAACCATCAGGCCCACCATCGTGGGCAGGTACACGCCATGCTGACGGCGGCAGGCGCAAAGCCTGATGCCACGGACCTACCCTTCATGCCGGATGAGAGCTTTGCCTAAACCAGATCCGCCATTCGCGGCGGATCGCAGCCGGGCCGCTCGCAGGTCATCGATGCCGCCCTCACGGCGAAGCCAAGCCAGGCTGCCAGTTCGCCTGAGCTGGCGACATGGTCCGGCACACCAAGCGCGCCATCACGCGACATGGCCGCCAGAAAGCCCGCCGTGAAGGTGTCGCCTGCCCCGACCGTATCGGCAACCTTGGTGGCAGGCGCAGGCACTTCGACAGTCTCGGCCATCGTCATGGCCACCGCGCCCTGACCACCCCGCGTCATCACCGCGATGCGGCACCCCAGAGCCAGCCAGCGCTGCATGGCCTCGTGCGGGGCCAGATGGGGATACATCCATCCGAAATCCTCGGTGCTGGCCTTGGCAAGCGTGGACGCTGCCACGCGCTCCTCGATCAGCACCATGGCCTGGGCATGTGGCGGCAGGCACGATGCGCGGATGTTGGGATCATAGCTGGATGTGCCCTTCGTCTTCGCATCCCGCATCAGCGCAAGGCAGGGCACGGCCGCCGCGCCGGTGGTGGCGGCGAACGACGCGGCGTGAACATGGCTGACCGCGTCAGGCAGCTCTGTCGGCAAATCCGGCACATGCTCATGGGCTGTCCCCGCCAGATGCAGCGCAAACATCGCGCCATGGCTGGCGGCGGAAGGGCTGACAATGGCGACAGCCGATGGCCGGCCGCTGATGCGCGCATGGGCCATGTCGATCCCCTCGTCAGCGATGACCTTGCCAAAACGCTGGCCGAGCACGTCGCTTGACAGGCTCCAGGCATAGCTTGGCGCAAGCCCAAGCCGCGCCAGCGCCAGAGAGGTGTTGAAGCCCGAGCCACCGAGCACGCATTGAAATCCGCGCGGCTCGTCATCAAGCGGCAGGAAATCGGCGATGGCCTCCCCGATGACGAGAACCCTGCTCACAGCAGCCCGCGCTTGGCCAGATTGCGCATCAGATGGCTGGTCCCATAGGTCCATGGGGCGCACATCGTCGACGAGCGCATGCGGTTGACGAGGCTGCCGAGCTTGGCAGCATGGACCGTGACGATATCGCCGGTCTTGTGGGTGAACCCTCCGCCGACCGTGTCGCGGTCCTTCACCGGCGCGAACATCGTGCCGAGGTACAGCACGGCCCCATCGGGATACTGGTGATGGCTCCCGATCATCTGGCTGACGATATCCGCCGGGTCGCGGCTGATCCTCGACAGCGACGACGACCCTTCCAGCACGAAACCATCCTCGCCCTCGACGGTGAGGGATACGACCGTGCTTCTGACATCATCCAGCGAGAATGTGGCATCGAACAGGCGCACGAAAGGACCGATCGCGGCGCTGGCGTTGTTGTCCTTGGCCTTGCCGAGCAGGAGGGCGGACCGGCCTTCCACATCGCGCAGGTTCACATCGTTGCCAAGTGTGGCCCCGACGATGCGGCCATCGGACGCCACGACCAGCACGACCTCCGGCTCCGGGTTGTTCCAGGTCGAGACGGGGTGAAGGCCGGCATCCGCCCCTGTTCCGACCGCTGCCATGGGAGGGGCCTTGGTGAAAATCTCCGCATCAGGCCCGATGCCGACCTCCAGATACTGGCTCCAGGCGCCCTGGGCGATCAGCACGTCCTTGAGACGCATGGCTTCTGGCGAACCAGGCTTCAGCTTCGAGAGATCATCGCCGATCAGCTTGCCAATCTCGCCCCGGATGGTGGCAGCCGCCGCCGGATTGCCGCGTGCCTTCTCCTCGATCACCCGCTCCAGCATCGAGACAGCAAAGGTGACCCCTGCCGCCTTCACGGCCTGCAGATCGATGGGTGCCAGACACCATGGCTTGCCTGGGTCTCGCCCATCAGGCGGGGTATTGGCCAGAATGTCGGCCAGTTGCCCGATGACGGGGCCCTGTGCCTTGCGCAAGGCTGCTGCCGGGTCCGGCAACTCGGCAAGGTCGCGAACTGTGGCGAAATGGCCCGTGACATCCACCACGCCTTCAGGGCGCAAGGCCGCCACGCAGGGTCCGCCCGCTTCGGGCGACCAGATGCGTGCCACAAGGGCACCAGCAAGACCGTCAGACGGCAAGGTTTCACGGGAATTGAGAGCGAACATCTGATGAGCATCCTGACGAAGGAAACGTGGTGACCCCCAACAGCCATGTTTCCGGCGCGCAGATCAAGTGTGACCACACTTTCATCAGAAGATTGGGGTTCGTCATCGATCTGTCATTGAAATGTCACCCCGGTTTCGTGCTAACCTTTCAGCAAGCAACAAGAAGCGCCCGTCGGGGCGTATCTATCGGGAGGTTCCATGAGCAATTTTCGCAATCTGGCGGCAAGATCCACTTTTGTCATGTCTGCCTTCGTCATGTCGGCTGCCGCAGCGCAGGCGCAGACGGAAATCCAGTGGTGGCACGCGCTGACAGGCGCCAACAATGACA
>JANMHN010000114.1:0-9273 GCA_031375185.1 Allobosea sp. | reverse complement strand
GCGCGCCTTCATCGGGCCTTCCGAGCAGCTCCTGATGATGACGGACCGGCAGCGCATGGTCACGGCCATCTATGGCCTCGCCGCATTGCTGAACATTGCGCTCGTGTTGCTGCTCGCGCCCCGTTTCGGTGCCGTGGGCGTGGCCTTCGGCGCGCTGGGGGCATCATTGGCGGCGACAGCGGCGTCCGCACTCTGCATCCGGCGGATTTATGGCTCTTTCATTCATGCCGGATCGTCACATCACCTCAGCAGCGCAGGCGAACCATGACAGATATGACCCATGACCATGGCGCACCTGCAGCCGGGGCTGACCGGGGCGAGACTCAGCATGACGCCGCGCATCTCCTCGGCTTTCGCGATGTCGCACCTGCACATGCCGCCCCCGCCATCTTTGTCCAGCGCGTGCCGGTCCCGGCCTATTGCAACTGGGGCGCTGCATTCGCCGACCTGTGCGCCCGTTCAGATGCGGCCAACCCGTTCATGTCGCCCGCTGCTGTAAAGGCCGCAAGGGCGTTCACGGGCGACGATGATCTCGTGGTCCTGTCAGCCAGGAACGAGACGATGCCAGCCCGCCCCCTGATCGGCCTGTGGGTGCTGCGGCGGATGCGCGATGTCTGGAGCCTCGGCGTCGAGGTTCTGCAAACCCCTGCCGTGCCCAGATACGAGTGCCATTCCGCACCAGTCCTTGACCGGGACCATGCCGAGATGGCGCTGGCAGCGATGATCAGGCACCTGCAGGATGTGCCGGGACTGCCGCGCATCATCAGGGCCACAAGCTGGCCTGTGGCCCTGAGCACGTCCCTGCCAGATCGTGTCAGCACCACGCTTGCCGAGCAGTGGCAGCGCGCTGTCCTGTCCGTTGATGCGGCGCAGGACGGCGAGAGCCATCTCAAGGCCAGCATGGGCAGCGCCTACAAGAAACGCATGGCACAGGAGCGAGCGTTGCACCGGGCAGGCTGCGTCGAGATCGTGTCGCTGCGCAAGGCTGATGCGGTTGCCGCCTTTGCCGATTTTCTCGTGCTTGAACAGGCGGGATGGAAGGGCAAGGCAGGCACCGCGCTCGCCGACTTGGCCCATGAGGCGGCTTACATGCGCGGCAATGTCGAGGCCTATGCCGCCGCCGACCGGATGTCGGTCGATGTCATCAGGCTGGATGGAGCGCCGGTCGCCATGGGCCTAATCATCGAGGCCGGCAGCGGCAGCACCTTCTGGAAGACCGCCTTCGATGAAGGTTTCGCGCGTTTTTCACCTGGCGTCCTGCTCGACATGGCGGTGACGCGTCGGCTGTTCAGGGAAGGCAGGCCCGTGCTCGACAGCGGCATGATGGAGTTCACCGATCCGGACACGCAAATCTGGTCCGGGCGCACCACCTTCGCCCGTGTCACCCTTGATCTGGGCTCCGGAGCATCCGGCTGGCTGGCGCGGCTTGGCAAGATCATGAGGTATCGGCTGAGGCTGTTTCAGCGCCGGTGGAGAGGGTGACGTTTCGCCAGCCCTGACGCGCTGTTCTACGTGTCTCTCCTCACATGGACGTGATCCCTGATTGACCATAAACTGCAAACGTCAGGGAACATGAACATGCCTTACACACCCGTGCTCGATCAGGTCAGGCTTCCGGCCGACATGCGCGATCTGTCGATGGCTGATCTCAAGCAGTTGGCCGATGACCTGCGCCAGGAGACCATCGACACGGTGTCCGTCACCGGCGGCCATCTGGGAGCGGGCCTTGGCGTGATCGAACTCACCGTCGCTCTGCACCATGTCTTCGAAACGCCGCGCGACAAGCTGATCTGGGATGTCGGGCACCAGTGCTATCCGCACAAGATTCTCACCGGGCGGCGTGACCGCATCCGCACGCTCAGGCAGGGCGGCGGATTGTCGGGTTTCACCAAGCGTTCCGAAAGCGAATACGACCCCTTCGGCGCGGCCCATGCCTCCACCTCGATTTCGGCGGCACTCGGCTTTGCCGTGGGCCGTGACATTCAGGGCGATGATTTCAATGTCGTCGCCGTGATCGGTGACGGCGCTCTGTCAGGCGGCATGGCCTATGAGGCCATGAACAATGCAGGCGCCATGAACAGCCGACTGATCGTGATCCTCAACGACAACGAGATGTCGATCTCGCCGCCCGTCGGCGCACTGTCCAACTACCTGGCGCGCATGCTGTCGAGTCAGCGCTACATGTCGTTGCGCGACATGGGCAAGCGGCTGACCGCAAAGTTCGGCAAGACGGTCGAGCAGAGCGTCACCCGCGCCATGGAGCATGCCCGTGGGTTCGTGACCAACGGCACGCTGTTCGAGGAGCTTGGCTTTTATCACATAGGCCCCGTGGACGGACACAACCTCGATGTGCTGGTTCCGGTGCTGAAGAACCTGAAAGCGGCGACAGACGGCCCCATCCTGCTGCATGTCATCACCAGAAAGGGCCATGGCTACCAGCCTGCCGAGGTCGCGACGGACCGGCTTCATGGTGTCGTCAAGTTCGATGTTGCCAGCGGCAAACAGGTCAAGCCGCCGTCCAACGCGCCATCCTACACCAAGGTGTTTGCCCAGAGCCTGATCAAGGAAGCGCGGAAAGACCCGTCCATCGTCGCGATCACCGCAGCCATGCCGACCGGCACGGGGCTTGATGCCTTCGCCAAGGAGTTTGCCGACCGCTGTTTCGATGTCGGCATCGCCGAACAGCACGCGGTGACATTTGCGGCGGGCCTCGCCGCACAGGGATTGAAGCCATTTTGTGCGGTCTATTCCAGCTTTCTGCAACGCGGCTATGACCAGATCGTGCATGACTGCGCCATCCAGAGCCTGCCGGTCAGGTTTGCGCTCGACAGGGCAGGGCTGGTGGGGGCGGACGGGCCGACCCATGCGGGTGCCTTCGATGTGGCCTATCTCGCCTGCATCCCCAATCTGGTCATCATGTCGCCTGCCGATGAAGCCGAGATGGTGCATATGGTGGCGACCGCCGCCGCCTATGACGCTGGCCCCATCGCCTTCCGCTATCCGCGCGGGGATGGTGTGGGTGTCGAGCTTCCGGAACACGGCCAGGTGCTGCCGATCGGAAAGGGCCGCGTGATTCGCGAAGGTTCCCGCGTGGCGCTTCTCTCCTTCGGCACGCGCCTTGGCGAATGTCTGAAGGCTGCGGCGACACTTGGCGACATGGGCATTCATCCCACCCTTGCGGATGCACGCTTTGCCAAGCCCCTCGATCTTGACCTCATCACCCGGCTGGCCACCAGCCATGATGTCCTGATCACCATCGAGGAAGGTTCTGTGGGCGGTTTTGGCGCGCATGTTCTGCACGCCCTCTCTGACCTGGGTCTGCTCGATGGCGGGATCAAGGTCCGCACCATGGTGCTTCCCGACATCTTCCAGGAGCATGACAGCTCGGACGCGATGTACCGCGAGGCTGAACTCGATGCGCAGGGGATCGTGTCAATGGTGCAAAAGCTGCTGGCACCACAGCATGTGGTGGTGCCGTCCGCCGTGCATAATGCCATGCTTCAGGACAAGTGACCGTCTCCTGGCATATCAGGCCCATTAAAGGAACAACCCCTTGCGCACGGACGTTCAAACCTTGTTCAGATCTGTCATGTTTGAGTGCCTGCGTCAGTTGGTCCTCGCAAAACCAGCTTCACACAATTCACGTATCAGGTACGTGTCATGCGAGTCCGCTCATTCAGCGGCGATCACCGGAGGTTACCCTATGCGTTGTGCAATGATTGTGTCAGGTGTGGTTGTTGCTCTTGGCTTCATGGCCCAGACGACGGCGTCTGCTCAGGATGCTGCTGCCGGCGAGCGTATTTTCAACCAGTGCCGTGCGTGCCATCAGGTTGGCGAAACGGCCAGGATCGCCGTCGGCCCACCGATGAACGGCCTGTTTGCAGGTCGCAAGGCTGGCACCTGGCCGGGTTACACCTATTCCGAGGCCTACAAGTCTCTCGACAAGGTCTGGAGCGAAGAGAATTTCACGACCTACATCAAGGATCCGCGCGGCGTCACGCCCGGCACCAAGATGGTCTACGCAGGCCTCAAGGACGAAACGCAGATCAAGAATCTGATCGCTTTCCTCAAGCAGTATGGTCCTGACGGCAAGCGCACGCAGTGAGCTTGATGATTTTAAACGACGAGAAGGGCGCTGGTGACAGCGCCCTTTTTGTTTTCTCGTCACATGGCAAACACAACGGCGCAACCTACGCGCCTGCACACGATCCTCATCCTGAGCCCGCCCGAGGAGGAGCTTCAGTTCATGAACTGCTGGAACCCATCCTCCGACGGGCTCAGGATGAGGATCGGTTCCGTGAGCAGCTCGCGCCCTTTAGGCCCGGTTGAACATGCCCTCGTCGCGCCAGATCATTTCCAGCGCCTGTGCCAGATGCTCGATGTCGGCGTCGCTGTGCATCGGCGTCGGCGTGATGCGCAGGCGCTCGGTGCCGCGCGGCACGGTCGGATAGTTGATCGGTTGGACATAGATGTCGTGTTCGGCCAGAAGCCGGTCGCTGATGCGCTTGCAGGCCACCGGGTCTCCCACCATCACAGGCACGATGTGGCTGAGATTGTCCATCATCGGGATTCCGGCCCTGGCCAGCCGGCTGCGAACCCTGACGACATTTGCCTGATGCTGGAGGCGCTCCGCCGCGCTGTCCTTCAGGTGACGGATCGAGGCTGCGGCACCGGCAGCCACGAAGGGCGGCAGGGCGGTGGTGAATATGAACCCTGAGGAAAAAGAGCGCACGAAGTCGCACATGGCATGCGAGCCCGCGATGTAGCCGCCAACCACGCCGAAGGCCTTGCCGAGCGTGCCCTCGATCACCGTCAGGCGATGGCTGAGACCGTCGCGGTCGGCAATGCCGCCGCCCTTGGGGCCATACAGGCCCACCGCATGCACTTCGTCCAGATAGGTCATCGCGCCATAGGCATCGGCCACATCGCAGATGGCCTCGATCGGGCCGATGTCGCCATCCATGGAATAGACCGACTCGAAAGCCACGAGCTTCGGCGTGCGCGGATCGAGCGCCGCGAGCTTGCGCTCCAGATCGCCGACATCGTTGTGGCGGAACACCTGCACGGGGGCGCGGCTGTGGCGCATGCCTTCGATCATCGACGCATGGTTGCCAGCATCCGAGAGGATCACGCAGCCTGGAATGTTGGCGGCCAGCGTCGACAGGCTGGCCCAGTTGGACACATAACCGGAGGTGAACAGCAACGCCGCGTCCTTGTCGTGAAGGTCGGCAAGCTCCCGCTCCAGAAGCACGTGGTAGTGGTTGGTGCCGGCGATGTTGCGCGTTCCGCCCGCACCCGCCCCGCAATCATCCAGCGCGTTGTGCATGGCCGACATCACGGCTTCATGCTGGCCCATGCCGAGATAGTCGTTGGAACACCAGACGGTGACAACATGTTCGACATCGTCCCTAAGATGTGTGGCCTTCGGGAAAGAGCCGCGATGACGCTTGAGGTCGGCGAAGACGCGGTAACGGCCTTCGGATTTCAGCCCTTCGAGTTTGTCCCTGAAGAACACTTCATAATCCAGAAAGGGCGATGTTTGCGGGGGTTTGCGGAAGGCCTGACGGGACGGATGCTGCGGGCTCGTCACCTGCGCGTTGCGGCGACGCGCCGACGGCTCGCTGTACGCCGGTGAAGTTGTGTCACGGCTCATCGATCCATCATCAAGCTGCATGTCGCTGTCGTCAGTCATGACCGTCACCCCTCATCTTCTTCTCAAGCAGCGCAGGCCGCGAAGGCGGCTCCGAGCCGTTCCTTGTCAAAGGCGCGCCCCACAGCCGTGACGCGGGCCTGTCTTGTGTCAATGTTGGCCAGCCTGTCGAGAGAGGCCTGCCCATCTGCGACGGCAAACCGCAGCCAGCCATTGTCGGTGCGCACGGTGCCGTCAAGACGTTCGACATGCCCGAAGCTGCCCGTCACCACGGCATCCAGAACAGCGCCGATGTCCTTGGGGTTGCAGGTCAAAGCCAGATCTGCAGACCATGACACCAGTGCGGACGGAACAGGTGCGGTCTCCCGCAACAGGCTCTCTTGCGTGCGCTGGTGCGACTTCAGGCCCCAGCCCCAGAGCTTCGTGGCGGACAAGGGCACATAGAGCAGCCAGTGCTCGAGCACGGCAAGTGCCATCAACGTGCCGAGCAGCAGGTAGCCATGCCTGTGGAAGGCCGTGACCTCGCCACCGAAGGCCGCATGCAGCAGGAAGGCGGTCAGCAGGGTGGCCGCCGTGATGGCGAAAGGGAAAAAGCCGTTCATCGGGCGGCGGCGGAAGTAGCTCGCCAGGTAGCGCAGGTGTTCCGGCAGAAACTCATCGGGAATGTTGGGGGCACCCAGGAAGATGTTGAACTTGGTCGACAGGCGCATCAACCACAGGATGACGAAGGTCCACAGCCCGAACTGGTTTGCCCCGCCCCAGGTCACGGCAGCGATGACAACGCCCGAGGCCAGAATGCCGAGTTCATGGTCGATCAAGGTTTCGGACGCATAGCGAAAGCGCTTGAAACCCACCGCATCCGGCGGGCAGGGCGTGCGCCGGGGCCCTGAAAGATAGCCCATGAGGAAAGCCATCTCGTTCCAGCCCCAGATCATCAGGGCACAGAAGAACGCCATGTAGGCTGCGGCCGGACTTTGCCAATCGGACACGACATGCAAGCCGTAGAGCGCGGCCAGTGACAGCGCGGTCGCGCCAGCCATGCTCCAGCGGAAGGAACGGCGGCCAAAGCCGTCAAGATACAGGATCACACCGGTGCTCAGCCACCATATGAAGATGGCCAGCAGGACGGGTAACCCGATCTCGAACATCATCTCAGGCCTTTCGTGTCAGTGACGGCGTGCAGCATGTCACCAGGCTGGAACCAGACGGATATCCTTGGGCAATTCGTGTGACTTGACCGGGATCATGTAGAGCCGGAGGAATGCCACCGCTCCCGACACGCCAAGGCCCAGTTGCTTGAGGCGCCCCATGAAACCGCCTTGCGCCTTGGCGTCTTCGGTCGCTTCCACGATGGCGCGGAGGCGCCGGAGAGCCGCGATGAAGGCCGGGTTGTCGATGTCGATGGTGAACGGGAAAACCTGCTTGGAAATCTCGGAGGTGATCCGGAAGACCCGCATGTCGTAATCCTCGATCGAAATCCCCAGCGCCTTGTGGAATTCAGGCCGCATGTGGTCGCGCACATACATGGTGGCGAACACGGCCAGCAGGAAGAACCTGATCCAGAGCTTGTTGCCGCCCTTGAGCAACTTCGGGTCCGAGCGCATCAGGAGCGCAAAGGCCTCGCCATGGCGAAACTCGTCGTTGCACCAGTTGTCGAACCACTTGAAGATCGGATGGAAGCGCCGCTCGGGGTGGCTTTCCAGCAGCCGGAAGATGGTGATGTAGCGCGCATAACCGATCTTCTCGCTCAGATAGGTCGCGTAGAAAATGAACTTCGGCTTGAAATAGGTGTACTTCTTGGTTTTCGTCAGGAAGCTCATGTCGACGCCGACGTCGAAATCCTTGAGCACTTCATTGATGAACCCGGCATGGCGGCTTTCATCGCGCGCCATGAAGGAGAACAGCTCCTGCATGTCGGGGTTCTTCATCCGCTTCTTGATTTCCGAATACAGGATGCAGCCGGAAAACTCCGCCGTGAGTGATGACACGAGAAAATCGACAAGTTCCTTGTCCAGTTCCGAGGTCAGAGCGGCCCTGTCGAACTCGAAATCGTCGGGGCGACGAAAATGGTTCTTGTTCGGGTCGTCCCGCATCTCGGCCATCAGGCCGTCCCACTCGCGCCGCACGAGGCTGACATCGATCTTGTCCATGGCATCGTGATCGGTCGTGTAGAACCGCGGCGACAGGACCGTGTCCTGGGTCGCCATGTTGGTCACATAGTTCGGGGCTCCGCCCCCGCCTTCCTGCGGAATCATTGTGCTCTCCCTGCAGAAAATCCGACTTCGTAAAGTTCGGTCAGTTCAAGATAGGCGGTCAGCTTGGTGAACATACGGTCGAGGGCCGTTGCCCGTGTGACCGTCGCCATGCGGCGCTCCACACGATGTTCGCCAAACGCCACCGTGGTGGGTGCATCATGCACGATCACACTGTCGCCGGGGCCGACCTCGACGCCGTCAAGCACGATATGGGCATGCACGAATTCCTCTGTCATCAGAAGATCGACCGTGCAGGGCACCTCGATGGTTTCGCCCTTGCCTAGAAAATACTGTATCACGCGTCATCCCCTTATTTGTGCAGAAGCCTGGCAAAAGCCTCCGTGTTCGTGGGGCCGAAGTTGGTGATCGCAATTTTGACATGCGTTCCCAGATCTTCGATCGTCAGCCGCCCGTCTGCATGTCGCGTGAGCCGGAATGGCGGACCATCACCGAAACTCCCCTGTCCATGCTGATGAGGCCTGCCGCGCATCACCCCTTTGATAAAACCATTCGACCCTGACCCGATCAGACCGATGATGGTGCCGGTCGCCGCATCCGCGACATTGACCGAGCCATCCGCGCGCTCACCAAATCTAATGTCACGATACTGCACAATTTCAGCTTCGGGCATCCGTATAACCCCCAAGCCTGTGAATCGCCCCAGGGCTGCCAGACACAGCGACATCGCGACCAGAACCCCGACCGCCAGAACCGGGCGGGAGATGGACCGGGTCTTGGTGAAGGTTGCGGCCATGGTTGTCTCCTGTGTCAGATCCTTCCGCAGTGAGATGAAACCATCTACATGCGGAAAGATGATCGACGATAACTTCTGGAGCATTGCTCTTGCACGAACCGGCCCCCGCTCCTGTGCGCAATGCTGTTCAGGCCCGGATGGCGGATTGCAAACCTGTCGCTTGTGCTTGCAGCGGTGATGATGCGGCCTCATCAGGCCGCAGGGCAGGAAGCAGGGCAGGAATGCGAGAACCGGTCAGGGCCGCTGACAGGATATCGGCAACGCCGCTGGCATTGGACACCGACCTGAGCATCGGCTCGGGGCGCGTCAGTCTCCAGGGGCGCATGTGCGGCCAGATCGCCAGTACCGCGAGCCGATCACGCCTGGAAAGCTTGAGCGGCATGTCACCTGTGCCATCGGCGTGAAGGCGCAGGCCAGCGCCGTCAATCTGCTTGAATGGCAGGTTCACGGTGATCGGCATGGCCACACCCGAGCGGATCAGCACACGCCGTGTCGTGATGGTGTAGATCGTGGTGCGGGCATAGGCTCGCGCGATGATGACGAGAACCCCGATGGCGGCAAGCGCCACCGGAACAAGCATCAAGGCATAACCGGCGGCTCCAGCAAACGATGCA
>JANMHN010000112.1:0-10194 GCA_031375185.1 Allobosea sp. | reverse complement strand
CGGCAGTTCAACGGCGGAGGATACGCAGATTCTGCTGGAGGAAGGCGTGCCATTCCACCCGCTGCCCATCCTGCCCGACGACCGCAACTGATCGGGCACTGCCAAGGCCACCGATTGTTGGTCGATCAGCCACGTTTCCAGCGCTGCAGACGTGCCATGAGCGCCTCGAAGCCAAGATCAACGACAAGGGCGAGGCCCGTGACCAGAAGCGCGCCTTGCAGGACATAGGCCGTGTTGTTGCCGTTGAGCCCGATGATGATGGGTGATCCGAGCGAGACGGCTCCGACGGTCGATGCGATGGCCGCCGTGCTGATGTTGATCGTGACGGATGTACGGATGCCCGCCACGATGACAGGTGCTGCCAGAGGCAGTTCGATCTTTGTCAGGACATCGCGCCCGGACATACCCAGCCCCTCCCCGGCCTGCCGGGCCGCTTGCGGGGTGCCGTCAAGACCGGCCATGGTGTTTTCGCAGATCGGCAGGATGCCATACAGCACCAGCGCCCCGAAGGCCGGCCAGAAACCGAAGCCGATGACCGGCACAGACAAGGCAAGGACCGCGACAGGAGGGAAGGTCTGCCCCATCGCGGTCAAGGTTTCAGCCAGCTTCCGGAATTCGGAACCGGACGGGCGCGTCACATAAATACCGGCACCCACGCCGATGACCACGGCACAGGCGCTTGACGCCGCGACCAGGCCAAGGTGAGCCAGCACCAGATCCAGAAAATCATGCTGCTGGTACAAAGGGCGCTCAAGCTGCGGAAACAGCCAGGCAAAGACAGGACGGCTGAAGGGCAGCGCTGCCAGCAACAGGCCAAACGCCGCAGCAGCCAGACACAGGCGGCGCAGGGCGCTCTGCAGCTGCGGCTCAGCTTTGGCCGGATCCGCGTTCATGAGACCATGTCCACCAGATGCAAGGTTCCGGTCGCCTGGCCAGCCCTGTCGATGACCGACAGCCTGTCACCCTTCAGCGTCACCAGCCTTGACAGCGCATTGCGCAGGTTATCCGTTTCGCTGATCGTGCCGCACCCGTTGCTGATCTCGCCTCGGCGCATGTGGTCGCCCACCCGTTCGACCAGCAGCAGCTTGAGGCCGTAATCATCCTTACCCAGAAAATCCCGGACGAAGGCATTGGCAGGCGCATTCAGGAGGTCGCGCGGCGTGGCTGCCTGCACGATCTCGCCCTTGTCGAGCACCACGACCCGCGTGGCCAGCTTCAGCGCCTCGTCCATATCGTGGGTGACGAACACGATGGTCTTGCCGGTCTCGGCATGGATGCGCCTGATCTCGGTCTGCAAGCCATCCCGCGTGATCGGGTCCAGCGCACCGAACGGCTCATCCATCAGCAACACATCCGGATCCG
Source organism: Allobosea sp. (assembly GCA_031375185.1). GTDB lineage: Bacteria > Pseudomonadota > Alphaproteobacteria > Rhizobiales > Beijerinckiaceae > Allobosea. The sequence continues at coordinate 8,832 of JANMHN010000112.1, read as the reverse complement.
CCGCCAGCGCGCGCGCCACACCGATGCGCTGCTGCTGCCCGCCGGAGAGCTGGTGCGGATAGGCCTTGCGAAAACGCGCGGCATCCATGTCGAGCAACGTGAGCAGTTCGCCGATGCGCCCGTCGATCCTTGCCTCGTCCCATCCCAGAAGTCGCGGCACGGTGGCGATGTTGTCCTCGATGGTCCAGTGCGGAAAAAGCCCGACGGACTGGATCGCATAACCCATGCGGCGGCGGATGATTTCAGGCCTGAAGCTGCGGATCTCGGCCCCCGCGAACCTGATTTCGCCGGATGTATGTTCCACAAGCCGATTGATCATCTTGAGGATGGTTGACTTGCCAGACCCGGATGCGCCGATCAGAACGCAGAATTCGCCCTTGGCGATCTCCAGATCAAGGTTCCTGATCACGGTCAGGCCATCATAACTTTTGGTGATGCTTCTGAAGCTGATCATCACGCAGTCCTGTTTGTCCGGCTGACGCCGAGCTTGAAAAGCGCGTCAACCATGACCGCCAGCAGCACGATCGGCACGGCACCCAGCAGCACAAGATCAAGCGCATTGGCGAACAGGCCCTGGAACATGATGCTGCCAAGGCCGCCAGCCCCGATCAGGGCTGCGACAGCGGCAAGGCCGATGGCCTGAACGAGGGTGATGCGCAAGCCGGACACGAAGACCGGAAGCGCCAGAGGCACCTCGACCTGCCAGAAAAGCTGACGCCCTGTCATGCCCATCCCGCGGGCGGCATCAACAATGTGGACCGGAACCTGCGCCAGCCCTTCACGTGTGTTCCGCACGATGGGCAGCATGCAGTAGAGCGTCAGCGCGATAATGGCAGGGGCCAGCCCGATGCCGCTGATGCCCAGATCGCGCAATGTCGGCACGGCCAGCGCCAGGGCGGACAACGGAGCCATCAGGAGCCCGAACAGGGCAATCGAGGGAATTGTCTGGATCACGTTGAGGATGGCCAGCACAATCCTGCCAAAGCCCGAGGCGCGGAAAGCCAGCACCCCAAGCGGTATGCCGAGCGCCAGCGTCGGCAGCAGCGCGCCAAGGACGATCACGACATGCCGGATGAGTGCCTGTCTGAACACGTCCTGCCTGGCCGCGTATTCCTTCATCACTGACAGATCGTCGAGATGACCGCTGCCGAGCATGATCGCGGCAGGCATGGCCGCGCCGAAACCAGCGAGGAAGCGCCATTGCGGGGCAAGGCCGGCGCGCGCCAAAAGGTCCGCCGTCATCAGGGCCGCCGCCAGCGAAGCGACCCAAAAACCCGAGCCGAACGATGTGCGGGCCGAAGGTGCTGTGCCTGCAGCGAGCCTGCCCGCTTCCGCACCTGCAACGTAAAGCAGCACTGCCAAAAACAGGACCGCAACCACGGCGGAGACATTCAGAACGCGCGTTCGCATGGGAATGACCGCCCCCGCCAGCAAGGCGAGCAAGGGCGCGAGACACAGAATCTGGTGCTGCACCTGCAAGGACGTGAACCAGACCGGCTGGCCTGAAATCAACCTGTTTGGTGCATGCGTGAGGAAGGGCATGAAGCCGATACCGGCAGCCGCCAGAAGGGCCAAGCCGAACAGCGGGCGGTTGCGGATCAACGGCCTGTACGACACAGCGTCAGGAGCGCGGCTGGTCAGCGTGCCCTCACTTCACGAAGCCCTTTGCCTTCAGGTAGTCCATCGCCACTTTCCGGCTGTCCTGCCCCTCGACCTGCACCTTGGCATTGAGGCCTTGCAATGTCAGGGCATCGAGCGAGGCGAAGACCGGATCGAGCAGATCCCGGATCTTCGGATTGGCATCAAGTGCAGCCTTCCGTATCGTCGGGGCCGGTTCATAGATCGCCTGCGCGGCCTTTGTGTCAGCCATCACCACAAGGCCAAGCGCCGCGATGGCACCATCCGTGCCATAGACCATGGCCGCGTTGACGCCGGATGTTTTCTCGGCGGCCGCACGAATGGTCGCGGCCGTGTCGCCACCCGCCAGCACAAGCGTCTGGTTTGCGGCCAGCTTGAAGCTATAAGCCGACTGGAAAGATGGCAGGGCGGCAGGACTTTCGACAAATTCGGCAGATGCGGCCAGCTTGAAGGTACCGCCGGATGCGATGAACCTGCCCAGATCGTCCATCGTGACGAGTTTGCTGGCATCGGCAAGATCCTTGCGCACCGCGATGGCCCAGGTGTTGTTGGCTGGGGCTGATTTCAGCCAGACGATGTTGTTCGCTGCATCGAGTTCAGCCGCCTTGGCGGCGGCCTTTGCGGCATCCTTCCAGACCGGGTCAGTGTCCACGCTGAAGAAGAACCCCGCATTGCCGGTGTATTCCGGATAGATGTCGATCTCGCCTGCCACCAGAGCGCCGCGCACGATCTTGGTGGCACCCATCTGCACCCTGTTCACGGTCTTGATGCCGTTGGCTTCCAGCACATGAATGATCATGTTGCCAAGCAGTCCGCCCTCCGCGTCCAGCTTGGAGCCGACACGAACCGGGTCAGCCGCCAAAGCAGGACTGAGCGCGAGCGCAAACGACACCAATGTGCCCATCAGCACCCGGCGATTGACAAGGCTGGTCATGTTCAAGTCTCCCATTATTCCAAAACGGCCTGCAGATCTGTGTAACACCCTATGGACCGGTCTGTTCCGCAAGGTGGTTGCATGTGTGGAGTTGCATGTGTGGACAAGGCACCGTCTGCCCAGCCAAACCAGTATTTGTGTTCACTTTACGTCAATCGACACCCCGGCCAACGTCCCCGATCATCTTCTCGCATGCGCACTGTCACGCCCCGATGTCACCAGAACATGCTGCCGGGCGTGCCCTTGAACGGCCCGGCCACCAGCGATGTGATCCAGCCGCCATAAAAGCTGCCCGGCTGCGCAACCACCTTCTCGCCATCAACGAAACAGTCCTCAAAGGGACCAGCGTAAAAAGCAACATGATGTTGCAGCAGGTGAAAATCGTCTGTCGGTGCCGGATAGCTCCAGCCGACATCGGCAAACATGTCCCCGCCGATGGCGACATGAAAATAGGTCGCCCTGCCTTTCCATTCGCACACCGAACTGCGGGATGAAGCCGCGAGATGATCCATCGCAATGTCATCCCGCGGAAAATAATAGCTTGGCGGATGACTGGTCTCCAGTGTCCGGATACCGCGCCGGGTCTGGGCAAGCACAACCCCGCGATGGACGATCTTCAGATGATGATCGCACCGCTCCGCCACTGCGGGTCGCGGGTAATCCCAGACGCTTTCCTGGCCAGGCATTGCGGGATCGGGCACAACCATTCTGACCTCACAACCTCGCCCGACATCCACACAAGGCTGACAAATACGCGGGATGGACAAGCATTGCCATCCGTCCGGATGACGCAGGACGGCAACCTCAAACTCTGGCCGCATCCATGAACCGGCGGCACAGGTCGATGTCCCAGATGACATGGCCCTGCCTGTCCGTTGGTTTCGACATCAGGGCTGTGCTCACCACGACCCCGTCGGCTTGCGCGAGAGCCACCCCCACATTGTCCACTGTCACGCCGCCACCAAGGATGATGGGCCTGCGCACACCCGCCGCGCGCACGGCCTTGATCCGGACAAGGCTGTCGGCAAAGGAGGAGCCTGTGATGACAAGGCTGTCGGCACCCATGCCGTCCACCCACTGCGCCGTCTGTTCAAGCGTGGCGCCGTCGATGGGCAAGGTCGTCCTGTCATGAACATCGGCAAGGATGGCGACCTCGGTTGCGCCGGCCTGCTGGCGATAGGCGCGGGCCTGGACACCAAGACCGTGCTTCGGCCCTTCCGCTCCGCTGACAGATCCGGCAAAGACCTTGAGCCGCACGAAACTGGCCCCGCACGCCCTTGCGACGGCAAGCGGCCCCTCGCCGTCATGGGCCTGCAGGATGATGCCAAGCTCGACCTGCGGATACTCCTTCCGCAGGAGGCGGCCTAGCGACGCCATCGTTGCGATGGTTTCGATGCTCGCTGGCCCCACGCACCGCGTCTGGTCCTGCAGCTTGATCGCAGGAATGCCGGCTGCCGCGAAAACACCCGCATTGACCAGGACATAGTCCTCGAGATGGCGCATCGACAGACCAGGTTCGCGCACAGGGTCGGGCAGATGAAGGGCAGCGATGATGCGGGGAGGCGTGCGCTTGGATGATGACATCAGGTTTCCCTGTCAGCTTGCGAGAACGTCGGATGTAATGACCTGGCCTTGGCGAGTCGCTGAAGGGCGGTCTGCCGGGCATCAGCTTGCGGAACAGCACCAGCGGTCTCGATGGCGAGCGACGCGGATACCGCGCCGCGCAGTCCTGCATCGAACGCATCATCGCCGAGCACAAGGCCCGCGAGGAATCCGCCGCAGAAGGCGTCGCCGGCACCTGTGGGATCATACGCCTGCGCGGACAGGGCAGGAACATGGACTGCCGATGCCTGTCCCTTCGACAGCACGAGGGCACCCTTCGCTCCGCATTTCACGCCGACGATGGCGCGGGCTCGGTGCGAGAGCTGATGCAAGGCGACCTGGGGTGCCGCACCTGGACACAGCAGGGCCAGCTCCTTCTCACTTGGCAGGAACGCATCAACCAGGCCAAGCAGTTCATCAAGCTGGCCCCGGCTGAGATGCGCTGCGTGGAAGCCCGGATCGCACGTCACGATCAGGCCTCGGCTGCGGGCCTCCCGCGCCAGACCGATCTGCGCCTCCGGCAGGTTTGGCCCCAGATGCAGGCCCGCTGCCTGCCAGTAGTGCGGCGGAATCTGGCTGATCGTGACAGGATGGGCGGCCCTGAAAGTCTTGAAGGTGTCGCCCAAATCTTCTTGCGTGCTCAGTCTTGCTTCAAACAGGCGGACCAGATCGGGCGGAACCTGATGACCGGTCATGCCGAAAGCGTCGGCCTCCTCATGGGCGGCGTGCAGATGGTCGGCACGCGAGCCATCCGGGCGATGGAAGAACCATTCGGACCTGTGGATATCGACCGGCTCGACAACAAGCCCTCCCAGATCAAGCGCCGTCATCTGGAGTGACTGGCGCGCGGATCGCGGATAGTTTTGCGGGATGCGCGCACAAAGGCCCACATCATCAAGCCAGAGACTCGCCCCCACCGCTGAATAGACCGCGTTTCCGCCCACAAGGTCGCGGGCAAGCCTGCCGTCCCAGGTCGCCATATTGTCGATGATCATGCCGCCGGTGGTGAACGCCGCGATCATCATGTCACGGGCCGTCAGCCGCTGTCGCCGCCCGCATCGTCGCCAGATGATAGGCCAGAAGATGCAGCGGAACGGACGCCGTGATCGCTCCCAGCAACCCGGCCGCCTGCGGGACATGGATGACATGCTGGACATGCGCATCAATATCCTCATCCGCCGCCCCCAGCATCGCCACCAGGGTTGCTCCGGCGGCATGGCCCACCAGCGCCGTGTCGAGCGCGCGCTCCCGGCTGGCGGCATCCGGCGCGATGATGACCACATGGTCATGTTGCTTGGGCAGACGGTAGTGGTGCATCTCCTCGAGCGGCAGCGCGAAGGCGTGAATGGGCGACAGCTCCCTGATCTTGGCGGCACCGAATGACGCGGCGGCGAAATAAGGACCGGCCCCCGTGAACAGGATGCTGCCCGCGCCCGCCAGCGCTTCGGCGATCAGGCTGACGGCATCGTCCTGATCGGACAGGACGTCCGACACGGTGGCGGAGATCGCGCCAAGCTCATGCACCAGCCGGGTCTGCGCGGGCATGGTTGCCTGATGGCGGGCCGAGAGCATCAGCGCCAGCTGGCACAGCAGGGCGATGGCCGCTGTCGATGCCTGCGTCGGCCAGCCCCGCCGTTCGGCATGAACAAGCAGACCCGCATCGAAGCGTGTCACGACCGCACTGCCGGCGGTGTTGGACACCCCGAGGGTAAAGGCCCCGCGCGCGCGGGCGCATTCCAGGGCGCTCATGACGGCGGGTGTGTTCCCGCCTGAACTCAGGCCGATCACGAGCGCGCCCGGCCCGGCGGAAACATGATCATACATGGCGTAGTCGAAGGCCTGCGCCGCGAGGCACGGAACCCCCAGCAGGCTCTCGAACACATGCTTTGCCGCCATCCCGACAAACCATGAATCGCCACAGCCCGCGATGACGACATGGCTGATGGCACGTTCACCGAGAACCTGTGCAATGGCTTCGGTCGTGTTGCGTTCGGCGGCAAGCGTCATGGCGATGGCCTGCCCCTGGAGCATCATTTCGCCGCGTGTACGCTCGACCCTTGCCAGCCGCGCGGCATCGCGGGGTGCATCCGTGGATGGCTCGGCGCGAAGGGCCGCGACACGGGCCTTGAAATCAGTCATGGCTGTCATCTTGTCCGGTTCATGTCCTGTCAGACGCTGAGGGCGATCCGCCCAGCCGTTCGAGGCCGACGGTCCTGGCAAGGATCAGCATCACCAGGAACGACAGCCCGATTTCGATGGAGGAGATCGCCGCGATGGCTGGCGTCGAATCATTCTGCACCAGATAGTACAGTTCCACAGGCAAGGGACGGCCGCGCACATCCGAGGTGAACAGCGCCACGGTGACATTGTCGAAGGCCTCGATGAAGGTGAACGCCGCCGCCGCCAGCAGCGCCGGGCCGAGTTGCGGCAGGGTCACGCGCACGAAAGTCTCGATCTTTCCCGCGCCGAGATTGGCGCTGGCCTCGTCAAGCCTGGGATCGAGGTCAGCCAGCCGCGCCATGGTGATGCGGATCACGAAGGGCAGGCAGAACACCGACAGCGCCAGGATCAGCATGGTGTTGGACGCACGGAATGCAATGTAGGCTCCGAAGAACAGGGTGGCGATGCCGATCACCATGCCGGGCATCATCTGGGGCGCAAGCAGGAAGGCGTTGAGGCCCGACCTGGCCGGAAACGTGCCCCTGACCGACGCAAAGGCCGCAGGCACGCCGAGCGACAGGCACAACAGTGCAACCCAGAACGACACCGTCAGGCTGACCTGCACCGAATCCATCAACTGCCGGTTCTCGAACACGGCCTGATACCATTTCAGGCTGAAGCCGGATGGCGGAAACGAGATGTAGGCGCGCGGCTCGAACGAAACCGCGATGACGATCAGGCTCGGCGCCATCAGCAAGAGCAGAGAAAAGCCGGTGATCAGCACGAAAACGACCATGCCCATCCCGTCCACCCACCAGGTTGATGGTGCCGCTCCGGGTGAGGAGGCCGTCGAAGGAGCGGATGTCATGGCCTCAACTCCGTCCAGCGGCTGAGCCTGCTGCCAGCCGCCACGATGAGATAGACGAATACGAAGCAGCTCGACAGCAGGATGGTGGCAAGAACTGCCCCCCGCGTCCAGTCGAGGACAACGACGGTCTGCTCGTAGACCTGAACGGCGAGCGTCGCGTAGCTGCCGCCACCAAGGAGCTGCGGCACGATGAAATTCGTGTAGGAAACCGCGAAAACCAGCGCAAGTCCGGCGAAGATGGCGGGGATGCTCATGGGAACGACCACGCTGAAAAACGTCCTGACCTGACCTGCGCCGAGATTGCAGGCCGCCTCCTCAAGACGCCGGTCACGGCCCGAGAGCACGGCCAGCAGGGGCAGGATCATGAACGGAAGGTGGATCTGGGTCATGCCGATGATGACGGCCCAGTCGGTGTTGAGCAGGCGCAGGGGCTGGTCGATCAGGCCAAGGTTGAGCAAGGTCTGGTTGAGCAGCCCGCGCCGCCCGCCCAGGATGACCAGCCAGGCATAGGCCCTCACGAGCGCGCTGGTCAGAAGCGGCGAAATCACTGCCACCAGGATCAGCATGCGCCAGATGCCCTTCGTCTGGCTGAACAGGTACGCCACCGGATAGGCGAGAACCAGCGACAGCAGGGTCGAGATCACCGCCACATAGAAACTGCGCCATGTCAGCCGCCAGATGAGGCTGTCAGCGAGCGCGCTTTGCAGATGCTGCAGGGTGAGTGTGTCGCCCACGATCCGCCCGCGGTCGATGGTGATGAAGCCGAAGGCCAGCAGCGTCAGCATCGGCAGCACCAGGAACACCACAAGGAAGATGACCGCCGGCAGCGCCGGCCAGAAGCCGCCGCCATGCAGCATCCGCCGCATCATGACCGGCAGCCCGGCTTGGCGGGGTGAGGCATGATCAGACACCGGCGGCGCTCCCGATCACGATGCAGCCTGCCGGATCGATGATCCCGACATGGACATGCGTGCCCGTTGCAAGCGGATGTTCACCTGTCTTGCGCGGGACAACGAGCCGCAATGGCTGCATGTGCCCCGTGTCGATTTCGTACTCGATGGTCGGCCCCTGCGCCGACGCGAAGAACACCTGGCCTGACCAGGGCGTCTCGACATCGCTGAATGCGAGGTTTTCCGGCCTCACGATCAGGCGGGCCGGGCCATCGGGCCTGGTGGTGCGGACTGCGGGCATTGGCGCAACGACGCCGCCGCGCACATCAATGGCAAGCACATTGGCCCGCCCGATGAAGCCGGCGACATAGTCGTTCACCGGCTGGTCATAGATGCCGAGCGGCGTGGCGACCTGTTCGATCTGCCCGGCCCGCATGACCGCGACCTTGTCGGACAGCATCATGGCTTCGCTCTGGTCATGGGTGACAAAGATCGAGGTGATGCCGACACGGTCGATGAGTTTGCGCAATTCGACCTGCATGGTCAGCCTGAGCTTGGCATCGAGAGCGTTGAACGGCTCATCCAGCAGCAGCACCTCAGGCTCCAGCACCAGCACGCGCGCGATTGCGACCCGCTGTTGCTGGCCGCCGGAAAGCTGGGCCGGATAGCGCCCGCCAAGACCTTCGAGCGCGACCAGTTCGAGCGCATGGCCGACACGTTTCGTGACCTCGCTCGCAGGC
>JANMHN010000070.1:0-3958 GCA_031375185.1 Allobosea sp. | reverse complement strand
AGGTGATCTTGATGTTTTGCATCCGCTGCAGTTGAGTGGCGCTCATATGTCTCACCTGATCAATCCGCTGGTGGCCGACACCGGCACGCCGCCCATCCCCGAAGCAAGAGCCTGGCTGGCCGCCCATGATGGCCGCCATGGGCCTGCGATCGACCTGTCGCAGGCAGCGCCCGGCTGCCCGCCTCCGGATGAACTTCTGGCACGCTCGGCAGCGGCATCGGGCCTCGCCGACAATGCCAGATACGGGCCGATCCATGGCGATATGGCCTTGCGCACGGCGCTGGCGGACGATCTTGCCCGCACTTACGGCGCGGATGCGCGCCCTGCAGATGTCGCCATCACGGCCGGTTGCAACCAGGCCTTCGTTATCGCCATGATGGCTCTGGCCAAGGCGGGTGATGTGGTGATCCTGCCTGCCCCCTGGTATTTCAACCACCAGATGACCCTCAAGATGCTGGGCATCGATGTGCGGGCCTTGCCATGCCTCCCCGAAAACGGCTTCATGCCCGACATCGAAGCGGCGCGTGGCCTGATCGACGACCGGGTCCGGGCTATTGTCCTCGTCACGCCCAACAACCCGACAGGCGCGGTCTATTCGCGTGGCTTGATCGGCGCATTCGCGGATCTGGCACGTGAAAAGCGCATCACGCTCGTGCTGGACGAAACCTACCGGGACTTCATGCCCGACGGCCGTGAACGCCCTCACGATGTGCTCGCACGTCCCGACTGGCGCAGCCACGTGATGCAGCTTTACAGCTTCTCGAAAGCCTATGCCGTTCCGGGCTGGCGTCTGGGCGCGGTTGTGGCGGATGCAGCCCTTCAGGACGAGATGGGCAAGGTTGCGGACTGCCTGCAGATCTGCCCCGTTCGCGCCGGACAACAGGCGGTTGCATGGGGCATCGACGCCATGCGCGGCTGGCGTGAAACCAACCGGCGCGACATCAATGCGCGGGCGGCACTGTTCAAGGCTGCGATGCGCGGGCTCAACGGCTGGTCGGTGGATCAGGTCGGCGCCTATTTCGCCTATGTGCGGCATCCTTTCGGCGATACGCCGTCCGCACAGGTTTCTGAAATGCTGGCGCGACGCTGGGGCGTTCTCGCCCTGCCCGGTTCTTATTTCGGCCCAGGCCAGGACGGGCACTTGCGCATGGCATTTGCCAATGCCGCGCCGCCCGTGATTGCTGATGCCGTCGCACGTCTTGCGCTGGCCGCGCGCCAGTGATGTCACCAATGAGGAATGTCTGATGGAACTTGGAATGGTCGGCCTTGGCCGGATGGGCGCCAATCTCGTGCGCCGGTTGATGCGCGCCGGCCACGATGCTGTCGTGTTCGATCGTGACGCGAAACCCGGCGCAGTCCTGGCATCAGAAGGTGCCCATTCCGTCGGCTCACTGCAAGCCATGGTGGCAGCGCTGAAAGCGCCGCGCACGGTCTGGGTCATGCTTCCCGCAGGCGACATCACCGAACATGCCATCGCGGAGCTTTCCGGCCTGATGCAGCCGGGCGACACGATTATCGACGGTGGCAACACCTTCTGGAAAGATGACATGCGCAGGGCGAAGGCTCTCAGCGCGAAGGGCATCACCTATCTCGATATCGGCACAAGCGGCGGCGTTCATGGCCTTGCGCGCGGCTACTGCCTGATGATCGGCGGCGAAAAGACTGTAGTGGACCGGCTCGATCCGATTTTCCGCGCCCTTGCACCCGGTCTGGGCGAGATCGAACGGACCAGTGGACGTGGCGGACAGGATGCGCGCCCGGAACTTGGCTATATTCATGCCGGGCCCGCCGGTGCGGGTCACTTCGTCAAGATGATCCATAATGGCATCGAATACGGCATGATGCAGGCCTATGCCGAAGGCTTTGACATCCTACGCAATGTCGGTGGGCCTGCCATGCCGGAAGAGCACCGGCTCCAACTCAATGTGGCCGACATCGCCGAAACATGGCGGCGCGGCTCGGTGGTCACGTCATGGCTGCTTGACCTGACCGCGCAGGCGCTTGCCGAAGACGCGAATCTCGAGAGCTATTCCGGCTATGTCGATGATTCCGGAGAGGGCCGCTGGACCGTGCAGGCCGCGGTCGAGACTGCGACACCGGCGGAGGTGCTGACCAGCGCGCTCTACACGCGGTTCCGGTCACGCAAGGCGCACACCTTTGCCGAAAAGGTGCTGTCCGCCATGCGCAAAGGCTTCGGCGGCCATGTCGAGAGCAAAAAATCATGACCAGAAAAGGTGGGACAGTCATCATCGTGATGGGTGTGGCCTCATCGGGCAAGACGACCGTGGCGGCAGGGCTTGCCAGGCACCTCGGCTGGACGTTCCGCGATGCCGACAGCTTCCACCCGCCCGCCAATGTGGCGAAAATGTCGGCGGGCCTTCCGCTGGCAGATGCTGACCGCTGGCCATGGCTCGATGCCATCGTCGCATGGATGAACCAGTGCGTGGATGCTGGTGAACCTGCGGTCGTGACCTGCTCGGCGCTGAAGCGCGGCTACCGTGACCGGCTCCGGACATCTCGTGCCGATATCCGGCTGGTTCACCTGCATGGTCCGAAGGAGCTGCTCGCAGCCCGCATCGCCGCTCGCCAGGCACACTTCATGCCCGCCGCCCTGCTCGACAGCCAGTATGCGACGCTTGAGATGCCGATGCCTGATGAGCACGCCTATCTTGTCAGCGTGGAAACGCCGCCGGAGGCGATCATAGCCGAACTGGCCAAGATGTTCGGCGCAACAGCCGTGTCAGCAGGGCATCAGGCGTAGAGCGCTTTGTATTGCTCGCGCAACAGGTTCTTCTGGACCTTGCCCATCGTGTTGCGGGGCAGATCATCGACGATGATCACGCGCTTGGGTCGCTTGAACCGGGCCAGCCTTTGCTCCAGGGCCGCGAGGATGATCGTCTCATCGAGGAGCGCACCCTTGGCGCAGACCACCACCGCGGTCACGCCTTCGCCGAAATCCTTGTGGGCAAGGCCGATCACGGCGCTTTCCACCACACCTGGCATGGCGTCGATCTCGCTCTCGACCTCTTTCGGATAGACGTTGTAGCCGCCGGTGATGATCAGATCCTTGCCTCGCCCCAGAATGTGGACATAGCCGCGCCCGTCGATCTTGCCGAGATCGCCGGTGATGAAGAAGCCGTCGGCGCGGAATTCCGCTGCCGTCTTTTCAGGGTTGCGCCAGTAACCCTTGAACACGTTGGGGCCCTTGACCTCGATCATGCCGATCTCATCCGTGGCCAGCACCGTGCCGGTTTCAGGGTCTGTGACCCGCGCTTCAACGCCTGGCAACGGCAGCCCGACCGTTCCCGCGATCCTGTCCCCGTCATAGGGGTTCGAGGTGTTCATGTTGGTTTCGGTCATGCCATAGCGCTCGAGGATCGCGTGGCCCGTGCGCTCGGAAAAGGCGCGGTGCGTGTCCGCCAGGAGCGGCGCGGAGCCAGACACGAATAGCCGCATGTGCGCTGTCGTTTCGCGCGTCAGGCCCGGATGATCGACCAGACGCACATAGAAGGTCGGCACGCCCATCATCGTCGTGGCCTTCGGCATCAGCCGCATCACCTCGTCGGCATCGAACTTCGGCAGGAACAGCATGGAGGCTCCCGCCAGCAGCACCACGTTGGTGGCAACGAAGAGACCATGCGTGTGGAAGATCGGCAGCGCATGCAGCAGCACATCCGAGGCTGTGAAACGCCAGACATCCACCAGCGTCAGCGCATTGGAGGCGAGATTGTCATGGCTGAGCATCGCGCCCTTCGAGCGGCCCGTTGTTCCCGATGTGTAAAGGATCGCGGCCAGGTCATCAGGCCCGCGCGCCACGTCGGCAAAGTCCTGCGGCTCCGCTGCGGCCTTGTCCATCAGGCTGCCTGCGCCGCTGGAATCAAGCGTCTCGACAGCGGCACCGCGCGCCATGGCGGCGATGCCGTCGCGGCGCGCCGGGTCGCACACGATCATCGCAGGC
>JANMHN010000054.1:0-21323 GCA_031375185.1 Allobosea sp. | reverse complement strand
CGCAACTGCTTGAGATGCGGCGAGATCAAGGGTTCGCCGCCGCGCCCCGGCACCAGCGTGAACTGGGTCGAGATCACCAGCCCGCCCTTGGCCCGCAAGCCATCCATGAGCGGCCTGACCCGCGCTGGCAGCGCTGCGATCTCGGGTGCCGATTGCCGGCCGCGCGCATATGCCCCATCGGGATGGATGAAGTCGTTTTGCAGGTCGCAGATGAGGAGGGCGGTGGTGGCGGGTGTCAGGCAAGCTCCCTTCATGCCACACCCCCCACCGTCATCCCGGCATTGAGCCGGGATCGCCCGGTGAGCAGCATCACATGTCCATTTGTGTGGACTGCATCAGTTGATCCCGGCTCAAGGCCGGGATGACAGCGCGGATTGTGTTGCATGAAAATCATCACGCCCGCTCCACGATCAGGTTGCCGAAGCCGTCCACCCGCGCCGTCAGGCCCGGATCGATCACGGTGGTCGCATCGCCCTGTTCCAGAACGGCCGGGCCTTCCATCACCGCCCCGACAGGCAGCGCGAGCCTGTCCCAGATGTTCGCCTCATGCCAGCCGCCATCGAACCAGACGGGCCGTGTTCCCAGTCTTGCGGCCTCAGACGTTGAATCCGCCGACGGGGCCAAGGCCCTGAGATCAAAGGCGGGCCTGCGCCCGATGGCTGCCGTGCGCAGGTTGACGATGCGCACAGGTATGCCTGCCAGAAGCCGCGAAAAGGCGCGGGCATAGGCGGCCTCGAAAGCGGCGCTGACGATGGCTTCGCTGATGCCGGTGCCGCCTTCGGCAAGCCTCACCGGCAGCGGCACGGACACCGTGTGCGTCTGCCCCTGATAGTGCATGTCGAGTTCATAGATCACGTCGATGCGTTCCACCGTCAGACCGGATGCTGCAACAACGGCATGGGCCTCGCGGCCAGCCTCGACCATGCGGCCATCAAGCGCTTTCGCATCGAGGCCATCAAGCATCAGGTTCACGGTCATGACCTGATCATGGCGGATGTCGGCCATGATGCAGCCCAGCGCCGAAGTGATGCCCGGATAGCGTGGCACCAGCGCTGATTTGAGGCCGATCTCCTTGATCAGCGCACCGACATGCAGCGCCCCGCCGCCGCCGAACGGCACCGCCGTGAACCGTGCCGGATCATGCCCGCGCTCGACCGAGACAAGCCGAATCGCGCCCGCCATCTTCGCATTGGCGATGCGGATGATGGCCTCCGCCGCCTGTTCCGCACCAAGGCCCAGCGGCGTGCCGATGTGGCTGAGGATCGCGGCGCGGGCCGCCTCGACATCGAGCCGCTTGAGCTTGCCGCCAATCGGCTTTTCGGCGTTGATGCGCCCCAGCACGATGTTGGCGTCGGTCAGCGTTGGCCGCGTGTTGCCTTGCGCGTAAGCGACCGGGCCGGGCCGTGAGCCTGCGCTCTCGGGGCCGACGCCAAGCATGCCGCCGGCATCGACATGGGCAATCGAGCCGCCGCCTGCGCCGATGGTGGTGATCTCGATCATCGGTGTGCGGATGACCATGCCGAAATCAATGGTGGTCTGGGCACTGAGCGATGCCACTCCGCCCGCCACAAGCGAGACATCGAACGAGGTGCCGCCAAGGTCCGCCGTGACGACATCATCGAAGCCTGCCGCGCGCGCAATGACAGCGGCTGCGATGACGCCCGCCGCCGGCCCTGAAAGCGCCGTGCGCACCGGAAACTTGCGGGCGGTGGCGGTGGACATGACCCCGCCATTGGACTGAACGATGTGGAACGAGCCGGGGAAGTTCTCCGCCTTCAGGCCTGCTTCCAGCTTGCCCAGATAACTGGCCACAACCGGCTGCAAATAGGCGTTCAGCGCTGTCGTGGACGTGCGCTCAAACTCGCGGATTTCGGGAAGGATCTGTGCAGAATGGGCGACATGGGCATTCGGCCAGACAGCTTTCGCAGCCTCGTAGGCCCTGCGCTCATTGGTCGGATTGGCATAGGCGTTAATGAAGATGATCGCCAGCGCCTCGGCCCCGGCGGCGAGCAGCGCCCGGCAGGCGTGCCGCACGGCATCGGGATCGACAGCCTCGCGGATGGTGCCGTCAGCCAAGGTGCGCTCGGGCACCTCCGTGCGCATGTCGCGCGGGCAGATCGGCTCGAAATCACCCCACAGGCCCCAGGTGTTCGGCCTGTCGCGGCGTCGCATCTCCAGCGTGTCACGGAATCCAGGCGTTGTGATGATGCCGATCTTGGCGCCCTTGCGTTCCAGCAGCGCATTGGTGCCCACGGTCGTGCCATGGATGATGGCGCCCAGGCCGGAAATCGGCCCAAGCCGCGTCAGCCCTTCGATGAACCCGACCGCCTCGTCGCCACGGTTCGACGGAGCCTTGGCCGTGCTGAAACGCTTGGTCTGCTCGTCGAAAAACGCCAGATCGGTGAAGGTGCCGCCGACATCGACGCCGACCAATGTGCGAGGAAGAGGGTTCATGGGCGCATGACCCCGCGCAGCTTCGACGTTGCGGCGTCATCGACAACGCCTTCGCGGTTGAGCGCGACGCGATAGTCCCGCCGCGCCACCTTGGGTGACAGAAAGCCGCGCTTCACATCGCGTGAGACAGCCTCGATCGCACGTTCGGACGGTGTGCCCCATCCACCTCCGCCGGGCGTCTCCAGCCTCAGCCGCTGGCCCTGGCCGAGTTTCACGCCCGTGACCTTGGAGGTCATCGGCGCGACCTGTGGTCCGCTTCCGCTGTCCCAGACAAAGGTGTTCATGGCAGCAGGCAGTCCGCCGGCCACACCGAACGGGGCATGTCGTCCTCGTTCGCCAAGAAGCGAGATGTCAGCGCCGCCGGGCGACAGGATTTCGACTTCGTAGACGGCCCCGAAGCCGCCGCGATGTGCGCCAGCGCCCGCACTGTCAGGCCTGAGAGCCCACTGGGTGAACATCACGGGGTAGGACGCTTCCATGATTTCAGCTGGCGGGATGGTGGCGGTCGAGATCGGGTTGTTGGCATGGTTGAGGCCATCCGATTGCGGATTTCCGCCAAGGCCGCCCCCGAAGAACGAGAACATCACCCAGCGCTCGCCATTGGCCCGATGGCCCGCGATGGACAATGCGTTGATGGTGCCGAAGGGCGCAGCCGTGGCGCGGGCCGGATCGGCCTTGGCAAGAGCGCCAAACACGACCCCGATCATCCGAAGGATGGTTTCGGTGTAGCCCGCGACAGGGCGCGGCGCGGTCACGCCAAGAAAGGTGGTGTGGGGAATATCGAAACTGATCGGCTTGAGGCAGCCTGCATTGGCGGGAACGGACGTGAAAACATGCTTGAGCGCGACATAGCAGGCTGCCACAGCAGTGGAGCGTGCAATGTTGACCGGACCTTTGCAGGGCTGTGACGAGCGCGAGAAATCGAGCTTCATCATGTCGCCAGCAATGGTGAGATCGAGCGCGATGGTCAGCTTCTCATCCACGATGCCGTCATTGTCGAGATAGTCCTCGAAGCTGTAAGTGCCATCAGGAAGCGCGCGTATGTTCTCGCGCATCAGAGCTTCGGCGCGGGCAGAGGCGGCATCGAGAGCCGCACTCACGACATCGTCGCCATATTCATCGATCAGTGCCTGGAAGCGACGTTCACCCAGATCAAGCGCGTTGAGCTGGCCGTTCAGATCACCCCAGTTCGAGCGTGGCACACGGGTGTTGGCCTGCAGGATATCGACCACATCCTGTTGGATAACGCCCTTGCGGAACAGCTTGACGGGCGGGATCAGCACGCCTTCCTGGAAGCATTCGGTGGCTTGAGGGTTATAACCGCCCGGCACATTGCCGCCGATGTCGAGCCAATGTCCGACGGAGGCCAGCCATGCAAATATCTGCCCGCCGCGCATCAAGGGGCGCACGAGGCGAAAATCATTGAGGTGCGTGCCTCCGGCGTAAGGGTCGTTGAAAATGAAGGTGTCACCCGCCTCAAGGCTGTCATGTCCTTGCCTGCCCTGCAGGGCGACCTTGTCAATGACGGCCTTCACGGCGAAGGCCATTGCGCCGACGAAGATCGGCAGGCCCTTGGCACCCTGCACAAGGGTTGCGCCGGTCGTTGCGTGATACAGCCCGTGGCACGCATCGCGCGCTTCCGCGATGATGGGGTTGAAAGCCGAACGGTATAGCGTCGCGTCCATCTCGTCTGCGATCTGCTCCAGCCGCCCGGTCAGGATCGCGAAGGTGACGGGGTCGAGCGCGCTCATCGGCCGGTTCCTTCATATGTCTTGCCGATGTCCAAAACCTCTCGGGTTCCAATCACCTCGTTGAGGCTGTCGAAGTCGAACATGCGGTTGCGGAAAGCCATCGTCGAGCCGTCGCGGGTCAATGTCCGGTAGAAATCCTGCGCCGCGTAGGCGATGGCGCGGACGATGGCACCGGGGAAGATCACCAGCGAAAAACCGAGCGCCTCAAGCTGCGCCGCGCTTTTCATCGGTGTCAGGCCGCCTTCGATCATGTTGGCCATCAAAGGCAGCCTCGTGCCGAGCGCGCTGACGATTGTCGACAATTCATGCTCTGATCCGGGTGCTTCGACAAACAGCACGTCGGCGCCCGCTTCGGCATACAGGCCAGCCCTGTTGATGGCGGCTTGAAAGCCCTCGACAGCGATGGCATCGGTCCGTGCGATGATCAGCGTTTCGGCAGAGGCGCGCGCATCGACGGCGGCACGGACCTTGCCGGCCATCTCGCTGGCCGGAATCAGGCGCTTTTCGCTGAGGTGCCCGCAGCGCTTGGGGTAGCTCTGGTCCTCGATCTGAAGGGCATTGGCCCCTGCGCGCTCGAACATGCGCACCGTGCGCTGCATGTTGAGCGCATTGCCATAGCCATTGTCCGCATCGACAATCAGCGGTGTCGGCACCCGGTCGCGGATCAGAGTGATCGTGTCGACCACTTCCGACATCGTGACGAGGCCGATGTCCGGACGCCCGAGCCGCGTGTAGGCCAGGGCGGCACCCGAGACATACAGCGCCTCCGCGCCTGCATCGGCGGCAAGCGATGCCGTCAGGGCGTCATAGATGCCGGGAGCGAGCAGGATCGGGGTGTCTGCGAGGCGTGAAGCGAGGCTCATGTTTTTTCCCTCATGGGGCCTTGCTCATGGTCAGGATGTCAGCAAGCGACGATGCCGTATCGAGATTGAGGATTGCCGTGGACAGATCGACGGCACGGGCGCGGCCTAGCACCGGCGCACTCACCTCGATGAATTTCTGGTGAACCTCGTCGGCGGTGTAGGGATCTTCTGTATCACCCTTGTTGGTGAGGACTTCAGCCGTCAAGGTTTTGCCGTCCGCCAAGGTCACGGTCACGCGGGCGGGACGCAGGCCTGGCAGCCTTGCGGTCAAGGCCGGGTCTTCATTGATGGTGATACGCGTGGCCAGATCGCGCGTGGCGGCATCACTGCGCGCCGTGTCGCGGAAGGCATCGAGCGTGGCAGCGCCATTGACAATGAATGTTGCCAGAGAAAACGGCATCGAGAACTTGGCCGCCAGCATGTTGGCGGGGGCAGGGTGGTCGAGTTGTGCGGCCCAGACATAGGTATCGACGGTGATGGACTTTATGTCGGCAGGATCAAGCCTGCCGCCACATTGCTCGATGACCGAGGCCAACGCATCGAGCGCGCCATGGTTGTAGCGGCAGGCAGCGTGGCGCTTGAAGTAGTTGCGGGCGATTTCCCAGCGCTGGCCCAGATCGCGCACCATTTCGTCCGGCTGCCATTCGTCTGCGGCGATGCCGCCATAGACGGACCCGACGCCGTCCGCCTCGCCGGTGAAGCCGCTCCTGACCAGATCCCACGCCATCAGGCCCAGCATGTTGGAGAAGCCCGCATAGGTGTTCCGAACGGTCGCGCCTTCCAGCATCGTTCGGCGGCTGGTGGTTAGGCCCAGCGAGGATGACAGGTTGATCACCTCGACCAGTTCGCGCGCGGACGCCTTGTCGAGCTTTGCGACAGCCAAGGCCGCACCCACCACGCCCCACGTGCCATGGGGGTGCATCGTCACGCGCAGCTTCGATGCGATGCCGATGCGCGCGCCGATCTCGTAACCCAATGCGGTGGCGAGGATCGCGTCCTTGCCGCTGATCTTGTAATTTCGTGCCATAGCCAGCACGGCGGGCACGACATGGATGCCGGGATGGCCGCGCGCAAACTGGTTGCCCTCGTCGATCTCCAGCATCGTGCCGGAGGTGCCGTCCATGAAGGCGTGAAGGAGCGGGGAGCCGCCGCGCCGGGCTTTCGCAGATTTCGCAAGTCGTTTGTCCGCCTTTGCGACCTCCGGCTCGGCCCGGCCTGCGATGATGGCACCGATGCAGTCCAGCAAAACCAGCTTGGTGCGTTCGACCACCTCTGCGGGCAGATCGTCATGGCGGGCTGCGCGCGCGAAGCGGCCCCAGCGCTTCAGCCATGCGGGCTGCTTGCCGGTGACGAGGATCGAGGCTGGCACGATGCCGGGTGTGAATATGGCCATCGCTCACATCCCCAGATAGGTTTTCATCAGACGCGGATCGCGCTTGAGATCATCGGCTGCGCCCTGCATCACCACGGCACCGTTCTCCAGAACATAGGCGCGGGAGGCAAGTTCAAGCGACTGCACCACATTCTGCTCGACCAGCATCACGGCCAGACCTTCTGACGCGATGGCTGAGATCAGCGTGAACATTTCCTCGACAAGCAGTGGCGACAGGCCCAGGGATGGCTCATCCATGATGATCAGCCTTGGTTCGGCCATCAGCCCGCGCCCGATGGCGAGCATCTGCTGCTCACCGCCCGAAAGAGTCCCTGCAAGCTGCGCCTCGCGTTCCTTCAGGCGCGGAAAGATCGTGAAGGCGCGCTCCAGGTTGGTGGCGCGGTTGGGCCTGGCACGTCGGTAGGAGCCAAGCTCGAGGTTCTCGCGCACATTCATGTTGGGGAAGATCTTGCGGCCTTCCGGCACATGGATCAGACCAGCGGCAACGATGTCAGGCGCGGACAGGCCAGTAATCGACACGCCACCAAAATGGATCGACCCTGATGTGGTGCCGATCAATCCGGAGACCGCGCGGTTGAGCGTGGTCTTGCCGACGCCGTTCGCACCCAGCACGGCCACGATCTCGCCGGGCTGCACATTGAGCGACAAGCCGCGCAGGATCGGCACGCCGCCATAGCCCGCCACGAGGTCACGAACCTCAAGCATGCGCGCCTCCCGCAGCTTGCGCCTGCATGCGGGCGGACGCGCCTTTGCCGAGATAGGCCTCGATCACTTTCGGGTCGCGCGCCACCTCCGCTGGTGACCCTGCCGCAATGTTGCGCCCCTGCGCGATGACATAGACCGTGTCGCACAGGCTCATCACGGCCTGCATGACATGCTCGACGATCAGGATGGTAACGCCGCCCGCGCGGATCGCCTGCACCACCGGCATCATGTCGCGGATTTCGGATGGGTTCAGGCCCGCCAGCACCTCATCGAGCAGGAGCAGCTTCGGCTCGGTCGCCAGCGCGCGGGCCAGTTCAAGCCGCTTGCGGCCAGCGACCGTGAGCTGGCTGGCGGACTGGCCCAGCATCGGTCCAAGGCCGACCTGATGGCCGATGGCGTCTGCCATGGCGAGCGCATCTTTTCGTGCCGGATGACGCAGGAAGGCCCCGACCGCGATGTTCTCACGCACGCTGAGGCCCGCAAATGGCTGCACGATCTGGAAGGTGCGGGCAAGTCCCATCCATGTGCGCTTGTGGGTGGGCAGGCAGGTGATGTCGCGGCCTTCGAAAGTCACAGTGCCGGATGTGGCGGGTTCGAACCCGGCGATGACCGTGAACAGCGTGGTCTTGCCTGCGCCATTGGGGCCGATGAGCCCTGTAATGGATCCGGCCTGAACATCCAAAGACGCCTTGTCGACGGCAACGAGGCCGCCGAAGCGTTTTGTCACGGCGTTGACAGCGAGAAGCGCACTCATGCGGACGCCTTCGTTGTCGGGGCTTTCTTGCGGAACCATCCCTGCACAAGCCCCAGCACGCCGCGCGGGGCATAGGCGACGCAAAGGATGAGCAGGATGCCGAAGACCACGAGATCGACCCCAGGAACAGATCCGCCCATCAGGTTGGCGAAGACGGTCTTGGTAACTTCGCCAAGGCCGAGCAGGACCATCGCGCCGACCAGTGGGCCGAACACGGTGCCGACCCCGCCAATGATCGGAGCGAGCAGCGCATCCACCGAGATCCATGGACCGTAGGCGAGGGTCGCGTCGAGATAGAGAAACTTCTGGGTGTAAAGGCAGCCTGCCGAGGCTGTGATGCCGCCGGACAGGGTGATGGCCTTCAGCTTCACTGCAAGCGCATCAACTCCCAGCGCGCGGGCAGCCTCCTCGTTTTCGCGCACCGCAATCAGCTGCGCGCCGAAGCGGGAGCGGGTGATGGCGAGTGTGAGCGCCATGAAGGCTGCGACGAAAAACAGCGCCAGCCAGTAAAAAATGCGCTTGTCGGCGAACTGCATCTGGGCTGCGCCGAGCTTCAGCGGCACAAGCACGCCCGCCGCTCCGCCGGTGAAGCCCCAGGCGTTGGCGCTGATGCGGAAGACCTCCGCGAAGGCCAGGGTCACCAGCGCGAAATACGAGCCGCGCAACCGTGCCCGGAAGCTGAGAAAGCCGATACCGAAACCGACGAGCGCACCAAGGATCACTGCAAGGGGCAAGGCCAACCATGGATTGAGGCCAAAGCGGACCTGCAGCAGCGCCATGGCATATGCCCCCATGCCAAAGAACACGGCATGGCCGAAGGAGAACTGCCCACCATAGCCGCCGAGGATGTTCCAGCCCTGTGCCGCGATGGTGATGATCATCGCGAAGGAGAGGAAATTCAGCACCGTGTTGGAGCTGAGGCCAAGAGGCAACAGCGCCAGTGCGATGACGACAACGATGATCGGCAGATAAGGTTGGCCCTTCAAGACGCCCATCATGCCTTGGCTCCGAACAGCCCGGTGGGCCGGAACAAGAGCACGAGGATAAAGATCAGGAAGATGCCGATCTGGCCGAGGCTCTCGCCAAAATACAGGCCCGAGAGGCTCTCGACCACGCCGATGATGAGGCCTCCCACCAGCGCGCCCGCAATCGAACCCATGCCGCCGAGCACGACGATGGTGAAGGCGACGAGCACGAAGGCATTGCCGATGCGCGGATTGACCAGGAAGGTCGGCATCAGCAGGCAGGCGGCGATCGCCAGACAGGCCGCGCCAAGCCCGAAGGTGACGGCATAGATGTGATCGACATCGATGCCCGACAGCGCCGCGCCGGTCTTTTCCTTCGCCACCGCACGGATGGCCTTGCCGGTATCGGTGCGCGCCAACATGAGCCAGAGCAGGCCCGCCACCACAAAGGATGCGAAAAAGGCGATGACCTTCGGCACCGACAGGAAGAGATTGCCGATCTCGATCACCGAAAAACCATAAGGCACATCGATCGAACGCGTGTCGGAACGAAAGCCCGCCAGCAGCGCATTCTCGATGATGATCGACACGCCAAGCGTGACCAGCAGGATGTTGCTGTCATTGCCGTGGCTGGCCGGATTGATGATGAGCCGCTGCACGGCATAGCCAAGCCCGAAGAACAGCGGCGTCAGGATGAAAATCGCGATGTATGGATCGATCCGGAACACGCTGTGGGCCACGAACACCGCGAACATCGCCGCCGTGAGCGTTGCGCCATGGGCGAAGTTGATGATGTGGAGCACGCCATAAACCAATGTCAGCCCGAGTGCGACCAAAGCATAGACAGCCCCTGTCATGAGGCCATTGGCGAGTGCTGAAAGGAAGATGTCTAGCTTGAGCATGGTTTTTCAGGTCACGGATTGTCCTTCTCCCGTCCAGGGAGAAGGTGGCTGCCGGAGGCAGACGGAAGAGGGCTCTTTCGGGATTACAATCTGGACCTGCCCTCTCCCGTCACGGCTACGCCGTGCCACCCTCTCCCTGAGCGGGAGAGGGCACGTCAAAGGTGATGACCTCAAACCGCCGGGAACACGGGCTTGGCGTCTGCGAAAGCGTCCGGGAAGATCACCTTGATATCGCCGTTCTGCACCTGGGTGTTGACCGGGGCCGCGCCCGTGTTCTGGCCGTTCTCGAACCTGGTCGGGCCGTAGGGCATGATGTGGTCGGCGAAGGTCGAGGCGGCGAGCATTTCCGTGATCTTGCCGCGATCAGCCGATCCGGCGCGCTCGATGGCATCGGCGAGAAGCCGGACGCATGAATAGTTGAGCGGCGTGTTGTAAAGCCAGAAACGGCCGCCGGTTTCAGCCTGTGCCCGTACTTGCGCGGTTTTTGGCTTGCGTGGATCGGCCCAGTGATTGCAGTCCATGACAAGGTTGGCGGCATCGGCGAACTCCCGAACGAAGCGGAAGTTGGACGCTGCGCCGTTGAGAATGGCGTAGACGCCCTTGGGCCGGATGCGCTGCTGCTGCATGGTGCGGGAGAGCAGGACGAATTCGGCATAGTAACTCGAGGGAATCACGAGATCGGGGTTGAGCGCACGTATGCGCAGGGCCACGTTCGACATGTCGCGTGAGGGGGTCGGGTGGGCGATGGTTTCGAGGATCTCGAAGCCCGCAGCAGGCAGACGCTCGTTCAGCAGCTTGGCCATGCCGGCGCCGAACAGGCCATCCTCATGCACGATCACCACGGTCTTGGCTGGCTTGCCGGCGGCATCATTCAGCTTGGTGAGGTTCTCCAGCGCCGTGCGCGTCACCGTGCCGAAGCCAGGGCCAAAGCGGAAGGTGTTTTTGAGACCGCGCCCGACGATCTGATCGGACACGCCGACATCGCAGATATAGGGTATGTCATAGCGCGAGGCGGCCTGAGACGACGCCAGGACGATGGGGGAGGCGAAGCCACCGACAATCGCCGCGACGCCTTCGCCCTGCATCCGCTCGACCTCGGAGGTGCCGCCCTCGGGGTTCGAGCGCGCATCGCCGAACACCATCTGCAGCCTGGCACCGCCCATCGATTTGATGCCGCCTGCCGCGTTGATCTCGTTCAGCGCGATCTCGGCACCGAGGCGGCCATATTCACCATCCTGAGCCAGCGCGCCGGTCACGGGCTGGAGGATGCCGATCTTGATGGCCGGGGCCTGAGCTCGGACGAGGCCGGGTGACGCGATCAGCGCGCCTGTTGCGGCTGCGCCTCGCAGGATGGTGCGCCTGTTGATGGTGCTCATGCTCTTCTCCTCGCTGATGCGGCCAAGGCTGGTTGCCGGCCATCTGGATGGGTGGGTTGGTTGGTCTTGCCCGCTGAGAGTGTCGTGGTGGCTGGCGCGCCCGTCATGGGCCGCCAATGACGGTTCTCGCCATCGCCCTTGCGCAGCATTTCCATGTGAAAGGCGTGCATGTCTGGCCGATAGAGAGCGGACAGGTGTTCGATGCCGCGTCCGTCCACGCCAATCACGACGCGCGTCAGCGAAATCAGAGCCGAGCCGATCTCGACGTCCAGCGCTTCTGCGGCGTCCGGCCCTGCAAGGGTGGCGGAAATGGTCTGGTCCGCTCTGCACGCCACCACGCCCGAGCGCTCCAGCAGTTCAAGCAGGGGGCGGCTTCCGAGATCATGCTCCGTGTAGGTGAGGCCGATGCGCTCGGGAACATGTGTGGCCAGATAGGAGAAGGGCACACCATCCATGGAGCGCACGCGCAGCGAGCTCTGCGTGCGCTCGCCGGGTTTGAGCTTCAGGGCCGTGGCTATGGCGGCGGGCGGCGTGACATATGAAAACGCCACAAGCCTGACCTGCGTGGCGCGGCCCATCGCCGTCAGGTGCGCCATCATGTTGGACAGGTCTGCCACCATGGGTGGACGGCAGGACATGTCGCTGACAAACGTTCCGGACCCTGCCTGCCGGGTGATCAGCCCGTCACGCGCCAGCCCGTCAAGCGCGCGCCGGATCGTGACACGGGACAGGCCATGGCTTTCGGCAAGATGCGGCTCGCTTGGAAGCCTTTGACCCGGCAAGAACACACCGCTGGTGATCCGCTCCTTCAGGAGCAGATAGACCTTGTGTGTCTTCGAGGTCTCGATGGCGTCCAAAGGCTGCTGGCCCACATGTCATGTACGTCTTGTCTAATTGTATTATTTCTAGCACAAATTGCGGACGTCAAGGGCAAGACCGGGATTTTCTGGAAAAGGACAGGTTATGGCGCATGTTCTGTCATCCGGTGGCGTCGTCTTCGACGCCTCGTTTGATGTCCTGATTGTCGGAGCGGGAGCTGCGGGGCTGATCGCCGCACTCAGGGCTGTGGAGGCGGGTGCCGAGGTGGTCGTGCTGGAGCGTGATGCCGTGCCGCGTGGCTCGACAGCCTTGTCGGCCGGCTTGATCCCGGCCGCTGACACGCGTTTCCAGCGCGAAGCCGGCATAGCGGACTCACCGCATGTGTTCGCGGCCGACATCATGGCCAAGGCGCATGGCGAGGCGGACCGGCAGGCTGTCGCCACCGTCATCGAGGCCGTTGCACCGGCGCTGGAATGGCTGGGCGATGTGCATGGACTGCCCTTTTCGGTCATCGGCAATTTCACCTATCCCGGTCATTCCGCCTTCCGCATGCACGGGTTGCCGAGCCGCTCAGGCGCCGAACTGATGGACCATCTGCGCAGTGCGGCGGAAGCGGCGGGCATCGATATCGTCACACAGGCGCATGTCACCACGCTGTTTCAGGATGGGGCAGGGCATATCGATGGGGTCGAGATCAGCCGTCCCGATGGATCGGCTGAGCGCATCGGCTGCAAGACGCTGGTGCTGGCCTCAAACGGCTATGGCGGCAATCCGGCGCTGGTGGCAACCGAAATTCCGCAGATGGCTGGCGCCCTCTACTTCGGCCATCCCGGCAATCAAGGCGATGCTGTGCTGTGGGGGCGGGCGCTCGGAGCTGCCACCCGGCATCTGGCCGGACATCAGGGGCATGGCTCGGTCGCGCATCCCCACGGCATCCTGATCACCTGGGGAACGATCACGGAGGGTGGTTTTCAGGTCAATCTTGATGGCCTGCGCTTTGCCAATGAGGCGCTGGGATATTCGGAGTCCGCAGCCGCCGTCCTTGCGCAGCCCGAGGGCGTGGCCTGGAGCGTGTTCGACACGCGCATTGCCGCCGTTGCCCGCCAATTCGAGGATTTCCGCCAGGCGGAACAGGCCGAGGCTGTCCTCATCGCTGACAGCGTGGATGAACTCGCAGGGCGGATGAAGCTGCCGGGATCGAATCTTGCCCGGACCTTGCGAGAGGTGGACGAGGCCAAGGCAGGCGGACTGGTCGATGCTTTTGGCCGGAACTGGTCCGGTGCTGCCCCCCTTGCAGCGCCTTTTCGCGCAGTGAAGGTCACGGGGGCGCTGTTCCACACACAAGGCGGGCTTGTTGTGGATGGTGAGGCGCGGGTCATGCGGACCGGCGGCACGCGCTTTCCAAACCTGTTTGCCGCAGGTGGTGCGGCTTGCGGAGTGTCCGGCACCCTGGCATCCGGCTATCTCTCAGGAAACGGCCTTTTGACCGCTGTGGCCTACGGTTATCTCGCGGGCGCTGCTGCGGCCAGGATCTGCATGACACAAGGCCGGTAGAACGCACCGCGTGGCCTGATGATCCGGTGTCCGTGCCTGCACAGGGCCGGTTTGTCGAAACGCCTCTGTCTGAACCAAAAAGCAAGGGTTTGCCGTCATTCCTGTCTCCTGGCGGGATGCCGCCTTGGCACCTATTCTGGGAAACGGGATCAGCGGCATGACGGTGCTTGTATCGGGCGGGGCGGGCTACATCGGTGGCCACATGGTTCTCGACCTGGTTGACCGGGGCGAGGCGACCGTCATACTCGACAATCTCTCGACCGGATTCAGGTGGGCAGCGCCGCCGGACACGCCGCTGGTGGTGGCGGATGCGGGCGATTTCGAGACGGTGCTGAACACCATCCGCACCCACAATGTGCGATCGATCATCCACTTCGCCGCCCGCATCGTGGTGCCTGAATCGATGACCGATCCGCTCGGCTATTATCTGGCAAACACGGTCAAGACCCGCTCACTGATCGCCGCAGCGGTTGCGGGCGGGGTCAAGGAATTCATCTTCTCGTCCACAGCGGCGGTTTATGGTGAGACATCGCTTGAGCCAGTCGCCGAAAGCCAGCCGCCCGCACCCGTCTCGCCCTATGGCTCGTCCAAATGGATGAGCGAGATGATGCTGCGCGACGCTGCCGCCGCGCATGGCTTCACATACGCCATCCTGCGCTATTTCAATGTGGCCGGCGCAGATCCGAAAGGGCGTCATGGCCAATCAACACCGGTGGCCACGCACCTGATCAAGGTTGCGGCACAGGCAGCGGTCGGCAAGCGCGCCTACATGGAGATGTTCGGGCAGGATTATCCGACGCCGGACGGCACCTGCGTGCGGGACTACATCCATGTCAGCGATCTTGCAGCGGCGCATGCGGCGGCGCTGGATCATTTGCGGCAAGGCGGCAAGAGCATCATCGTCAATGCCGGTTATGGGCGGGGCTATTCCGTGCGCGAGGTGATCGACACGGTGCGCAAGGTCTCGGGTGTCGATTTCGAGGTCCGGCAGGGGCCGCGCCGGGCCGGCGATCCGGCCGCCATCGTTGCGAATGCCGATCTGCTGCGTCGCGCGTTGGGATGGACGCCCCGTCTCGACAACCTGTCGAAGATCGTCACCGATGCACTCTCATGGGAGCATGAACTCAAGCGCAGAGGTTTGTAGGGAGCAGACGGCGTCAGCGCCGCCGCACCAGCGACCAGCCAGCCGCGACCAGTGCCGTGGCGAGGGCGACCTTGACCAGGGAGCCGAGGATGAAGGGCTGCACGCCAACACTGAAGGCACGTGTCAGGCCGATGCCTGTTGCACCGGAAGCAAGCTGTGCCAGCCAGGCGAGCCAGGCCATTCCAAGCCCCAGGATCAGCGCATGGGCCAGCAGCATGCCTGTGCCGACCCGAAGAATCGACGAGCCATTCCGAGCGAAGTGGCCAGCCACCCAGGCAGCCGGGATGAACGACAACAGGAAACCGCCCGTGGTGCCAAGGAAGTAGGCGGGGCCTGCCGCGCCCGGCACGGCGAACACGGGCAGGCCGGCAAGACCTTGAGCCAGATAAAGCGCCACGCTGGCCGCCCCGAGGCGCGGACCGAGTGCCGCTCCCAGGAACAGCACGGCGAAGCTCTGCATTGTCATCGGCACCGGCCACATCGGCACCTGAACCTTGGCCGACACGATCAGCAGAACCGAACCCGCGATGACCAACAAGAGGGCACGTACGGGCGCGGTGATGCCCGGCATGAGGCGCGGAAACGCGGCGTCCAGCAGCGATGAACTGACTGGGGTGCGCAAGGTTGCTTCTGAGGTCACAGGGTTCATGTCAGTTTCCACAAGGTCTTGAATGTCGGCGGGATCATCGGTGTATAGGTTGTTGGGCAAAGGCCCACAAGGCGCGCGAGTCTGCAATGGGTGTCATTTTGCAGGGTCTTGCGCGTCAGGGATCACCACAGCATGGACTGCAGAACTTGGCCGACGATTTGACCTTTGACACACGCATGGACGCAGCCGCCGGGCAGGTCGTGGCGGTCAGCCCGCTCATCCGGCGCGTGATCTGCAACAATGGCGGACCTTTCACATTCACAGGCACCTGCACCTACATCGTGGGCCATGGGCGTGTGGCCGTGATCGATCCGGGGCCTGACGAGCCTGGGCATCTGGATGTTCTGGCTGAGGCCCTTCGTGGCGAAACCGTCAGCCATATCGTCGTCAGCCACACCCACCGAGATCATTCGCCCGGCGCAAGGGCTCTCAGGGCATTGACGGGTGCGGCCATCGTTGGCTGCCAGCCACACCGGGCGGCGCGCGAACTGGCGCTGGGCGAAATCAACCGGCTC
The DNA here is from genome assembly GCA_031375185.1 of Allobosea sp. Taxonomy (GTDB): domain Bacteria; phylum Pseudomonadota; class Alphaproteobacteria; order Rhizobiales; family Beijerinckiaceae; genus Allobosea. Next base: position 5,479 of record JANMHN010000054.1, on the reverse strand, counting down.
GACGCCTCCGCCGACCACGATCACATGCCCGATGCCGGGATGAACGAGGGCGACAGCATCAGCGGTCCAGGCTGGAGCCTTTCCGCGGTCGCCACACCGGGCCACACGGCCAATCATCTCGCTTTTGCCATACCCGAAGAGAACGCGCTGTTTTCTGCCGATCATGTCATGGCGTGGTCGACCAGCATCGTGGCACCTCCGGACGGGTCGATGTCGGCTTACCTGGCTTCTCTTGAGAAGCTGAAGGCGCGGACAGAGGCGATCTACTGGCCGGGCCATGGCGGGCCTGTGAGGGAGCCTTCAAGGTTTGTCAGGGCGCTGATGACCCACAGGCGGATGCGCGAGGCCAGCATCCTCAACAGGGTGGCGCAGGGCGACCGTCTGATCGAACAGATCGTGCCGGCCATCTACGAGAACCTGGCTTTGGCCCTGCACGGGGCGGCGGCCCTTTCGACCTTCGCCCATCTGGAAGACCTTGTGGAGCGCGGGCTGGTGCGCTGCGATGATGGAGCGGCAACGCTGACGGGGCTTTACGAGCCGGCGTGACGTCTCATCGCGCCGAGATCAGCAACTGGATCTCGTCGGCGTAGCTCTGGATGCGCCTGGCATTCGTGCCAAGATCATGGCGGCCAAGGCGCGATACGGAGCGGACATCGATGCGTGCGCCGTTCACCCGTGTCCTGACCCTGATGGTCACGTCGTCGGGGAACCTGAGAACCCGTGTTGTCGCAACCGCTTCGATGCGGCCTGTTGCAGAGCGTCCGCCCGGCGGGTTTTGTTCGATGATGCGCCAGCCCATGTTCATCGCAGCCTTGAGCGCGATGTCGTGGGCCTCTTCTGCGGGCAGTTCGACAATGATGGGAATGAGGCGCTGGTAGGCGTCGCGCTGGGGCAGGCGGCTGGCTGGCGGGCGCTCCACCGGCACATGTCCGCCTCGTGCCGCGAGTGCTGCCCGCGAGCGCGAGAAGGCTGGCGGATCATCAATATCTGTCGAGATGTCATTGAGTTGCGGCAATCTCAGCATCTGGAGAATCACCAGTGCCGGCGCTGCGAGAAGTGCCAGCGCAACCATGGCGGCGAAGCTGATGCGCCCGATGCCTTTCAGCCCCCTGTTCCAGATGGCGACGCCGCCAACGACTGCACTCATGAATGTGAGCAGGGCCAGTGCGACGCCGGAACCGAGTGCGGCGAGGCCAGGGGCATCCTGCTGGCCGCTGCGGACGACGAACACGCCGAACAGGCTGACCATAACCGCGAACAATGCCAGCCGCACCGACCAGATCGCGGCGCGTGACAGGGGTTGTTCAAGGACGATGCGGCGCATGAGAATGATCTATCGCGTTGAATGGCGCTCTGCCAACAGGGGAAATCCGGATCGCGCGTTGGCCGCAACAGCAGGACGATCATCGGAAAACGGGTGGTGATGATCCACAATGAGTCTTAAGCCTGCCGTGTCGCTCCCGGGTGTCCCATGTCAACTGCCGCGCCTGTCAACAAGCCAATGTCGTCGCACGAATGGGCCATGCTGATCTTCCTGTCTGTCATTTGGGGAGGCTCATTCTTCTTCAATGGCGTGGCTGTCAAAGAGCTGCCGACGTTGACGATTGTTGTCGGGCGCGTGGTATTGGCTTCGCTCATCCTGCTCGTCGTGCTGCGCGCCAGCGGCACTGCGCTGCCGATGAGCGGCACGGTCTGGCTGGCCTTCTTCGGGATGGGTTTCCTCAACAATGTCGTGCCCTTCACGTTGATCGTGTGGGGGCAGGGGCATATCGCATCGGGAGTCGCATCAATCCTGAATGCCACGACACCGCTGTTTACGGTCATCGTCGCGCATCTATTGACCCGCGACGAAAAGATGACGGGCAACCGGCTTTTCGGCGTGGTTTTCGGGCTCGCAGGCGTCAGCATCATGATTGGCGCGGATGTCATGCAGTCGCTGGGGATCGGCATGGTGGCGCAGCTTGCCTGTCTTGCCGCTGCTGTTTCATACGCTTTTGCCGGTGTTTTCGGGCGACGTTTCCGCAGCCTCGGTGTATCGCCGCTGGCGACAGCAACCGGACAGGTCATGGCATCCAGCATCATGCTGTTTCCTGTCATGCTTTTGGTGGACAAGCCATGGCTCTTGCCGACCCCAAGCCTTCAGGCCGTCAGCGCAATGGTCGGTCTTGCTGCCCTGTCGACAGCCCTGGCCTACGTCGTGTTCTTCCGCATCCTGTCAACGGCTGGTGCGACCAATCTCGCGCTGGTCACCTTCCTCATACCTGTCAGCGCCATCTTGCTCGGCGTCCTGCTTCTGGGCGAGGTGCTGCTGATGAGGCATCTCATGGGCATGTCCATGATCGGTATCGGCCTTGCCGCGATTGACGGGCGGCTCTGGAAGCGGCTGTCTCCGGCAGGTTGAGGATGTTCTCAACCCTCGAATCGGTAGTCCTTGAACATCTCGCGCAGCGCGGTTTTCTGGATTTTCCCGGTGGCGGTGTGGGGGATCGCGTCGACCAGCACGGTGGCGTCAGGCAGCCACCATCTGGCGACCTTGCCGGTCATGAAGGCGATCAGGCTGTCATGGTTTGGTGCCGAGCCTGGCCTTGGCACGATGACCAGAAGGGGGCGCTCGTCCCATTTGGGGTGTGCAGCGCCGATCACGGCGGCTTCAAGCACGTCCGGATGGCCCATGGCCAGGTTTTCAAGCTCGATGGACGAAATCCATTCCCCTCCAGACTTGATCACGTCCTTGGCGCGGTCGGTGATGGCCATGTAGCCGTTGCCATCGATCGTCGCCACATCGCCGGTGTCGAAAAAGCCTTCGTCATCCAGAATGTTGCCGCCATCGCCGCGCATGTAGCTGGCCGCGACGGCGGGGCCGCGCACCTTGAGCCTGCCAAAGGTGGTGCCGTCCCATGGCAGGCGCGCGCCTGCATCGTCCGTGATCTTCATCTCGACAGTGAAGGGCGGGTGGCCCTGCTTCATCTTGAGATCAAGCAGGTCATCGCCCGCCAGATGATCGACATCGGGCTTGAGCGAGCAGAACGAGCCGAGCGGGCTCATCTCCGTCATGCCCCAGGCATGGGCGACGGTCACGCCAAAGCGTGTCTCGAAGGCTTCCGTCATGGCGCGCGGGCAGGCCGAGCCGCCGATGACCACGCGCTTCAACCAGTTCAGCTTGCCATCCGTGGCTGTCAGATGCTGCAGCAGGCCGAGCCAGACGGTCGGCACAGCGGCGGTGATGCTGACGCGCTCGTCCTCCAGCAGCGCATGCAGGCTTGGCCCGTCCAGCTTCGGGCCGGGCATGACAAGGGTTGCGCCGGTCATCGGCGCGGAAAAGGCCAAAGTCCAGCCATTTGCATGAAACAGCGGCACCACCGGCATGACCACATCGCGCGATGACAGGCCGAGAAAATCAGGGGTCGCTGCGGCCATGGCGTGCAACACATTCGAGCGATGCGAATAGAGCACGCCCTTGGGATTGCCCGTCGTGCCGGAGGTGTAGCACAGCCCTGCGGCGCTGTTTTCATCGACATCAGCCCAGCGGAAATCGCCATCCGCATCGGCCAGCCATGTCTCGAAGGCGACAGCGTTGCGCAGGTCGGTCTGCGGCATGTGCGCATCATCCGTCAGCACCACGAAGCGCTGGACGCAGGGAATGCGGTCCTGGAGCTTCTCCATGAGTGGCACGAAGCTCAGGTCGAGAAAGACGGCGCGGTCTTCGGCATGATTCACGATCCACGCGATCTGATCCTCGAACAGGCGCGGGTTCAGCGTATGGTAGATCGCTCCGATGCCGGTGATGCCGTACCAGAGTTCCAGATGCCTGTCGGTGTTCCAGGCCAGCGTGGCGATCCTGTCGCCCGCCGCATAGCCATCCCGTTCAAGCCGCTGCGCGATGGCCAGCGCGCGCTGACGTGTGCGGGCATAGCTGCTGCGCCGCAACGGGCCTTCGACACTTCGCGTGACGATCCCGCGCGCTCCATGCTGGATCGCGGCATGGTCGATGATCCGGTGGATGAGCAGCGACCAGGGTTGCATGCGGCCGATCATGTGGTCCTCCAACCTTCTTTGTGTTTTCCATCGACCATAGTCTGTTCTCTTGCGCCGTGTCATTGGCTGTGGCGCTGATGGGCGGTTGTCTGATAGTTCAGGTGTGAACGGACGAGGACTGACAGCATGCCGGCCCAGGCAAACAAGGTGGCAACAGAGACGGAGCTTGAGGCGCACGGGATGCGCGTGTGGTTCCGCTTTCTCAGGCTGCACCAGCGCGTGTCCACCGCCATGACGGCGCGGCTGAAGCTGATCGGCCTGTCGGTTCCGCAGTTCGACCTTTTGTCCACCCTCACGGAGCGCGAGGGCATCACCCAGAGCGAACTTGCCGAACGGCTCTATGTGACCAAGGGCAACGTCTCCGGGCTGGTGGACCGTCTGGTCGATGCGGGCATGGTCGAGCGGCGGCCTATCGCCAATGACAGGCGCTCCTATGCGCTGCACCTGACCGCGCATGGCCGCGATCTTGCCCAGCAGGGGCTATCCACGCAGCGCGATTATGTCGGGAGCACGCTCGGCAAACTTTCACCGGGCGATATTGGCCAGCTTGATCATCTTGTCACGATCTGGCGCGACATGGTGCGCGCTGAAGCCAAGACCTGATTCTGGAAGCTGCTTTTCCTGCCTGCAAATGAAGCAATGCGTTGCTTGCTTGATGAGCAACTGAACATGCCTTGTGCAGTCTGGCCAGCAGGTCGTTGCTTTCTTGCAACATGCTTCCAAAACAAGTCAACCAGCACGGCATTTTGGAGTTATTGAGCATGTCCTTCGGAGATCATGTGTCTAGAACTACATGTGCCATCTGGAGATTTGCCATGATCAACAAATTTTTGCCGCTTACCGCTGCCGTGTCCATCACTCTCGCGACAACTGCATTTGCGGCTGACCTTCCATCCCGAAAGGGCGCGCCAGCCGTGCCTGCCATCTCGGCGACCTGTCTGGAAAGCAACGGCTTGCCAACTGACGTGTTCGGCTTCACAACTGGTTCGGATGTGACCGATCTTGGCGCATGGGGCGGCACGCTCACGGCAAATACCGCATTCACCGGTCGCCAGACGCGGCTCAGCAGCATCACCGGTGTGGCGCAACTCGCGACCGGTTTGTTCCGCTGTTTTGAAGTCGGACCTTATGTGTTCGTCGGCGGCACCAGCGCCAAGGACCGCTTTGGTTTTTCAGGCAACTCCTCGATTTATGGTGGCGGTATCGAGTTGAAATACAAGTTTCTCGGGCGGGACGTCCACGGGGTCGGTGCCACGCTCGACATCGATGTGAGCGCTGCGCGCGCCCGTTTCTCAGGGATTTTGGGTGCCGGAAGCGACACGGCCTACACCACGGCCGCACGTCTGTTCCTTGACCGCGAACTGGTTGCGGGCCGCCTGTTCGGCGCGCTCAACTTCGAGCATGTGTCGACATTCTCCAACACCGCTGGTGTGCTGATCGACGC
>JANMHN010000026.1:0-6481 GCA_031375185.1 Allobosea sp. | reverse complement strand
GGCCCTTTGCCGCCGTCAGGGCCTTGGCGGTGGCGTCCTTGACGGCATGTCCATCATGTTCGGCAATCAGAAGTGTGGCCATCACAGCACCCCGGCTTCATTCTTGAGTTTCGACACAAGTTCGGCAGCAGACGCAACCTTAACTCCCGCCAGACGCGATGGCGGCTCCGTGGTCTTGATGACTTTCAGGCGCGGGCTGATATCGACCCCCAAAGCCTCGGCCGACGTTTCGTCGAGTGGCTTTTTCTTGGCCTTCATGATGTTCGGCAAACTCGCATAGCGCGGCTCGTTGAGGCGCAGATCGGTGGTGACGATGGCCGGGAGTTTCAACCCGACCGTCTGCAGCCCGCCATCCACCTCGCGGGTCACATCGACGGTTCCGTCGCCAAGCGAAACCTTGGAGGCGAACGTGCCCTGGGGCCAGCCCAGCATGGCCGCGAGCATCTGGCCCGTTGCATTCATGTCATCGTCAATGGCCTGCTTGCCGAGGATGACGAGTCCGGGCTGCTCCGTGGCGATGATGGCCTTCAGCAGCTTGGCGACGGCAAGCGGTTCGACGACGGCGTCCGTCTTGACATGGATGCCGCGGTCCGCGCCCATGGCCAATGCGGTGCGGATCGTCTCTGCGGAGCCTTGAGGCCCGATCGACACAGCCACGATTTCGGTCGCCTTGCCCGCTTCGCGCAGACGGATGGCCTCCTCGACGGCGATCTCGTCGAACGGATTCATCGACATCTTGACGTTTGCGAGTTCGACACCGGAACCGTCCGGCTTGACCCGGATCTTCACGTTGTAGTCGACCACGCGCTTCACCGGCACGAGGACTTTCATGAGGGCATCACCATTTTGGCAGCGTCAGGCGTGTTTTGCAGCACATCTTGCTACGCACACCCCGTTTGACGGCTGCGTTTCTTGAGGTGGCGACCCTAGATCACGTCGCCATAAGATGGAAGCATGCGAACGCGAAAAACCTGATCGGGGACGGCACAAGACCCTCGCCTGCTGCACAAGGCCGCATCGTTGACCCTTGCGGGAGCCGTCAAGGACCGGCAAGCCAGCGTGTGCGGATCGAGATACCAGGACTGACGAACAAGGGCAAAAGGCACAGTCCCGCAACCAGTCCGCCCAGATGGGCGAACCACGCGACTGCGCTGGCCGCTCCCCACAAGGCCTGAAACAGCTGCACAATGATCCAGGCACCGAGGGCAACCCAGGCTGGAACCGCGACCGGAACGAACTTGAGCACAAGACCCCAGATGCGCACACGCGGATGGAGCAGGAGATAGGCGGCGATGATGCCCGATATCGCACCTGACGCACCGATCAGGGGCTGCACCGAATCAAGATTCATCACGGCATGGGCGAAGGCCGCCAGTATCCCGCAAGCGAAAAAGAACACGGCAAAGCGAAGATGCCCCATGGAATCTTCGACATTGTCGCCAAAAACCCACAAGAACAGCATGTTTCCTGCCAGATGCGTCAGATTGCCATGCAGGAAAAGGCTGGTGGCCGGCGTCAACCAGGCTGGTGCCTGGGGCAGGCCGACCGGCAAGAAGGCATCACCCAGGACAACCTTCGGAATGATGCCGAAACCGGTCGCGAGCAGCGGCTCGACGGCCGGCAAAAGTCCGCCGAGCGAGGCAAGGTGGACGATGACGCAAGTGGCGATGATCCCATAGGTAACGAAAGGCGCTGTCAGATTGCGCAGCGGCTCGCCGTCATAAAGCGGGATGAACACCGTGCAGCACCCCGTTCAGCGATTCTTGCCTGGCACCCAGAGCACGTCCCCGGACGCCTTCTTGTTCAGATAACGCGATGCAACGAAAAGGAAATCCGACAGACGGTTCATGTATTTCAGCGCAGGGTCGGCCACGCGCTCGCCTTCCGTCTGCGCCAGTTCCACCATCATGCGCTCCGCCCGCCTGCAGACCGTGCGGGCCAGATGCAGATACGCAGACCCAGCCGTGCCGCCGGGCAGGACGAAGGACCGCAGAGGCTCCAGTGCGGAATTGAGCTCGTCGATTTCCTTTTCGATGCGCTCGACCTGCGTCTCGACGATTCGCAAAGGCTCCCATTCCAGCTTCTTTCCAGTGTCCGGCGTGGCAAGCTCGGCGCCAAGGTCGAACAGGTCGTTCTGGATGCGGCCAAGCATCTCGTCGAGATGGGCATCCTCGCTGGCCGTGTGCAGGCGGGCCAGGCCGATCGTGGCATTGGCCTCATCGACCGTGCCATAGGACGCGACGCGCAGCGAGAATTTTGGAACGCGGTCGCCGGTGGAGAGAGCCGTCATGCCCTTGTCGCCGGTGCGGGTGTAGATGCGGTTCAGGACGACCATTCTGGCATGCTTTCATCGGTGTTGGAGGTGGACTGCGAGGGCAGGATGGCAATATCGTCAATGCTGGCACAATGATGGTGCAGCGGCAGCTCCTCAGCCACTGCGCCACCAGACAACACCCATGATGACCACAAGTGCGACAAACTGCAAAAGCACGCGCAGGCGCATCAGCGTTTGCGCCTTGCCGGGTGACCCGCCGCGCATCATGTTGACAAGGCCAAGCAGGAGGATGACCGCGACGGTTCCGACCGCGACCGGCACGAGAGCGCTGATGACAGAGTTCATAGGCTGGCTTTAGCGGCAAAACACCAGCTTGCGAAGGTGTTTTGCTGCGCGAAGGTGTCGCGGCGGCAACATCTTCCCAGAAGCATCTTCACTGCCGCCTGAGCAGCCGCTCCAGATATTCAAGCTCTTCCTGCGGACGAAGGCTGTCGCCAAGGCGTCGGCGCAGTTCTTCCAGAATCCGCCTTGCCCTCACCTGCGGGGCCTCACCCGGCACACGCGTGTCGCCGGAAATGATGCCGCGGCTTGATTCGCGCTGGTTGCCTTCTCGGCCCAGCGGATCGCGCGGCTGGGCCTGGCGGCTGTTGGCCCTGTCACGCCCACCCGGCTGAGGATCACCGTCGGCCATGCCCTCGCCCTCGCCTTGCCCCTGGCCTTCCTGCTGCATCTGCTGGGCAAGCTGTTGCGCGCCGTTGCGCAGGCCTTCGAGCGCACGCCCTTGTGCCTGTGCGGCGGCATTGGGATCTCCTTGCCCGAGCGCACCCTCGGCCTCGCCCATGGCCTGCTCAGCGTCGCCAAGACCCTGCTGGTTGGGCATTCCCATGCCCTGCATGCGGCGCTGCATGTCGCGGAGGCGGTCGCGCAACTGCTGCTGGCGTTGGGCAAGCTGCTCGCGGCTCTGCTGCCCGCGCTGGCCCTGTTGCTGGCCCGGCTGCTGCCCGTCCTGGCCCTCCTGCCCGTCTTCCTGTCCGTCCTGCGGCTGGCCTTGCTGGCCACGCTGCCCCTGCTGGCGCTGGCCCTGATTGTTGGGCCGGGCCTGCTGCTGACCGCGCTGGTTGGGGTTGCTGCGCTGGTTGCGCTGCTGGCCTTGTTGCTGGTTTTGCTGCTCCTGCCCGTCCTGAAAGGTCTCGTCGCGCAGTTCCTGCTGTTCGCGGGTCATGCGGTCAAGTTCGCTGAGCTGGTTCTGCATCTCGCGCTGGCGGGGATCCATCTGGCCGGGGCGGGCCTGCTGGAGGTTGCGCATCATGTTGTTGAGCTCGTTCAGCAGCCGCTGGGCTTCCTCGGTCTCGCCGCGCTTGTTCAGTTCGTCGATCCGGTTGAGCATGTTGTTGAGATCGCGCGGTGTCACGGTCCGGAAATTCTCCGGCATCTGGGTCATCTCGTTCTGGCGGCCATTCTGCTGGTCGCGCTGCATCTGTTCGGCGAGTTCCCGCATGTAGCGGTTCATGGCCTCGCGAAGTTCCTGGGTCAGGCGCGAAAGTTCCTGCTGGTCGGCCCCGCGCTCCATAGCCTGCTGAAGCCGGTCCTGCGCCGCGCGAAGCTGGCGCTCCGCATCGGACAGATCGCCATCCTCCAGCATGACCGCCAGTTGCCAGAGGTCATCGACCACCTCGATCAGGGCAGCATCCCCCCTTGCGCCACGCAGCTTTTGCGCGATCAGGCGAAGGCCAAGGTAGACCCCCGGTTCCTTGGTGTATTCCACCGGTTCGATCAGCAGCGCATCGAGCGCCGTCTGCACGCGCGGCCTGTCGGTCACATCCAGCACGAGCCATCGCCGCGTCTCCACCAGCGCCCGCGCCAGCGGCTTGTTGAAGGCGCGTTGAGGCAATGTCACCTCGCGCGGCGCGCTGGAGCCTTCCTGACCAGCGTCGTCACGCGCTGTCAGTGTCATCGACACGCGCGCGCCCGCCCAGGGGTGCTCGGCCAGTTCAAGCCCGATCTTGATGTCGGCCTCCCCGCTCGCATCGCCCGGATTTGGCAGAGGCGTCCGAGGCGGCTCGATCAGGGGCCTTGCGCCTGGCCTTGGATTCGCGTTCAGCGGTTTGAAGGCGGCCTCGACGGTGGCGATGCCGTAATCGTCCTTGGCACGATAGACCACGCTCAATTGGCCACGCTGGCCTGCCTGTGGTGCCTCCGTCATGTCTATTTCGGGGGCACGGTCCGGCACCATGCTGATGGCCACGTCACCTGCCGGTACACCCGCACCGCGCAGCCTGACCGTGCCATTGCCCGTCACGGCAAACCGGCGTTCCACGCCTTGCTGCACGCCTTGCGGCGTCGGCAACGGCTCAAGACCACCGGCAGCGTCGATGACGACATCCTGCGCGCCAGAAACGCGGACAATGACCATCGAGCGCACCGGTGCCCGCACAGGGCCGTCCGCCGCACCGAAAACGAGCATGATCGGTGGCAGGCGCGTGTAACCTGGCGGATCGATCCAGCCATCAATCCGCACCTGCGGCGATGGCGGCTTTGGAGCGGACCAGTCGAAAGCCTGTCCCATGCGGAAATTCGCTTCCGGACCGGCCACGAAAAACGCGGCAGCCGCCACCAGGACAGGCACACTCCGCAAGGCAAATCGGTCAATCCGGGCCATTCCCGGCGCTGGCGGTGTGACCGTGAGGGCAGCGACATCACGCTGCTGGCGGTCCAGATGGGCCTTCCAGAGCGCCTGGCTGAAGGGGTCATCACCACCGAGCGCCAGCGTATCGCGCACCGAACTGGCAGGCCTGTGACCGTCCGGCGCCGTCATGTCCAGGCGCGACAGCGCATCACGCTCGGCGGGACTGCGCAGCTTCGCAAGTGGCCAAAGGCTTGCGGCAAAAGCCAGGGCGAAGAGGCTCACGCCAACCATGCGGCCAAACGGCGGCAAAGTCAGCCACAGGCCAAGCCATGATGCTGCGACAAAGACAAATCCGACAAGCACGGGCAGCCAGAGAGCAGGCCAGATGCGCTCCCACCAAAGGGCAAGCCTTGACCTCTCAACCAAGCTAGCAAGCCTGCTGGCCGGTGCATCAGCCGCACTTGTCATGATTGGCGCTGGTTTCTTCGGGCTGTCAGCCATCGCAGCTCGGTTCTCCGCCGCGCCGTACCTTAACGGTGCATACGCAAACCTAACACGGATTGCGCTCTTGGCCAGTCCCGAACACGCAATGTTCCGTCGTCATGCCACGGCGATCAGGCAGGCTTCCTTCCAGGCGCAGAGCTCTCCAAACCATTGGTAACGCTGCCAATACGTGCGCACAGGCATGGCGCTGGCCTCAGGCCAGCCATGCCGGAATGCGGTCAAGTCCGATCACATCCTCGTAATCGGGTCGTGGCCTGACCACGGCAAACCTGGCGCCATCCACCAGAACCTCGGGCACCAGCCGCCGTGTGTTGTAGGTGCCGGACTGGACAGCGCCGTAAGCGCCAGCCGTCATCACGGCAACCAGATCGCCAGCTTCAAGCTGCGGCAAATCCCGCCCGAGAGCCAGATAGTCGCCCGTTTCACAGACAGGCCCGACCACGTCGGCCAGCATGCGTGGAGCATCGGGAGCCGCTTCCGTCAGCGGCTTGATGCCGTGATAGGCTTCGTAGAGCGTTGGCCTGATGAGATCGTTCATTGCCGCATCGACAATCACGAAGGTCTTGCCCTCCCCCTGCTTCACGTAGATCACGCGGGTGACCAGGATGCCGGCATTCCCCGCGATCAGTCGCCCCTGCTCGAACATCACCTTCAGCCCCAGCGGGTCGGTGTGCTTGCGCACGACGGCAGCGAAATCCTGAGGGCCGGGGGGGGCCTGGTTGTCCTCGTGGTAAGGTATGCCGAGACCGCCGCCGAGATCGATATGATCGAGCCTGTGGCCTTGCCCCATCAGGTCACGCGCCAGTTCGCACAGCAGACGGGTCGCGTCATCGAATGGCTGAAGATCGGTGATCTGGCTGCCGATGTGCATGTCCACGCCGGTGATGTCGAGGCCCGCCAGCTTGGCGGCCGATGCGTAGATACTGCGGGCGCGGGAGATCGGCACGCCGAACTTGTTGTCGAATTTGCCGGTCGAGATCTTGGCATGCGTTCTTGCGTCAACATCCGGATTGATGCGGAACGACACCGGAGCAACCTTGCCCATCGCGAGGGCCACCTCGGACAGGACAACGGCC
>JANMHN010000017.1:0-1897 GCA_031375185.1 Allobosea sp. | reverse complement strand
CGCGTGCCGGGATCGAGATCGACCTGCTGGCGGGATACGGACCGGCTGCGGTCTCGGTTCCGCATGCCTTGCGGCAAGCGATCCTGATGCTGGTCGCGCGCTGGTTCGAACTGCGCGGAGATGTGGCAAGCCGGGGCGATGCGCGGCTTCCTGCCGATGTGCTGGCGCTGCTCGCACCTTTCCGCCGCGTGAGGCTCTGAGCATGACCGGACATGACGCATATCATCTCGGCGCGGCCCGGCGCAGGCTCGTGCTGGAAGCGCCGACCTCCGCGCCTGATGACGCTGGCGGGCGGATCGAGACGTTCAGCCCCGTTGCAGCCCTCTGGGCGCAGGTGTGCTGGCGCTCGGGCAATGAGCGCTCCCGTGTCGGACGCGAGGAGCAGGCCGCACGCTACGAGATCACCATCCGGTGGCGGGCGGGCGTGAATGCCGGGATGCGATTCAGCGGGCAAGGCGCGGTCTTCGGCATTATCAGCGCAGGCGATCCTGACGGTCGCCGGATCCGGCTTGTCTGCCTTTGCGAGGAGATTTCGCCATGATGGACGCTGTCATTGCCGTCCGCCGCGCCATCCAGGCCAGGCTTGTGGCCGACACGGGCCTTCTTGCCCTTCTGGGCGGTGCCCGCATCCATGACGAGCCTCCGCGCGGTGCCAGCGGCATCCATATCATCCATGGCGATGTCGACGCGCGCGACTGGTCCACCGGCACCGATCTTGGCTGCGTGCAGACGATCGATCTGGTGATCTGGGCCGGCAAGGGCAGCGAAACGGGCGCAGCGCTGACGGTTGCGGGCCGCGTGGCTGCCGTCCTGCATGATGCGCCGCTGGCCATCGCCGGGCATCGGCTCATCAACATCCGGCAGACCGGGCTCGATGCCAGGCGCGACGCGAAGACCGGACTGTCGCGCATCACGGTCAGGCTGCGCTGCGTCACCGAACAGATTTGAACCTCAAAACAGTTAGGATCGTCATCATGTCTGCACAAAAGGGCAGGGATTTGCTGCTGCGCGTGGAAAGCGCGCCTGCCGTCTTCACCACCGTGGCTGGGCTGCGCGCCCGCCAGATCTCGTTCAATGCCGAGGCGGTCGACATCACCCACACCGAATCCACCGGGCGCTGGCGCGAACTGCTGGCGGGTGCGGGCATCCGCCGTTCGTCGATGTCTGGCGCTGGCGTGTTCAAGGACGAAGCCTCGCATGCACTGGTGCGCCAGATCTTCTTCGATGGCGACATCCGCGACTGGCAGATCGTCATCCCTGATTTTGGCAGGGTGCAGGGCCGTTTCCAGCTTTCGGCTCTTGAATATCGCGGCGAGCACGCTGCGGAGGTGACGTTCGAAGTGTCACTGGAATCCGCCGGTGCGCTGACCTTCACCGCGATCTGAGGACGCATCATGGCAAACCTTCATCGCGGCGATGTGCCCATCGAACTTGGCGGCCAGCGCCTGTCGCTCCGGCTGACGCTGGGCGGGCTGGCTGAGCTGGAAGACGCGCTCGGTGCAGGCGATCTTGCCGCGCTGGGTGCGAGGCTCGGCTCAGGCCGCCTTTCGGCGCGGGACATTCTCCTCATCCTGCGCACGGGGCTGACAGGTGCCGGTCACAGCTTCACCGATCAGGACATCGCTGCGCTGCCGCTCGCAGGCCAGCTCGGGCCGATGCTGACTGCGGTGGTCACGCTCCTGGCCGGCACGCTCGGCCTGCCTGACCACACGCCGGAAAGCCTGACTCCGGAAAGCCCGACCCCAACGCACCCTTCTGTGCCGTAGCCGGTTCGAGGACCAGCGTCCTGCAGCCCTTCCCGTGGGAGGAACTGATCTCGCTTGGTCTTCACCGGCTGCGGCTGACCCCGGACCTGTTCTGGTCCCTGACATTGCGCGAGCTGCTGGTCATCGCCGGT
>JANMHN010000445.1:0-1536 GCA_031375185.1 Allobosea sp. | reverse complement strand
GTGGTCATGGTAGGTCACGGCGTCGACCAGGCCCTTGAACCGCCCCGGATCATCGGGCGAGAACACGCCGCTTCCGACCGCATCGAGCACCTCGCCCAGCTCGCTGGATCGGCGGATGACCTCCTGCATGTCGATGCCCTGGGAACGCCGCGCTGCCACTTCGTCAGTGGTCATGCCGAAGATGAAGATGTTGTCGTCGCCCACATGCTCCTTCATCTCCACGTTGGCTCCATCCAGCGTGCCGATGGTCAGCGCGCCATTGAGGCCGAATTTCATGTTACCGGTGCCCGATGCCTCCATGCCGGCCGTCGAAATCTGCTCGGAGAGGTCCGCGGCGGGAATGATCGTTTCGGCCAGGGACACGTTGTAGTTGGGCAGGAACACGACCTTCAGAAGGCCCCGGATGGACGGGTCGCCGTTGACGACCCGCGCCACGTCATTGGCGAGCTTGATGATCAGCTTGGCCTGATGGTAGCTCGCCGCCGCCTTGCCTGCGAAGATCTTGACCCGCGGCGTCCAGTCCCGCATCGGCTGCGCGCGGATGGCATCGTAGAGCGCCACCGTCTCAAGGATGTTGAGGAGCTGGCGCTTGTACTCGTGGATGCGCTTGATCTGCACATCGAACATGGCATCGGGATCGAGCCTGATGCCCAGCCTCTCCTTCACGAGCGCGGCGAGCACAAGCTTGTTGGCCCGCCGCTCGGCGCGGAACTTCGCCTGGAAGGTGCTGTCGCGTGCAACGGCCTCCAGCGCCGTGAGCCCGGCAGGGTCGTCGAGCAGCTTCGGCCCGGCGGCGTCAACCAGCACCCGCGTGAGCCCCGGATTGGCCTCGAACAGCCAGCGCCGGAACGTGATGCCGTTGGTCTTGTTGACGATGCGGCCGGGATAAACCTGGTTCAGGTCATGAAAGACGGTCTGGCGCATCAGCTCGGTGTGCAGCGCCGAGACGCCGTTGACCTTGTGCGAGCCCATGAAGGCCAGATTGCCCATGCGTACGCGGCGGCCGCCATGCTCGTCGATCAGCGAGACGGACGACATCAAGCCGTCGTCCAGAGTAGGGTTTGCGCGCACGCCTTCAAGCTGGGCTGCGTTGAGGAGGTAGATGATCTGCATGTGGCGGGGCAGCAGCCGCTCCACCAGCGGAACCGGCCAGCTCTCCAGCGCTTCGGGCAGCAGCGTGTGGTTGGTGTAGGAGAATGTGTGCCGCGTGATCTCCCAGGCGGCTTCCCACTCCAGCCCGTGCCCGTCCACCAGCAGCCGCATAAGCTCGGGCACGGCGATGGCGGGGTGGGTGTCGTTGAGCTGAATCGCGACCTTGTTCGGGAACTGCACGAAGTCCGAATGGGTCTTCAGGTAGCGCCGCATGATGTCGGCGATGCTGCAGGCGACGAAGAAGTACTCCTGCTTGAGCCGCAGCTCCTTGCCCGCCTGGTTCTGATCGTTCGGGTACAGCACCTTCGAGATGACCTCGGAGTCGTTCTTCTCGACGACACTGCGCTCGTAGTCGCCGTCGTTGAAGAGCGCGAAGTCGAACTC
>JANMHN010000431.1:0-2122 GCA_031375185.1 Allobosea sp. | reverse complement strand
GGCGTGCTCTGGAAGCAGGTCGTCACCGAGATCGGCAAGGAATACCCCGATGTCGAACTGGAGCATGTGCTGGCCGACAATTGCGCCATGCAACTCGTGCGCTGGCCCAAGCAGTATGACGTGATCGTTTGCGACAATCTGTTCGGTGACATCCTGTCGGATGTGGCGGCGATGCTGACCGGCTCGCTGGGCATGCTGCCATCTGCCTCGCTGGGTGCGCCTGATACCAAGACCGGTGCGCGCAAGTCCCTTTACGAGCCGGTGCATGGCTCTGCCCCTGACATCGCGGGCAAGGGCCTTGCCAACCCGATCGCCATGATCGGCTCGTTCGGCATGGCGCTGCGCTACTCGTTCGGCCTGACCGAGGCGGCTGACCTTCTGGACGCGGCCATCGCGGACGTTCTGGCCAGTGGCGTGCGCACCAGGGACATCGCCGGGCCGGGCGTCAACACGGTCGGCACGGCGGAAATGGGCAACGCCATCCTCGCCGCGCTTGATGCGCGGGGGTAGGGCGCAAGGCTCTTTCACCCACACGAATCTTCATCCTGAGCCCGTCGAAGGATGTCTCGCCTATGAGCGCCATCTGGAGCCTCGTCCTTCGACGGACTCAGGATGAGGTACTTTCACAAACGAGCAGTCCTAACATTCAGTTGGTTTTCACCCCGGCCTTGGTGAGGCTCTCCGCCAGATCCTGCCATTCATGGCATTTGCCACAGAGCCGTTCGAGCTTGGCCAGATTGGCCTTTGCGGAGGGTATATCGCCCGTCTCGATGTACCATTCGCCCTGGTATTCAAGCGCCGGAAGATAATTTGGATCGAGAAGCAGCGCCTGATCATACCACTTCTTCGATTCCGGATAGCGCTTGAGCTTGCGATTGGCATAGCCGAGCCAATTGGCGATTTCTGGCGCTGCAGCGTTGTCAGGCTGCATCTTCGCGAAGATCGTGATGGCTTTCTCGAATTCCTTGGCATCGATAGCGGCCACACCGGCCTTGTATTCTGGGGTCAGCGCCAGCGGCGTCGATGGCGGGCCTGCCGCCATGGCGGCTGTTGCCAAAAACAAGAGCGCAGATGCGGCGATGACAGAACGGACGAACATGGTGGACCCTCAATGATGGCATTGCATAGCTGATTGCCATGCTTGTGACGATCCTGCGTCTTCCAAGCAGCACCGATTCACCCCATATTGTGATCATGGCAAAATCACCAGAAAAAGCTCCGCGTGATCCGGCGCGTGCGACCAATTCAAAAGCCTCCAAGCCCGCAGTTATTCCGCTGGAGAGCTATCTCGCGGACCTGCTCAATCCCGGCATCAACCGGGGCACGGCCGGGCCGGGCAGCGCTGCCAGCGACGGGCAACGCGGCTTTGGTGAAAGCGCGCAGGCAGGGTTCGATGCCGGATCTGTGACGGGTGTGGATGCGAAATTGGCGAAGAGCCTTGGCTTGCCAACTGCGGATGGCGCGCAGCGCTCTCGCATCAAGCCGCCCAGCAACAGGCAGGGCGACGGAGCGGTCTATGGCAAGACCGACAAGACGGAGAAGCCGGACCCATCCGCCAGGAAGGGCCGGAAATGGGGGGTGGACGACACTTCAGTCAGCTACAGCGATGTTGTGGACAATGCGCCGCGCCGGGTGCGGCAGGGCAATGTCTCGTCCGATCCCGAAGAGGACATGGCAGCGCTGACCGGCGCGCACATCACGGCGGAGGCGCTGGCGGAGCGCCTGCGCGCGGGCTCGCCCTTCATCGATCCGGACAGGCCATGGGCACCGCACCGGCCCGAACGACCCGAGAAGAGCGAAGGCGGCATTCCGTTCAGGATCGTGTCGGAGTATACCCCCGCAGGCGATCAGCCCACCGCCATCGCCGACCTTGTCGATGGTGTGCGGCGCTTCGAGAAGGATCAGGTGCTGCTCGGGGTCACCGGCTCCGGCAAGACCTTCACCATGGCGCAGGTGATCGAGGCGACACAGCGCCCGGCCCTGATCCTCGCGCCCAACAAGACGCTGGCGGCGCAGCTCTATGGCGAGTTCAAGAGCTTCTTCCCCGACAACGCGGTCGAGTATTTCGTCTCGTATTACGACTATTACCAGCCCGAGGCCTATGTGCCGCGCTCGGACACCT
>JANMHN010000417.1:0-2861 GCA_031375185.1 Allobosea sp. | reverse complement strand
GTCACGTCCTACTATCAGACAAATCCGATTGCCCGCGCTTCGGCGGTCATGGCGCAGTGCCAGTCTCTGGCCGATGGCCGTTCGCAGCAAGCGGCGGAATGAGGAGCCATCATCATGCCTGAACTGCTCCTCACCCTCGCGATCATCGTCGGCAAGACGCTGCTGCTGATCGCCTGCCTGCTCGTCTTCATCGCCTATATCCTCTACGCCGACCGCAAGATCTGGGCAGCGGTTCAGCTCAGGCGCGGCCCGAACGTTGTCGGTCCATGGGGCCTTCTGCAATCCTTCGCCGATCTGCTCAAGTTCGTACTCAAGGAGCCAATCATTCCGGCGGGCGCCAACAAGGGCGTATTTCTGCTGGCCCCCCTGGTTACGGTCACACTGGCGCTGTCAGCCTGGGCGGTCATTCCGGTCAATGCTGGCTGGGCCATTGCCGAGATCAATGTCGGCATCCTCTACATCTTCGCGGTGTCATCCCTGGGTGTCTATGGCATCATCATGGCGGGCTGGGCCTCCAACTCGAAGTACCCGTTCCTCGGCGCGCTGCGTTCGGCGGCGCAGATGGTGTCTTATGAAGTTTCCATCGGCTTCGTCATCATCACCGTGCTGCTCTGTGTCGGTTCGTTGAACCTGACCCGCATCGTCGAGGCGCAAGCCAGCCCGTATGGCCTGCTCGGCTGGTACTTCATCCCGCTCTTTCCAATGTTCGTGATCTTCTTCATCTCGGCGCTGGCGGAGACGAACCGCCCGCCTTTTGATCTGCCCGAAGCTGAATCCGAGCTGGTGGCCGGGTTCATGGTCGAGTATTCCTCGACGCCCTACCTGCTGTTCATGCTCGGCGAATATGTGGCGATCATCACCATGTGCTCGCTGTGTGTGATCCTGTTCATGGGCGGCTGGCTGCCGCCACTGCCGATTGCGCCGTTCACATGGGTGCCGGGCGCGGTCTGGTTCATCGTCAAGGTGTGCATGGTGTTCTTCATGTTCGCCATGGTGAAAGCCTTCGTGCCGCGTTATCGCTATGACCAGCTGATGCGTCTGGGCTGGAAAGTGTTTCTGCCCTTGTCATTGGCGATGGTGGTGTTGACGGCTCTGGTGCTGCAGCTGACAGGCTGGGGGCCGGTCAAGGGTTAGCCATGTCGCTCATCGGCGCACTGGTGGGGGCGGTGCTGGGTTACGTGAATGCACGTCTGATCACCAAAGTCGTCATCAAGGCGCTGGAGGCGACAGACACATCGCAGAACGAAACAGAGCGGGCGGATTATCGCGCACGGATCAGGCTGTTCTGGCTGGTCGTGCATCTGGTTTTGATCGGCGGGGGCAGTCTCGCCGGAGTTGGAATGGCCCGCTGGCTCTTTGGCTGACGGACATCATGAAAAGGAGAAACGCATGGCGTTTCGACTGGATCAGGCGGCGAAATCGCTGCTCTTGAAGGAATTTGTCAGCGCTTTCGCATTGTCGATGCGCTATCTCTTCAAGCCGAAGGCGACCTTGAACTATCCTTTCGAGAAGGGGCAGCTCAGCCCGCGTTTTCGTGGCGAGCACGCGCTGCGCCGCTATCCCAACGGCGAGGAGCGTTGCATCGCCTGCAAGCTGTGCGAGGCGATCTGCCCGGCGCAGGCCATCACCATCGAGGCCGGGCCACGCCGCAACGACGGCACGCGGCGCACCACGCGCTATGACATCGATATGACCAAGTGCATCTATTGCGGCTTTTGCCAGGAAGCCTGCCCGGTCGACGCGATCGTCGAAGGACCGAACTTCGAGTTCGCCACAGAAACCCGCGAGGAACTGTTCTACGACAAGGACAGGCTGCTCGCGAATGGTGATCGCTGGGAACGGGAACTTGCCCGCAACATCAGGATGGATGCGCCGTACCGGTGAGTTGGTCGGGCGTGCATGGTGCTGCCGCCTGCAATTCTCATCCTGAGCCTGTCGAAGGATGGCAGCAGGACACAGCTAGGGCGGCCTCGGGATCATCCTTCGACAGGCTCAGGATGAGGATCGAGGGTTGAATAAGGCCATTTGCCGGGGTTGTTGCCTCGCGAAACGGCCACTATAGACCAAGAGCGCGGTTAGCTGCGCTGCACAAGGATAAGCCGCCGCAGGGGCGGGGGAGCGTTGGGACCATGACCGCAGCTGCGGCCTTCTTCTACATGTTCGCATCCGTCACGGTTGCGTCGGCGGTGATGGTCATCGCCTCGCGCAACCCCGTGCATTCGGTGCTGTTCCTCATCCTCGCCTTCGTCAACGCGGCGGGGCTCTTCCTGCTGCTGGGGGCGGAATTCCTCGCGATGATCCTCGTCGTCGTCTATGTCGGCGCGGTCGCGGTGCTGTTCCTGTTCGTGGTGATGATGCTCGATGTCGATTTTGCCGAACTGAGGCAGGGGTTCCTGCAATATCTGCCTATCGGCTTGATCGTCGGCTTCATCTTTCTCGTGCAACTGCTGCTCGTGGTCGGCACCTGGACGCTCGATCCCGGCGCGTTGAAAGCCGGGCTTTCGCCTATCCCCGATCCGGCCAAGGTGACGAACACCGAGGCGCTCGGTCTCGTGCTCTACACGAAGTACGTCTACTATTTCCAGGCATCGGGGCTTGTCCTGCTGGTTGCCATGATTGGTGCCATCGTGCTGACGCTGCGGCATAAGGACGGCGTCAAGCGCCAGGATGTGGCGGCGCAGGTGGCGCGCACCAAGGCCACAGCCATGGAGGTCCGCAAGGTGCCCTCCCGGACCGGGGTGTGAGGGCGCGATCATGATCGGACTTGGCCATTACCTCACCGTCGCCGCCATCCTGTTCACGCTTGGCGTGCTTGGCATCTTCATCAACCGGAAGAACGTCATTGTCATCCTGATGTCGAT
>JANMHN010000370.1:0-3014 GCA_031375185.1 Allobosea sp. | reverse complement strand
CGGGTTGGCCATCACGGCCGCATGCGCCTTGAGATAGGCCCCATGGTCGTCGAAAGTCTCGCGGCGCTGCTCGACCTTTGGCCCAAGCGCGTCGCCACGGCCCTTGAGCCCGCCCATGCCCCACATGTCCTGCTGCGTCGTACCCCAGTGCATGCAGCCAATGGTCAGGCAGATATGCTCCTTGAGCGGCCCCCCTTCGCGGAATGTCGTCGCGATTTCCCGGACCGGCGGCAGTCCCATGAGCACGAAGATGGATGCGCCGATGACATTTCCGGCATCTGTGTTTCTGGTGAACCAGAGTTCAGGTGCGAGACGCTGCAAGGTCTCACCCCTCACAAGCCGCGGTGCATCGCCGGTCACGAACGGCATCAGGATCACCGCATCGGGTTTCTCCGCCAGCAACTCGACGCGCGAGGACTGTGGTGTCGCAGGTGCCGTGACCCGATCAATCGGACGGACGATGAACAGGTAGAACAACAGGAATGCGCCCGCAGCCATCGCGGAGAGAGCGCCGAGGGTGGTCAAGATCAGCCGCACGTGGTTGCGCTCATGTCGCCATTCGCCTCATCTTGCGTGTCACGCTGGCCTTGCCAGCGGTTCGAGACTGGTGGGTATGTAGTGAGGCAGCAGGTCTTTGCCCACAGGCGACGTCGCACCGCACCTCACCACCCGCTCAAGATGCTGCATCGCCGTCAATTTGGCCAGCCGCAGCAGACCCTTCGCAGGCACCATGGCAACATCATGGGTGGATACGTGGAGCGCATCGAACAGGCCGCCGCATTTGTTCATCAGCGGCGGCACACCGTTCAGCGCCTGCAATTTCAGCAGTGCGGGTACGAGATCGGCTCCAAAAAAAAAGCATGCCGTCGATCTGAAAGGCACGCGCGACCGGCATGAACGCACGTCAGCATCATCCGACTGGCGGGAGCGGATGCCCGACCACATGCTGCCCGCCAGCTTACAGGGCCACGAAGAAAATGCTCACGCAAAGCTGTCTGGTATGGGTCATGATCATGGTTTTCCGGGGCGCTTTGGTTGGTGTGAATGGCCGCTGACATTTGATGTGCAAAACTGACCTGTCACAGGACAGACTGCGCCAAGGCGATGGGTGCATGAAACAAGGCTGGGAACGAAAACGTTTCTTTTCGTGTCTCTTCCCCATCTGAACCCGGGTGCGAGGCCGCAATGGCTTTCGGTCGGTAGTGAACAAGCGATGCCAGGGGATGCCTCCAGCGGACAGACTTACGTCCACACCAACCTCTGCGGCATCCCCGACAAGCGCCTGGACTGGCACAGGGCGACCAGCTGCGCACCGCGTGCGACCGATCCCAATGCAGGTGTGGCACCGGAGGACAACGACAGCGTTGGTCCCGCTGAAACGGGCTACGTCAACTTCTTCTGTTTCGAGGGCGGAAAGACGAGCGCAGACAGCTACCGGGAGCACGACTGGGGGAAGGACCACAAGCCCAATCACATCGGCGGCACCATGCGACCCATTCAGGCTGTTTCAGGTTTCAGCCCGTTTTACATCAGTTGCGAAGAAACCTTCGGCGGTTACAATTTTGGCTCGGGCAATACACAGCTTGATTTCAAGGAGATGACGTTCGACTGGGCCTGCGGGTGACTGGCTGAGTGAGCGCAGAGCCTGCGATGTCGCTTGTCTGGCAAGACCGGTTGCCACTGGCTCGCAGTTGGTTTCACGTGTTCTCGAGATAAGAAAGGTGTGACCCGTGAATGTCGTGCAGATCGCAGCTCTGACCCGGTGGGACGATGACGAGACGGGCCACCTGACCCTGCCCGTGCCCCTGTTCGGCAAACCGTTGCCATTTGTCCTTTTCCCGGCTGATGCTGGCGCCGCTGGCGTCACCGACCAGATGGTGGCGACCATTGCAGACGTGCTGGCGCTGAAACCGGCGCAACTGCCGTTGATCGAAGCCATGCTGTGGGACGAGGTGCAATTCACCTTCGCCATCACGGATTACGGGGTCGAGGAGCAGCCGGGCGAAACGACGCTTCAGGCCAATCTGCGTGATTTTGCGGTCACCGGCCCGGCAGATGCCTTGGCCAGAGCGTCCGTGCAGAAAATCCATATCAGCGTGGATTTCGACAGTCGCTTTGCAACCATACTGGTCGATACCGTCACCGACAACCTGATCAACATCATCGTCAAGAATGGCCGCACCATCGACTGGGGTTACGATGGGGCGCATCTGGGCTGGTTCGAGACGGACGAACAGAGATGCGCCAGGGACCGGGCGCGTACGCGCGGCGAAGCTGGCGCTTCATGAGACGCACAGCGCAGGGCCTGCCTTAGCAGGGTGCTGAAAAAGTCCATCGGTGTCATCCCCGGCGAGCCACAGGCGAGGGAAGGGGATCCACAACGCCCGGAAATCCATCAATTCTGCAGGGAAAAGGCTGGATTCCCTTCCCCTACGCTTCGCTACGGCCGGGAATGACACCGTGGTCCGGACTTTTTTAGCAACCCGTTAGTGCGGAACCTTCGCACCGGTCTGACGAAACGGCTTGCCATACATCTGTTCAAGCCGCATCTGGAACGCTTCCGCTGCTTCGCGGTCAGGCAGATCGGCCGCAGTAAAGGCCCTGATCAAGTCGAAGACAGCGGTCAGGCTGTTTCGACTGAGTGTGGTGGAAATCGACAGTTCCGTGCGATCCGGCAAGTAGCCAAGCGGATTGCGGATCACATGCATGGCGCGGGCGGGCATGAAGTCCTCATCGGCCCATTTCCAGAACACACTGAAGCCTTGGTCTTCGTTCCCCATGACGATGCGCACAAACCGTTTACGGTCCAATGTGGCACGTCCGAGGATCGGGCCGTCGGGGTGGCCCGGCAACTCGGAATAGCTGCCGTACTGCCTGGCGCGGTGGCCAGCGGCGGCCCGGAACAATGCAATCATGAGCCGGCGAATTCTGGCGCGCTGGTAATCCGAGATCAGGTCGTTGTTCGGCGTGGCTGCATCGACGAGAGCGGCATGGCGGGCGAGCACGCGTTCCAG
>JANMHN010000367.1:0-4631 GCA_031375185.1 Allobosea sp. | reverse complement strand
TATTGGCCCCTCGTTGTCATCACGCGGCCCGAAATGATGACGCCGCCCCTTGGCCTCGCGACCTTCAGGGCATCGGGCGACAGCGCGGGCAATGTCGGGGCACTGATGGCCGGCGGCGTGATCACCACATTGCCTCTCGTGGTCCTGTTCGCCTTCGCCCAGAAGCATTTTATTCGCGGCCTCTCCATTCCGCGCGCCAACACATCATCAAAAAACTGAAGGAACACCCCATGTCACGCCTGCTCGCCACCCTCACGCTGTCACTGGCACTGGTCACGTCGATCGTCGCTCCGGTCATCGCGCAAGTGACCCTCGAAGGTTACCACACCTATCCGGCCCACAAGATCTGGCAGGACGAACTGGTGACACGGTTCTCCGCAAAACGTTCCGACATCACGATCCGGTATCGCGCGCCTGCTCCGACCTATGATGACGCGCTTCTGGCGATCGCGCGGCAGTCGCTGACGTCGCAGATGCCGGACTTTCATCTGGGCGGCATGCACCTGCTCCGCGAATTCGTCTCCCGCAGGTTGATCGAGCCGTTCGATGACCTGCTTGCCGGACAAGACATGGCGGCCTTGGGCTATTCGAAGGAAATCCTTGCTCACGGCCAGATCAACGGCAAGCAGTATGCCCTGCCATGGGGTGTTTCGACGCCGGTCGTGTTCGTCAACAAAGATCTGGTCAAGCAGGCGGGCGGCGACCCGGACAAGATGCCTACCGACTGGAACGGCCTGATCGCCCTGGCCGGGAAGATCAGTAAACTCGGACCCGACATGATCGGCATGCACTGGGAACTTGGGAACGATGACTGGATGACCCAGAACCTGTTTCTCAACAACGCCGCGCCCCTGCTTTCCGCCGATGGCAAGGACGTAGGCTTCGACAATGCTAGAGGCGTTGAAGCGCTGACGCTCTACCAGCGCTTTTACACCGAAGCCGGTCAGAAGCCGATCGAGCAGCAGGCCGCGCGCCAGACCTTCTTCGCCGGCAAGATGGGATTTTACATGACCACGACGGCGGCTATCCGCTCGTTCAGGGTCGAGGTCGGCAACCGCTTTGGCCTCGCCACAGCACCGTTGCCGTTAATGTCGCCCGATGCAACGATCTCCAGCGGCGGCATGATCGCTGTTATCCTGACCAAGGATGCGGCAAAACGGCGGGCGGCCATGGATTATCTGCTGCACGGAACCAATGCGGAGTCGCAGGCTTTCATCGTGCTCAACACCGGCTACATGCCGTCGAACACCGGCTCGCTCCGGCCAGACCTGCTTGGCGACTTTTACCGCGAGAACCCCGCCTTCTACACCAGCGTCACGCAAATCCCGCGTGCCCGCGCATGGCTGGGATGGCCAGGCGAAAACGCCGTGCGGATCGGGCGGGTTGTGCGCGACCAGATGACCGCACTCGCGAACGCCCAGAAGGACCCGAAGCAGACGCTCGCCGACATGTCGCGTGAGGTCAAGGCGCTTTTGCCGAAAACGCCTTGAGCCTTGTCAGGTCGCCTTGCCCTTTTTTAGCCAAGCATCATGATCGATGTCATGACAACTGATCTCGACGGACGTGTTCGCGCACTGAACGACCGGCCGGTTGAGTTGGGTGGGGCGAAATATGTGTTGTGCTGGGTTCAGCAAACCTTGCGCTCGCATGACAACCCGTTGATCGATGCCGCAGTTGTCCTGGGAAACCAACTTGAGCTGCCAGTTCTGGTCTATCATGGATTGCGACAGGATTACCCCCACGCATCGGACCGGCTCCATGCCTTTATCCTCGGTGCGAGCAGGGATTTGCAGGCTGGATGCAGGGCACGCGGCCTTCGGGCTGTGACTTACGTCGAGCGCATGGGTTTCGAGCAGAAGGGGCTTTTGTATCGTCTGGCATCTGATTCGGCTGCGGTCATCACTGACGATCAGCCGGTGTTTGTCGCTCGCTGGCAAGCAAACGCTTTCGCGCAGAAATGGCAAAGACAAGTGTTGGCAGTCGACACGGCCAGGCTGGTACCCACGCATGTCCTGCCTACGGGCCTGAAGACCACACCGGCTTTTCGTGCCGCTTCAACCCCATTGCGCGCGACGTACGAGGCGCATGCCTGCGATTTTGCGTCAACACAGCCCCCCTATGACGGACCCCTGTGTTTCGAGGATCACGACATCGCTGCCATGAATGATGCAGAACTGGCCGCGATTGTCACCGTGTGCGATATCGATCACACCGTCCCGGCGCAGGAAGCCTTCGAACCATCCGCCGCAGCTGCAAGCGCAGCTTTAGCCAGGTTTGTTACGGACAATCTCGCGCGCTACGCTTATCGCCGGAACAATCCAGCCGACGAGACAGGCGTTTCGCGCCTGTCGCCTTACCTGCATTTCGGACTTCTCGGCCCACGGTCCATTGTCAGAGCGGTTCGGGCGTCGGGAGCCCCGCGAAGCACACAGTGGAAATTCCTTGACGAACTGCTGACGTGGCGCGAGTGGTTCCACTATCTGGCTGCACACAGTCCGCACCCGGAGATTCTCAACAACCTGCCCTCTGCAGCGCAAAAGACGCTGCTTGCCCACGCTGATGATGAGAGGCCGGTAATTTATCCACTATCTGCCCTCCTGCATGGCGAAACAGATGATGAGACCTGGAACGCAGCACAGCGCCAATGGCTGGTCGATGGCTATATGCACAACAACCTGCGGATGTACTGGGGCAAACGGCTGATTGAGTGGACATCAGACCCACAATCAGCATGGATCACAGCCTGTTATATCAATGATCGCCTCAGCCTCGATGGGCGCGACCCTGCAACTTACGGCAACATGCAGTGGTGTTTCGGAAGGGCCAGACCGGGTTACTCAGAGCGTCCAGTCTATGGCTGGGTTACTCCGAAAAAGGATACGGCGCTTCGCAAGCGACCAAATGCCGAAGCTTGGCTGACAGCGAAAGCCACCATGATGACCCCTCGCATCCACGTGCCCGCTCAAGCCTTCCTCGCCACGGGCTTCTTGGATCGGTTACTTGTCGCACCGATGGACCAACTGAGTGGCGGCTCATGACACCCTTGCTGAATCGCCACTGTGGCTCCTTGGCCTCGACGCGCTTCAAATGTCGAACTGATCGCCCTTGATGAAACTGACTTTAGCGAAGCACAAGTTTACAGCGACGCCGGTTGGTTGGACAGCACTTCGCCTGAAGCGCCTTGCTCAGGTCCTGCCGTAGTGTTCGCGCCGAAATGGCTTTTGAACCGCGCTTCAAGGTCATCCGGCATCGAGGTATAGAGAACCGACGCTCCCGGTTCGCCCAGCACGTCGGCGATCTTGTCGGCGGTCATCTGGCCGGCGAGGATGAACAAGGTCGCGCTGACGCCCGATGTCCGTGCGCCGAGATCCTTCATGAACGTGTCGGAAATGCCGTAGTCGGAGAAATAGCCGGAGGCAGCACCGGCCGCTGCGCCGATTGCCGCGCCGGCCAGCGGAGCCAGAAACAGCAGGCCGATCAGGCTTCCCCAGAGCGCCCCCGAGGCGGCCCCAATAGCCGTGGTATTCACCATCTGATCTAGCTTGACGCCGCCGTCCGAGGTTCGTGTCACGATGACAGCATCGACAATTGAAATCGTTGCCCCGCGCTGCTCGGCCTGCAGCTTCGCAAGCGCGTCTTTCGCACGCTGCGGATCGGGGTAAGTGACGGCAAACAGTGTGCTCATGGCGGAACTCCGGCAATTGATGTTCGAGGGACGATTAAAAACGTGTTGTCTCAGGTCGAAATGGAAGGTGTCTTCCGCGCCAGTTCGCTTATCAACCCCACCACCTGGTCTCGCTGCTGTTCCAAGGCCTTCGTTGCCCAGGACGGATGCTCCGCGGCGAGCGCCTCTTCGTAAGTCTCGATGATCCGCCGCTCACCGTCGATCACCTGCGGAAGTAACCCATGGTCAATCTCATCGAACCAGGATCGAACCGTCACCACGCCCTGATGCACGGCTGACATCCACGAGCCTGTCGTCTGCGATAATTCGTCCGTTGCGGCGAGCATGGCGACCAGTTCGGCATCATGGCGGCGATGCAAATCGAGGATGTGGGCGACAAGCGGCTTGAATGACGGTTCAGCCTTCCCGTGCATTGTCTCATAACCGGTGATTGCATCTCGCACAGCGGCCTGCACATCCTGCAGTCCGTCCAGTGTGGCTGAAGCGTTTGAGTTGAGCGTCATGTGAAAAGGCTCCGTTAAATTAAAGGTTATGACCGCTCATCCCCCACGCCAGGGCGAAAGTGACGGGCTGGCAAGCTAAATCTGGAATAGACCAACGCGGCTTTCGCACCGCAGGCCGCTCTCGCGTGCGATCGGCCAGACTACGGGCCGCTTCAATGCCGTTTTCATCCTGGCAGGTCACATACTCTCGCAGGATTTTCGTCGCGCCGTCGTGTTTTGCGGAGGGATTGTCCGGAATGGCCTTCGTCTCGCGTATCGCATCCAGCCCACCATAGGGCGACACCTTTTCATTGGAACGCGCGCTCGCGGCGAATGTCGCCAGTGCTTCGGGCTGCTCGTCTGGTTTGCCGGCGGCTTTGCGTGTGTCGTTCGCGGTCATGGCGATCACT
The DNA here is from genome assembly GCA_031375185.1 of Allobosea sp. Taxonomy (GTDB): domain Bacteria; phylum Pseudomonadota; class Alphaproteobacteria; order Rhizobiales; family Beijerinckiaceae; genus Allobosea. The sequence continues at coordinate 54 of JANMHN010000367.1, read as the reverse complement.
CCGGGGCAGTTGGGGAACAGTTGCGGGGCTTGGAGGCGAACAGGCTGCGCGGGG
>JANMHN010000329.1:0-3555 GCA_031375185.1 Allobosea sp. | reverse complement strand
AACTGATCCAGGGCTACGTTGTCGCAATGGGCATGGAGACCACCGAGGAGGAGCTGATGCACACCATCTTCCCGCATCCAACGCTGAGTGAGATGATGAAGGAGAGTGTGCTGGATGCCTATGGGCGGGCGTTGAATGCTTGAGTGTACGCCCTCGCATCCTCATCCTTCGACGGGCTCAGGATGAGGATGGTTGGTTGCTCAGGGTAAGGATCAAATGGTGCCCAAGGCTGGATGGCTTCGCTTTGCTCGCCATGACAACTGACCAGGAAAGCTGACATGGACCCCAAACTGCCCTTCGTGCTCCTCGCCCTTCTCGGCGGCGCGGCCTTGCCGGTGCAGATCGGCATCAATGGCTCGCTGCGGCAGATCATCGGCTCTGCCATGCAGGCAGCGACGATCTCGTTTTCGGTGGGGGCGGTGGCTGGGCTGATTGCCAGCATCGCGATGAGAGAAGGCACGCCGTCGCTGGAGAAACTGGGGCATCTCGCGCCATGGATGTGGATCGGCGGGTTCTTTGGCGTGTTCTATGTCTGGACCACGATTGTCACCGGCCCGAAACTGGGTGCGCTGCTGGCAGTCTCGCTGGTGATCGCGGGGCAGCTAACCATGTCGCTGGCGCTCGATCATTTCGGCGCGCTTGGCTTCCCGCAAAGCAGCATCTCGCCGCTCAAGCTGTTTGGGCTCGGGTGTGTCATCGTCGGGGTTCTGGTGATCGGCTATGCCAAGCAGGGGTGAAGCGAAGAACGGCGCATCGGTGTCATCCCCGGCGAGCCGAAGGCGAGGGAAGGGGATCCAGGAGCCACGGTGCGCCGATGGATTCCCTTCCCCTCCGCTGCGCTTTGGCCGGGAATGACACGGCGGAATGACAACTGCATCACCCCGCCGCTTTGCATCACGCACTGACAATCCCTATATCCGCCCCAACACAAGGCGAACCTGACATGGCCGTTGTTCTTGACCTGCTGAAGTCCGATCCGCGCCGGGCGGAACCCTTGCGGCATCCCGAAAAGCAGAAGCGCGTCGAGAACCCCGTGCTGAAAAAGCCGGACTGGATCCGCGTCAAGGCTCCCGGTTCGCCGAAATGGGCCGAGACCAACCGCATCGTCAAAGAGAATGGCCTTGTCACCGTGTGCGAGGAGGCGGGCTGCCCGAACATCGGCGAATGCTGGGAGAAAAAGCACGCCACCTTCATGATCCTCGGCGATACCTGTACCCGCGCCTGTGCCTTCTGCAACGTCAAGACCGGCGTTCCTGGCGCGGTCGATACCCATGAGCCGCAGCATATCGCGGAGGCTGTGGCCAAGCTCGGGCTTGAGCACGTGGTGATTACTTCGGTGGATCGCGATGATCTGGCTGATGGTGGAGCGCAGCACTTCGCAGATGTGATCAACGCCATCCGCAAACTATCGCCGAAAACCACCATCGAGGTGCTCACGCCAGACTTCCTGCGCAAGGACGGCGCTCTGGAGATCGTCGTGAAGGCGCGACCGGATGTGTTCAACCACAATCTTGAGACGGTGGCCTCCAACTACCTCACCGTCCGCCCCGGGGCGCGCTATTTCCATTCGATGCGCCTGCTTCAGCGCGTCAAGGAACTTGACCCGACTATTTTCACCAAATCCGGCATTATGGTCGGCCTTGGCGAGGAGCGGAACGAAGTCTTGCAACTGATGGATGACCTGCGCTCGGCACATGTCGATTTCATCACCATCGGGCAATATCTTGCGCCCAGCCGCAAGCATCATGCGGTGATCAGGTTTGTGTCACCCGATGAGTTCAAGGGTTTCGAGACCATCGCCTATGTGAAGGGCTTTCTGATGGTGTCATCGACGCCGCTGACGCGCTCATCGCATCATGCAGGCGAGGATTTCGCCAGACTCAAGGCTGCGCGTGCCGCTCAATCAGCTTTACGCTGACCCCTTGATGCCGCAGCGTATCCTGGTCATCGGCTGCTCAGGCGCAGGCAAATCGACACTGGCGCGCAAACTTGCAGAAGGGCTGGTGTTGCCACTGATCCATCTTGACGCGGAATACTGGCTGCCGGGTTGGCAGCAACCTGCGCGGGCGCATTGGCGCGAGAAGGTGGCCGAACTTGCCGCGCGCGAAACTTGGGTGATGGATGGAAACTATGCGGGGACGTTTGATCTGCGCATGCCACGTGCTGAGGTGATCGTGTTGCTCGATGTTCCGCGCTGGCTTTGCCTTTGGGGTATCCTGTGGAGGCCCTTGCGCTTTTGGGGGCAACAACGGCCGGACATGGCGCCCGGTTGCATCGAGCGCTACGACTGGCCGTTTGTCAAATATGTGTGGGGTTTCCGTGACAGGCAGATGCCAATGATCACTGCGGCGCTCTCAACCCTTGGCGCGGGCGCAAAACTGGTCCATCTGCGCTCAAGGCGCGAGGTGAGGGCTTTGCTCGCCGACCCCACCGCCATCATGTTCCCGAAAGGTGACTGAATGCCAACCTTCCGCACCACGCGCCATGTGGCCCATCCGCCTGGCCGGATGTTTGATCTGGTGGCCGATGTCGAACGCTACCCGGAATTCCTGCCATTTTGCAAAAGCCTCGTGGTCAAGCGCCGCAGTGTTGACGAGGATGGCATCGAGACGGTCGTCGCGGCGATGAGTGTCGGATACAAGGCGATCAACGAGAATTTCACTAGCCGCGTGAAACTTGACCGGAAGCGCATGCGCATTGTCGCTGAGTATATCGACGGTCCGTTCTCCTATCTCGACAACCGCTGGACCTTCACGGCTGACACCAAGCGTGGGCCTGATGGTGCAGCGGTCGAGTTCTACATCACTTACGAGTTCAAGAGCCGCATGTTGCAACTGGTGGCAGGGGCGGTCTTTGACCGGATTTTCCGCATCTTCTCGGAGGCCTTCGAGGCCCGTGCAGATACGGTTCATGGCGCACCGGCGCTGGTTCAGGCCCCATCAACCGGTCTTTGACCGGTCCAGCATGCCGAGCAGGAGCTGCAGCGCATCGCAAACGGCAGCCGCGCGGATGTCGTCACGCGTCAGTGCGCCGTAAAGCCGCTTCAGATGCCGGGTCTCCTGGCCAGCCAGCGCGCAGGCGAAATGCACCAGCCCGACCGGTTTGTCAGCACTGCCGCCACCCGGCCCGGCTATGCCTGTGATCGAGACGGCGATACCGGCCCTGGAGTGGGCCAGCGCGCCCCTCGCCATCGCTTCGGCAACCTGTTGGCTGACAGCGCCGTGAGCGTTGATCAGCGCATGGTGGACGCCAAGCATCTCGCTCTTGGCTTCGTTCGAATAGGTGACGAAACCGCGTTCCACCACATCCGACGAGTCGGCGATGGCCGTGAGCGCGGCCGACACCAGCCCGCCCGTGCAGCTCTCCGCAGTCGCCAGCATGATCTGTTGGCGCCGACAAGCGGCCAGCACGTCTTTGGCCAGTTCTGACGCATCAAGGGACATCGCGTTCTCCGTTCGGCTCCGGCAGCCGCACCGTCACGGTGGCAAGTGCTGCCAGGCCTTCCGATCGGCCTGTGAAACCCAGCCCTTCAGATGTCGTGGCCTTGAGGCCGAC
>JANMHN010000320.1:0-3083 GCA_031375185.1 Allobosea sp. | reverse complement strand
TGGAACCACACGCGTTGCTCACGCGTTAATGTTTTAGAAATGCAATGACGACGTGGACCGAACAGGGTCCGGTCGCGTTCGCAGGATGGGGAACATCGACATGACCGCCAGCACCAGAACGGCCCGGACGAGCCGCCACCTTATCATTGCAACATGCGCAGCCTTGCTCCTGTCGGGTGCAGGTGCGTCGGCGCAGAGCATCCAGCTTGACCTCGGCAATGGCCGGATCGGCGTCGCGCCACCGCCTGACGAGCGGCGGATTCCCCGTGAACGATATGATGATCGCCGGGGGCCGCGCGTGATGGAGGAGGAGAATGTCGGCGTCAGTTGCCGTGAAGGCCGCCGGATCGTTGCCTCGCGCGGCTTCAGGGATGTCCGCCCGGTGGATTGCGGCTCGCGCACGCTGGTTTACACGGCCCGCCAGCGCGGCGAGCCTGTGGAAATCACGGTGTCGGCCCGCGATGGGCGGATTGTCTCCGTTGAACCGCTCTGAGAGGTGATACATGACACGCATTGTCCTGCTCATCGCGTTGGTGGCGGTGGGCTATGATGCCTACGCATTTCAAGGCTACTACACCCGCGCCGCTGTCGCTCAGGTTGAGACAGGCATACAGCGCCTGAGTGCCATGGCAGGTGACAGCCGCACGGGTGATGCCCCTGCCAGCAAGCCAGCGGTACCCTGAAACTTGCATCCTGAAACTTGCATCCAGGGACACATGTCACATGCAATTTGGCGCGACTAGCACATCAGAGCGTTAACGCTTTTTAACATTTTGCTTGACCGGCGATCCAAAACATTCGCTACTGACGCAGCGTCAAAATTGTGACGTGCAACAGGAACATCAACATGCGTCATGTATTTGTGGCTGGGGCCATCGCGCTTGCTTTGGCAGGGTGCCAAACCCCACAGGAATCGCTTGCCAGTGCAACAGATGTTTGCCGTTCATCAGGCTTCAGGCCGGGAACAGGTGCTTACTCGCGCTGCGTCAGCGGCAACTACCAGGAAAATCGCCGGGCTTCAGAGGCCACCGGCAATGCGATCGCGACAGGCGTCGTGGCTGGCGTGGTTGGCGGTGCCATCATCGGTGCAGCGTCGCGGCCGTATTACGGGCGGGGCTATTATGGTCGCGGTTACTATGGCCCCGGCTATTGGTATTGAGACAAGCAAGTCCGTCTCACACAAGATATGGCCCTGCTTCTTGCCAGTTTTTGACAGGCCAGGAAGCAGGGGCAATCCGTTTGTGCCTCAGCAAGGACAAAAGCATTGAAAATGCCGTGTTGACCAAAGGTCCAAGGGGTGTACTCTCCGGTCGATAACGTTGCGTCATTGAAAGTGCCACCTTGGTCCTTACCGTAGCTTGCCGACGTTGACCGAGAGGGTCAGGCCATGCCGTTGTCGTCGCCACGTTTCAAGGACAATGCAACCCTCGTCGCCGTGGAGGCGGGCAGGATGGCTTTGGCGCGCAACTCGAACGGCGTCGGCACGCACCTGGTGCAGATGGCCCTGGTTGATCTGGGCTTTGCGATGCCAAGATCGACGGGCAGCGTGAATTACAGCCCGGACGGCATTTACGGGCAGGAAACGGTTGATGTCGTCAAGGCGTTCCAGCGAGCACAGACGCCCCCGCTGAAGGATGACGGTGTCGTCGGCCCCAACACGTTGCGGGCGCTTGATGCCAAACTCCCAGGCTTCACGCACAAGGTGAAGCTACACTTCCGCTCGATTGCCCTGACGAATGTGCCGTTCAATGTCAGCCTGCGCAACGCGGAGCTGGTTTTCGCGCAGTATGGCATCCGCATAGAGTTCGCCAGCGGCGAGTCTCTGCTGCTGACGAGTGACCAGACAGCGAAATTCAACAAGATCGACCAGGAGTGCGACTGGGATTTGAGCGATGGTGAGTTTGCGGAGGTTCAGAGCCTCGGCTCCCGTGCCCCTAACACCGACGTGCTGGTTTTTCACGTCAGCCGGTTTGCCGATGGCAACACGCTTGGCTGTGGCGGCCACATGGCGGGTCGGCCAGCCTGCACCATTACCGCCAGCGCACTGGGCTGGGATACGGCGCACGAGGTCTGCCATGTTCTGCTGGGATCAAACTTTGAGCCGGTTCATTCGACCGACAAGCGCAATCTGATGTTTGAAACGTCACGGTCGGAAAACTCCGTGCCACAGATGACGGTACAACAGGTTGCAAGGGTCAGGGCCAGCAACCAATGCAAGACGATCTGACAGATTGCGTTGCTGCCTATCCGGAGCGCAGCAGCCGCACGGCGGCATCCCGCTCGAACAGGTAAAGCAGAAGCCGAAGCGCCTGGCCTCGCGGGCTGGTCAGGCCCGGGTCCTTGTAGGTGATCATCTGCGCGTCGTCGCGGGCGGCGGCCAGGAGGTCGCCGTCGATCTCGGGCCGCGCGATGCGGAAGCCGGGCATGCCGGACTGGCGTGTGCCCAGCACCTCGCCTTCACCGCGCAGCCTGAGGTCTTCCTCGGCGATACGGAAGCCGTCTTCGGTTTCGCGCATGATCGTGATCCGCGCTTCGGACACCGGACCAAGAGGACCCTTGTACAGCAGGATGCAGGTGGAGGCGGCGGACCCGCGCCCGATGCGGCCACGAAGCTGGTGGAGCTGCGCGAGGCCGAAGCGCTCGGCATGTTCGATCACCATCACCGTGGCATTCGGCACATCGACGCCGACCTCGATCACGGTGGTTGACACCAGAACGGCGGTGTCGCCTGCCTGGAAGCGCGCCATCGCCATGTCCTTCTCGCGCCCCGGCATCTGGCCATGCAGCAGGCCAACCTTGTCGCCGAACAGCTCGCGCAAGGCGTCGAAGCGGTCAGTGGCGGCGGACACATCCAGCGTCTCACTTTCCTGCACGAGCGGACACACCCAGTAAACCTGCGCGCCAGCACCGATGGCACGCCCAACCGCCTCGACAACCTCGTCGTAGCGGTCCAGCGACACGGCCCGCGTGGTGATCGGCTTGCGACCAGCCGGTTTCTCGGAGAGTACCGACACATCCATGTCGCCAAACCAGGTCAGCGCCAGCGTGCGCGGAATCGGCGTGGCTGTCATCACCAGCACATC
>JANMHN010000301.1:0-6190 GCA_031375185.1 Allobosea sp. | reverse complement strand
CGCCAGGGCGAGCGAACCGGCGAAGCGAAGGTACCCGTGCCGGTGTTCGCGCTGGTGTTCCTCGGGCTTTGCGTGCTCAACAGCCTGATGGTGGCCAGCCCCGCGCTGGCGTCATCCGTCGGCTATCCCGCGATCAAATCCATGCTCGGCGAGGCCTCGAAATGGGGCTTGCTTGTCGCCATTGCCGCGCTCGGACTTGGCACCTCGCTCAGATCGATCCTGACGATTGGCTGGCGGCATATGGCGGTTTTCATGGGCGCGACGGTCGTCATCCTGTTCCTGATCATCGTCGGTCTCAAACTGGTCGGCTGAGGAGGCTCCATGCCAGACATCGTCATCACCGAATTCATGGACGAAGCCGCCATCACCGGCGGCCTCAAGGGCTATGACGTGGTCTATGACCCGAAGCTGGTCGACAAGCCGGACGAGCTTGCAAGGCTGCTGGCGGAAGCCCGCGCCATCATCGTGCGCAACCGCACGCAGGTGCGCAGCCCGCTGCTGGCCTCCGCGCCGAAGCTGAAAGTCGTGGGCCGCCTCGGCGTCGGCCTCGACAACATCGATCTTCTGGCCTGTGCGGCGCGCAGTGTTCAGGTGTTCCCAGCCACCGGCGCGAATGATGTCTCGGTTGCCGAATATGTCATTACAGCAGCGCTTGTGCTGCTGCGCCGGGCCTGGTTCGCCACGGACCGCGTCGCAAACGGCGAATGGCCGCGCAATGACCTGATGGGCTTTGAGATGTCCGGCAAGACACTTGGCCTCATCGGCTTCGGCGCGATTGCCCGCGAGACGGCATCGCGCGCCAAGGCGCTCGGCATGAACGTGATCGCCCACGATCCTTATGTGAAGCCGGACAGTGCCATCTGGACCGAGCGCGGTGTCGCGTGCATGGCGCTCGACCAGGTGCTCGCCACAGCGCATGTCATCAGCCTGCATGTGCCACTGACAGAGATGACGCAGGGCCTCATCAATGCGGCATCGCTCGCAAACATGCGCAAGGACGCCATCGTCATCAATGCCGCGCGTGGCGGCGTGGTCGATGAGGCGGCGCTGGTTTCGGCGTTGAAAAGCGGCCAGATCGGGGGGGCGGCGCTCGATGTGTTCGATGTCGAGCCGCTCAAGGGCGCTGAGGCCGCGCTGTTTGCCGGTTGCCCGAACCTGATCCTCACCCCCCACATCGCCGGCGTCACGGAGGAATCCAACGTGCGGGTGAGCTGGGTGACGGTGGAGAACGTGAAGAAGGCGCTGGGGTGAGGTAGGCAAGGCCCTCTCCCGTCACGGCTTCGCCGCGCCACCCTCTCCCTGGGCGGGAGAGGGGCAAAAACCGCAACCAGCTTGCGCCCTCCCTCTCCCGCTCAGGGAGAGGGACCGAGGGAGAGGGCGCTGTCAGGATTCACGGACACCAACAGGAACAACTCCATGACCACCCACACCATCCCCAATGCCATCGCTCATATAGCGAGCCTGTTCGCCGATGCAGGCGTGACAGCCACCACGGCCCGCTCTGTGGCCACCGCGCTGGTGGCGGCGGAGGCTGATGGTCTGAAGGGCCACGGGCTGAGCCGCGTGCCGACCTATCTGACCATGGTGAAGAGCGGCAAGATCAACGGGCAGGCTCTGCCTCTCGCCACCCGCCCCAGGCCCGGAGTTCTTGCCATCGATGCCTGCGACGGTTTTTCCTATGCCGCCATCGATCTTGCGATTGCCGAACTCCCGGCCATGGCCCGCGCGCAGGGCATCGCCATCGCGCCAATCCGCCATTCCAACCATTGCGGGGCGGCGGGGCTACATGTCGAGAAACTTGCCGAGGCGGGCCTCGTGGCGCTGCTGTTCGCCAACACACCCGGCGCGATGGCGCCCTGGGGCGGCTCCAAGCCGGTTTTCGGCACCAATCCCATCGCCTTCGCAGCTCCGCTTCAAGGCCGTTCGCCCGTCGTCATCGACATGGCCCTGTCCAAGGTGGCACGCGGGCCAATTGTCGCGGCGAAGCAGAAAGGCGAAGCGATCCCCGAAGGCTGGGCGCTCGATGTTGATGGCAAGCCCACCACCGATCCGTCAAAGGCGATTGCCGGAACCATGGTGCCGCTCGGCGACGCCAAGGGAGCCACACTGGCCATGATGGTCGAGATCCTTGCCGCTGCATTGGTGGGTGCCAGCTTCGCTTACGAGGCGTCGTCTTTTCTGGACGGTGCGGGCGGACCACCCCGGACAGGACAGTTGATCCTGGCCATCGACCCTGCCGCAATGGGCGGCGCCTGGTTCGCGGAACGGATGACGGCACTGGCCTCGGCGATAGAGGCACAAGCCGGAACACGCCTGCCGGGTGCGCGCCGCATCGCCCTCAGGGCCAAGGCTGCGCAAGAAGGCATCGTGATTCCAGATTTCTGACGCAAAATCCTGCGCAAGTTTGCACTTCATTCAGCATTGAAGCCGATAGTTCCATTTGGGCTGAAACCAGTTTTGTGAGCGCGCGGGCGCCCCTACCCGTGTGCCGCATCAGGTGGTTTACGTGAGTGCGGGTGCAATGTCTGAATCGTCGGCAGCGATGAAGGAGTTGGCGTCTGGGTTGGCCGGTCTCGGCCAGACCCGCCGCGACGATATTCTCGTCAAGCTCGGTGAGCTTTTTGGCGGCGTGTCACACCTTCTGCCGGACGATGGCGTGGAGACCTTTGAGGCGATCTTCGTGTCGCTCATTCCGATCTGTGGCGAACAGGCCAAGGCGTCGCTCTCCGGCACCATCGCCTCCAACACGCGCGGGCCTGGCCGGGCTATCCGCCATCTGGCTTTTGATGATTCCATCCTTGTGGCGCGCCCTGTGCTGCGCCTGTCGCCGCTGTTGCTCGATGATCATCTGTTGGCGCTGGCGACCGTGAAGAGTTCGGATCATCTCCTGGCCATGTGCCATCGTTCGTATCTGCCGGCCCGGGTCACGGACGTGATCCTGTCGCGGGCCAATGGCGACATTCTGGTGGCGTTGGCGGAAAATCCCGGTGCCATCCTCTCACGTGCCGGGCAGGAGGCTCTGGCCGAGGCCGCGCTCGATGATGGCGGGCTGTATGATGTGATCCAGCTCAGGCCGGATCTGGCCGCCGTTCTGAACGGCATCGAGGCCGAACAGACCGGCTATGTCAGACCCGTGCCGGAAGAGCCTTCGCCATCACGTCCGTCTTCAGACATATCCTCGTCCGCCATCCCGGCCAGGTCTGTCGCGCCTCCCGTCATCGCGCCTTCCGCCGTCCAGTCATCAGCCAGCAAACCGGCAGCCATGCTGTCTTTGCCCGAGCTTGAGGCCAAACTTCGGCAATTGCTCGAGGCCAATGCCGTCGATGCGGCGCTTGCAACGCTGGCCAGGCACCTGTCTGTCCCGCTTCCAGCCCTTTCCAGAGCCTTCGCTGTCGATGTGCATGGTGGTTTTCTGGCCTATGCCAAGGCCGCAAAACTCGACTGGAGCACGTTGCTGCGCTTCATGATGAAGCGTTACGAGGCCGGCCACATCACCCCGCGCCTGCAGCGCGCCGAACTCGACTACAAGGGCCTCGAAGTCGCGGATGCCCGCCGCGTCGTTGGCATGCTGGTCAACCACGCACCCAAGGCGAATTAGGAAAACCGGGAATTAACAGGTCCTGACCCTAAATCAGTTCAAACCTGTCCACATCCACCAGCCCCTTGTCGGTGATCTTGAGGTGCGGGATTACGGGCAGCGTCAGGAAGGCCACCTGCAGGAACGGCTCCGCCAGCACCACGCCAAGGCTTTTGGCGGCGCTGCGCAGCGGGACCAGCGCATCGTGGACATCCTCGAAGCGCATGTCGCTCATCAGTCCGGCAATCGGCAAGGCCAGTTCGGCCAGCACCACGCCCTCCTCCACCACGCAAAAGCCGCCGCCGATCTCGATGAGCCGGTTCGCCGCGGTCGCCATCGACGCGTCATCCACGCCGACAATGCACAGGTTGTGGCTGTCATGCCCCACCGAGGAGGCTATCGCCCCGCGCTGCATGCCGAAGCCATGCACGAAGCCGGTGGCGATGGCGTTGGTCTTGCCATGCCTCTCGACCACGCTGACCTTGATGATGTCCTGCGCCAGGTCGATGGCAGCAAAACATTTGGTGTCATCCCCGGCGCGCGCAGCGCGGGAAGGGGATCCATCTTCCGGCTCTCCGTGGATCCCCTTCCCGTCGCCGGTGGCGACGCCGGGGATGACACCGGTAGTCGTCGGAAGGATGCACCTCAGGTGTTGCGTGATGATCTTGCCCGGCACGACTCCGATCACCGGCGTCTCGCCGATGCTGGCGACCACATGGAAATCGGCCCCTGTCAGCTTTCGCGAGCGCACGCTGGCCAGTCCGACGGGTGCAACAGGTGCGCGCGCCGCGAAGGCCGCCTCGTTGCCGTACCGCCCCCCTGCCAGCGTCAGGCTGACCCGGCATGTCTCCAGATCATCGAGCAGCACGATGTCGGCCCGCTTGCCCGGCCCGATAAAGCCCCGGTCGGTCAGCCCGAAAGCCCGCGCGGCCGACACCGTGGCCGTGCGGTAGACCGCCAGCGGATCGCGGCCATGGGCGATGGCCGTGCGGATCATGAAATCGAGATGGCCCTCCTCTGCGATGTCGAGCGGATTGCGGTCATCCGTGCAGAAGGCAAGGAAGGGCGAAGTGTCGCGATCAATCAGTTCCATCAGCGCGTGCAGGTCCTTCGACACCGAGCCTTCGCGGATCAGGATGTGCATGCCCTTGGCAATCTTCTCGCGCGCCTCATCAGCGGTGGTCGTTTCATGATCGGTCAGGATGCCCGCAGCGAGATAGCCGTTGAGCGGCAACCCGCGCAGCAGTGGCGCGTGGCCATCGATGTGCCGCTCGGAGAAAGCGCTGAGCTTGTCGAGGCAGGCCGGATCGCGGTGGAGCACACCCGGAAAGTTCATGAACTCGGCAAGCCCGATCACCTTGGGATGGTCCATGAACGGCACGAGATCGGCGGCGGAGAGCGCCGCTCCGGATGTTTCAAGGTGGGTGGCCGGCACGCAGCTTGAGATCTGCACGAACAGGCTCATCACCATGCGCTCCGCACAGGTGAGGAAATAGCGGATGCCCTCCGCACCCAGCACGTTGGCGATCTCGTGCGGATCGCAGATGGCCGTGGTGACGCCATGGGGCAACACGCAGCGCTCGAACTCGAACGGCGTCACCAGTGAGGATTCGACATGGCAATGCGTGTCGATGAAACCCGGCACGGCAATGCGGCCCCCGGCATCGATGGTCTTCAGGCCCGTATAGCGGCCATGGGTGCCCACGATGGTGTCGCCGACAATGGCAATGTCGGTGTCGATGAGCGTTCCCGTGACGAGGCAATACAGCCGCGTATTGCTGATCACGAGATCGGCAGGCGCGTCCCCGGTTCCGGCGGCGATGCGGGCGGCAAGGGTGGCGGCGGAGATCATGAGTAAACCTGCGAATTTTCGGGGCTTTTCCCGTCATTGCGAGCGCAGCGAAGCAATCCAGCCTTCGCGCACCAAGTGCTGGATTGCTTCGCTGGGCTCGCAATGACGTTTCGCTGCATGGCCCCGGAAACGCCAAATCTCTTGCTACCAATCGACACGGTCTGACACCCCTTCCGTTCACGCAAACATCACGTCATGTTGTGGCATGCAATTTGATCACATGAAAACATGACTCAGAACATCCGAACAGCCATTCAATTCATCCACCGCGGTGAAGTAATCTCGCTGGACGCCTTCAGCCCGCGCCGCACGGTGCTGGACTGGCTGCGCGAAGACATGCGGCTCACCGGCACCAAAGAGGGCTGCGCCGAAGGCGATTGCGGGGCCTGCACGGCGGTGCTGGGCCGCCTCAAGGGCGGGCGGCTGGTTTATGAGCCGGTGAACACCTGCATCCTGCTGCTGGGCCAGCTTGATGGCGCGGAGTTGATCACCATTGATGACCTTACGCATCAAGGCGTGCTGCACCCCGTGCAGGCGGCGCTGGTGGCGCATCACGGCTCGCAATGCGGATTTTGCACGCCGGGCATCGTGATGAGCCTGTTCGCGCTCTATCACGAGGGGGCACGGCCCGTGACGCGTGAGGCGGTGTGCGATGCCCTGGCCGGGAACCTGTGCCGCTGCACCGGCTACCGGCCGATCATCGACGCGGCGATGGATTGCTGCGCCTCCGAGGCCGCAGACCGGTTCATGGCGGCGCGGGC
>JANMHN010000251.1:0-13851 GCA_031375185.1 Allobosea sp. | reverse complement strand
TTCATCGAGGAGCTTGGCGCGACACAGCTGTTCCATGGTGTGCTCGGCAATGCCGCCCTTGTGGTGCAGGCTCCAACCGGCGCGGTTCCCGCTGATTCAAAAACCCTCAATCTCGGCATAGATCCCGCCAAAGTGCATCTGTTCGACCCGGCAAGCGGCGTGCGCAGAGGCAAATGAGGTCGGAGGGCATGACCTGATCTGGACGCGCGGCGCACGACGTCATAGTCAAGCAGCAGCAGTTCAGTTCAGGACGACCTTTCCATGACCATCACCATTGACGGCATCAAGCTCACCGCAGACAAGGTCATGCGTGTGGCGCGGCCAAATGCGGCTGGCCGCTTCGAGAAAGCCCGGCTCGATCCCAAGGCCCGCGCCAACATCATCGCCGCCCGCAGCTATATCGACGCGAACTTCATGCGCGACGATGCGCCTTTCATGTATTCGTTCAACACCGGCGTCGGTCTGTTCAAGGACCAGCGCGTGATGATGAGCGAGATGGCGGATTACCAGCGCCGCACCGTCTATGCCCACGCCACCGGCATCGGCGAGCCACTGCCGGAAGACGCCGTGCGCGCCACCATGCTGTTGCGAGCCAATGCTTTCGCCTCGAACTATTCCGGCCCGCGCATCGAGGTCGTCGATCGGCTGCTGGATTGCCTGAATGCGGGCCTGCATCCTGTCATCCCGTCCAAGGGTTCGGTCGGCGCCTCCGGCGATCTGGCGCCTCTGGCCCACATGTCCGGTGCCATCTGCGGCTTCGATGAAGCCGAGATGTTCTACAAGGGCAAGCGCATGCCTGCCCGCATGGCCTTGAAGAAAGCCGGTCTCAGCGAAACCTTCGAACTGTCCGCCAAGGATGCCTCCGCCCTGATCAACGGATCCACCGTATCGCTCGCGGTCGGCGTGCTCGCGATGGAAGACGCCAGGCGCGTGCTCAAGACCGCCGACATCGCGCTTGCCCTGTCGCTGGAAGCCTTGCGCGGGGAGCTTGCCGCCTTCGATCCGCGCGTCCACAAGGCGCGGCCTCATCCTGGGCAGGCCGCCACGGCGCGAAACCTCCTGAGAATCGCGGGCGATTCGCAGCGCTGTTCCGAAGCTGCGCGGCTCACGGTTTTCCCGGAGGAAAACCGCGCCCCCGGCGTGGTGCCGCCGCCGCGCGTGCAGGATGTCTATTCTCTGCGCTGCGCCCCGCAGGTACATGGGCCTGTGCGCGACGCGCTCGCCTATATCGGCGAGGTGATGGGCCGCGAGATCAATTCAGCCACCGACAACCCGCTGATCTTTGACACGGGCGATGGCTATGCCTGCATTTCCGCCGGGCATTTCCACGGGCAATACATGGCGCAGGCGATGGACCTGCTCTCGATCGCCATGGCCGATCTTGGTTCGATCTGCGAACGGAGGCTGGCCCGCCTCGTCGATCCCACCATGTCATACGGGCTGCCGCGCAACCTGCTTGCCGGCAAGAAGGGTCTCAACACCGGTTACGCAACGGTTCAGTGCTCGATGTCGGCGCTGGTGATGGAGAACCGGACACTGTCGATGCCCGGTTCGGTTGATTCCATTCCGGGCAAGTCCAATGCCGAAGACCATGTCTCCAACTCGACCTGGTGCGCCCGCAAGGCGCGCTCCATCGTGGAGAACGTCGAACAGATCGTGGCAGGCGAACTCTTGATGTCAGCGCAGGCGCTGTCCTTGGTCGCGGATGTTGCCAAGGCGCATCCTGTCGGCAGTGGCACTGAGGCCGCCTTGTCTTCGATCCGCGCCGTCATTCCGCCTGCGCTGTCTGGCGACCGATGGTATCACACCGAAATGATCGAGGCGCTGCATCTGGTCCGGGCCGGCACCGTGATCGAGGCTGTCGAGGCCGCAATCGGGCGGCTGGAGTGAATTCAGGCCAGATCGCCATAGGCGATGAATGGCACGCTGTCGCCGGGCTGAAGTCGAGTAAGATCGTCGGCAAGCTCGATCAGGCCGTCAGTTTCGGTCAGTGATGTCAACACGCCCGCACCATCGCGGGCATGCTTTGCCGCGTCAAAACCGCCGTCTGGGCGGGGTGTCAGGCTCACGCGCACATACTCGCGGCGTCCGGTTTTCTTCGTGTAGGCAAATGTTGAGTTGACCCGCATGCGTCTCGGCTCGCGCCATGATCCGCCTCCAAGCCGTGCCAGCAATGGGCGGACCACGAAGGCGAAGGTCACATAGACCGCGACCGGGTTTCCGGGCAGCCCGACAAACGGCTTGCCGTCGATCACCCCCATCGCCACGGGCCTGCCCGGCTTGATGGCGATGCGCCAGAACACCAGCGAGCCGATGCTTTGCACCGCAGGCTTCACATGGTCTTCATCGCCGGTGGACACACCGCCTGATGTCAGGACCAGATCACATGTCCCGGCTGCAGCTTTCAACCGCCCGGCGAGATCATCCTTCACGTCGCGGATGATGCCGAGATCGATGGCTTCGGCTCCTGCACGCGTGACCAGCGAGACCAGCATGGTACGGTTGGAGTCATAGATGGCCGCTGAAGGCAGCTCTGATCCCGGCTCGGTGAGTTCGTTTCCGGTCGAAAACACCCCGACCCTGAGACGCCGCCTCACGGGCAGAACCGATTGGCCGATGGCAGCCGCCATCGCCAGATCTTGCGGGCGAAGGCACTGCCCGGCCTTGAGTGCGACGGCACCTGCCTGGATGTCCTCACCTGCCGCGCGCATGTTGGCGCCGCGCTTCAGGCCCATGGGCAGACTGACATGATCACCCTCAAGCGTGACGTCCTCCTGCATGAACACCGTGTCGGCATCAGGAGGCATCGGGGCACCCGTGAAGATGCGGACGGCAACACCTGCGGAGGAGGGAATGTTCCCCGAACCTGCTGCCACCCGCCCACGAACCCGGAGCATTGTCGCCTGCCCGGCACCAAGATCGGCATGGCGCACCGCATAGCCGTCGACAGCAGAATTGGCGAATGGCGGCAAGGGCACCTGCGCGATCAGGTGATCGACAAGATACCGCCCTTCGCAAGCCCCCAACGGCAAGACCTCTTTCGCTTCGAGCGGCACGATCCGTTCGAACATCAGACGTGCGGCGTCCTCGACGGTCATCAAGGGACCACCAAAGGCGAAGCAGTCATCCGTGAGCTGGGCCATCTGCGTCTTTCCGCGCAAGTTTCACCAGAACCTGCGCAAGTGGCTCGGCAAAGGCAAGCGCCAGGCCGGCAACAGCCTCGATGTCATCAAGGTGAACAACAGGCCGGCCCGCAGCGGGGAAAGCAATGTCAGAGGCCACTGCGATGATGCTTGGATCACCGACATGGAGAGGCGGCTTGCCGTTGGCCGCGCGGTGGACCTCGAATTTGGGATGCGCTTCAGACTTGAAGCCTTCAACGATGATGAGATCGACCGGCGACAACCGTGGCAGCAGCTCTCCAAGGCGCAGTTCGGGTTCGCCGCGCAATTCGTGCATCAGCGCCCAGCGGCGGCCTGACGACACAAGCACCTCGGAAGCGCCCGCCATCCGGTGATTGTGCGAGTCCTTGCCCGGCACATCGACATCAAAGGCATGATGGGCATGTTTCAGTGTTGAAACGCCCACGCCCCTGCTGACCAGAAGCGGAATGAGCCTGCCAAGCAGCGTGGTCTTGCCAGCGCCGCTCCAACCTGCAAGCCCGATCACGCGCGTCATTCCGATGATCCGTTCCACATACAAAACCGGGCGCTCGCGCGCCCGGTAGCCATCTATCAGAGAAAGATGCCCTGTGAAGTCTATTCGGCAGCCTGCATCTTGCCGGGCAGCATGCCCTTCTTCATTTCATCGGCGACCCAGAGGCCGTGATGCTCGCGCGCCCAGTTGAGATCAACCTCACCAGAGCCCATGGCATCGAACGCGCCTTCCATGCCGATCGAACCGATATAGGCATGTGCCAGCATGGCCCCGATCAGCACGACGCCGACGATGCCATGGACGACATTCCAGAACTGGAGATTGAGGACGCCGCCTGCCGTGTAGGGGAACAGCAGATACCAGCCTGAAACCGACAGTGCCGCGCCGCCGAGGATGACCGACCAGAACACCAGCTTCTGTCCGCCATTGAAGCGCTTGGCTTCCGGATGGCCCTTGCCGACAAGGCCGCCGCCTTGCGCGAACCAGCGGACATCAATCATGCCGGGGATGTTGTCCTTGACCCAGACCAGGAACATCAGCGCGAGGCCGATCATGAACGGGAAGGCCAGATAATTGTGCGCATATTTGCCAAGCTGGGCAAAGCCGGCGAACGCCACCTCGCCGATGAGGGGCAGGAGCAGCACCTTGCCGAAGGTGACATTGAGACCGCTGATCGCGAGCACGATGAAACATGTCGCCGTTGTCCAATGGATGAAGCGCTCGATCGCGCCGAAGCGCGTGATCGTCTGGTTCGAGCGGCCACCACCGATCTTGATCGGACCGCGCGTGAAGAAAAAGACCGCGAGCAGGGCCAGCATGCCCAGGATCGCGACCGCGCCGATCAGGTGCATTGTGCCCTGATGGAATTCACGCCACTCACGACCGGCCGGCCTGATCAGTGTCGACGCCTTGGCATCCGGAATGGTGATGCGGCCGCCGATTTCCTGTGCGGCACCCGGCTTCAGGGCATTGAACAGTTGCTCCTCGCTGACGGCGCTTGCGGTCGGATTGATCGGCGCGCCCTGCTGGGCAAGCGCAGGATGGGCAAGCCCGAGTGCCAGAACCAGGGCACACATGCCCATGATCGTCCGAATGGCGTTATTGAGACGCATGGTCCCTCCAGTATAGGTTGTTTCTTGGAGCAAGACGGGCTGCCGCGATGACGGCAGCCCGGTTCCGGCTCAGATCGCGACGGTTTCCTTGTAGGCTGTCTTCCAGCCCCAGGCCCCCGAACCATAGCCGCGCTTGACCACGCGTTCCTTGTAGATCTTGGCGATGATGTCGCCATCTCCAGCCAGCAGCGACTTGGTCGAGCACATCTCGGCGCAAAGCGGCAGCTTGCCTTCGGCCAGGCGGTTCGAGCCATATTTCTGGAACTCGGCCGGCGATAGATCGGCTTCAGGACCACCTGCGCAGAAGGTGCATTTGTCCATCTTGCCGCGCGAGCCGAAATTGCCGACCTTGGGATATTGCGGCGCGCCGAATGGGCAGGCGTAAAAGCAATAACCGCAGCCGATGCACAGATCCTTGGAGTGCAGCACCACCTTGTCGACCGTTACGTAGAAACAGTCGACCGGGCAGACGGCGGCGCAGGGCGCATCCGTGCAGTGCATGCAGGCCATCGAGATCGAACGCTCGCCGGGCTTGCCGTCATTGATGGTGACGACGCGGCGACGGTTGATGCCCCACGGAACATCGTTTTCGTTCTTGCAGGCGGTGACGCAGGCGTTGCATTCGATGCAGCGATCAGCGTCACACAGGAATTTCATGCGAGCCATTGTTCTGTTCTCCTCGCTCAAGCCGCTGCAATCTGGACAAGGGTGACCTTGCCTTCATGCATGCCCGTCACCGGGTCATAACCATAGGTGGTGACCGTGTTGACGCTCTCGCCCAGCACGATCGGATCCGTTCCCTTCGGGTAGTTGCCGCGCTGGTCGACGCCCTGGTAAAAGCCGCCGAAGTGGAACGGCATCCACGCCACGCCCTTGCCGACACGCTCTGTCACCAAGGCTTTCACGCGGGCCTTGGAGTTGTTCTCGGGGCCGGACACCCAGACGAACTGGCCATCCTTGATGCCGCGCGCGCTGGCATCCGCCGGGCTGATCTCGACGAACATGTCCTGCTGCAATTCGGCCAGCCACTTGTTCGAGCGGGTTTCCTCTCCGCCACCCTCGTATTCGACCAGACGGCCGGAGGTGAGGATGATCGGGAAGTTCTTGGCCACGCCCTTCTCCACCGCCGCCTTCTGGAAGGTGGTGTGCAGGTTGGGGATGCGCAGCGTGCGCTCGTCCGGACGGGCAGGCCACTTGGCGACCAGATCGGGCCTTGGCGAATAGATCGGCTCGCGGTGAACCGGGACCGGATCGGGCAGGTTCCACGCATCGGCACGGGCCTTGCCATTGCCGAACGGCACGCAACCATGCGCGAGGGCAACACGCTGGATGCCGCCTGACAGGTCGGTGGCCCAGCTCACGCCGTCGATGGCGTTGCCGCCGACCCAGTTGATCGTGGCCGCTTCCGCAGGCGTCAGATCCTTGTCCCAGCCCAGGCGCTTCAGCATCCCCATGGTGAATTCGGGATAGCCGTCACGGATTTCAGAACCCTTCGGGAACGAGCCCTCAGCCAGCAGCGTGACCTTGCGCTTGGTTCCGTCGGCCAGTGTCTCTTCCCGTTCCACGCCGAAGCGTGGACGGAAGGCACCGCCGCCATTGGCGGGCTCGACGCTGGTGTCATACAGAACGTGCGTGCCGGGATGCTTGAGCTCGGGCGTGCCCCAGCATGGCCATGGCAGGCCGTAGAAGTCGTTTTCAACTGGCGAACCCTTCGCCCCGCGCAAGGTGACCAGATCGAACTTGTCCTGGTTGGCCATGTGCAGCTTGAGGCGCTCCGGCGACTGGCCGGTGTATCCGGTCGACCAGCCACCACGGTTGATCTCGCGCAACAGAGATTCAGCTTGCGGCTCATCGCCGAACTTGCCCTTGATCATCGCGATGTTCTTGAACATGTCCTTCGCGAAACCAAGTTTCTCGGCCAGCTTGTAGATCACCCAGTAATCGTTGGCCGATTCAAAGATCGGCTCGACCACCTTCTCGCCCCACTGGATCGAACGGTTCGAGCATGTGCGCGAGCCGTCGCATTCGAACTGCGTGCAGATCGGCAGGAGATACGTGCCGTTCTTGCGCTGGGCGAGTGAAACGAAGTTGGTCGGGTGCGGGTCGGCCACCACCAGGAGATCAAGGTTTTCAAGGCCCTTCACGGCGTCCGGGATGCGCGGAATGGTGTTTCCGCCATGCCCGAAAACAATCATCGCCTTGAGGTTGTCCTTCTGGTCGACCTGCTCGGCCGGCATGGTCGCGGCATCGAACCAGCGGGTCGATGTGTGTCCGGACAATTCCATGTTGGCCTTGCGGTTGCGCGCCGGGCGGCCGCCCTTGGCAGGCACTTCATCAAAGCGGCTCTGGAGATAGTCATAAGAGACATCCCACACGCGCGCCCAATGACGCCAGGCACCTTCCACCAGGCCGTAATAGAGCGGCAGGTTGCCGACATCGAGGCCCATATCGGTCGCGCCCTGCACATTGCAGTGGCCGCGGAATATGTTTGCGCCCGTTCCGTCAGAACCGACATTGCCCGTGGCCAGCAGCAGCGTGCAGATGGCCCGCACGTTGGCTGTGCCGACAGAGTGCTGGGTGACGCCCATGCACCAGATGAAGGTGGCCGGCTTGACGGTGGCAAAAGTCTGCGCGGCGCGCTTGAGCTGGGCTTCCGGCACGCCCGTGATGTCTTCGACGGTCTTGGGGTCGTATTTCTCGACCTCCTTCAGCACTGCCTCCATGCCGTAGACGCGCGACTTGATGAAATCCTTGTCTTCCCAGCCGTTCTTGAAGATGTGCCACATCATGCCCCAGATCACGGCGATGTCCGTGCCCGAGCGGATGCGCACGTATTCCGTCGCATGGGCCGCCGTGCGGGTCATGCGTGGATCGAACACGATCACATTGGCGCGGTTCGTTTCCTTGCCGGCAAGGATGTGCTGCATCGAGACCGGATGCGCTTCCGCCGCGTTCGATCCCATGAAGATCACGGTCTTGGAATTGCGGATGTCGTTGTAGGAATTGGTCATGGCGCCGTAGCCCCATGTGTTCGCAACGCCCGCCACGGTGGTGGAGTGGCAGATACGGGCCTGGTGGTCGACGTTGTTGGTGCCCCAGAATGCCGCGAACTTGCGCAGCAGGTAGGCGCCTTCGTTCGAGAACTTCGCGGAACCCAGGATGTAGGTGGAATCAGCGCCAGACTTGGCACGGATCTCCGTCATCTTGTCGCCGATCTCGCTGATCGCCTGTTCCCAGGAGATCCGCGTCCATTGGCCTTCGACCAGCTTCATCGGATACTTGATGCGGCGGTCGCCGTGGACAAGTTCACGCACCGACGCGCCCTTGGCACAATGGGTGCCGCGGTTGATCGGGCTTTCCCAGGCCGGTTCCTGCCCGACCCAGACGCCGTTGGCGACTTCTGCCTTGACCGTGCAGCCGACAGAACAATGGGTGCAGATGTTCTTGACGACCTTGGTGCCAGTGGCGGGGCCGAAACCGGCGGCCTCGGCCTTGCGGACCGCACCGATCTGGATGCCGCCAGCCAGCGCAACGCCCCCGGCCACGAGGCCAGAGCGGCGCAGGAAAGACCGGCGATCCATCACACCGGACGACAGGCCCCCGAGGGCTGCTGCCAGTTTGCCGCGCGATGCGTCGGCGCTCTTGCGTTTGATCAACATGAGCGATGCCCTCAGTAACTGTTGGTGCGGTAGAAAGCCTTGACGTGGTCCGTCTCGCGGTAACGGCCCTTCGTTTCTTCCTTGCCCGGATCATAGGCTTCGGCAGGAGTGACCATGCCGGGAGCCACGGAAGCTGCGGCAGCGACGCTCCCCAGACTTGCGACCTTCAGGAAGCCCCGGCGATCAAGCGCCTCCCTGGCTTTCTTTTCAGACACCGGATTGTCCTGCATCAGATCGTCTCCTTCCAAGATTCAAACATCAGGCTGCCAGCGCCATGGCACTGGCCTCGATATCGATGAACATGCGGCCAACCGTGCCGATGACCCGGTAAAATTCGGAGGTGCGTGACATCTCGAGATCGACAAACAGGCGAGACACCCACGGTCTGAGGTGCCGGTCGAAAAACACGCGGTCGTCAATCCCGTCAGCCTCGAATTCGCCCATGATCAGGCCGCGCATGACATCGAACAGGATCGCGACATGGTCTTCGGGTTCACCGACACGGATCTCGCGGGCAAGACCCAGCTTCTCCATGTCGCGCCGTACATCTGCAAGCGGGCGCTCATTCAGGAAGCCGGTGCGATAATACGAACAATAGGGCAGGATTTCGCCGCGCCCCACGCCGATGAACAGGTCAAAGTATTCGCGCTGAAGTGCGTTCGCATCGATCCTGCGCGCCACATCCGCCAGACCAAGATGGGCTGCGCCCAACTCGGATGGATCACCCTTGAGATTGGCGATCTGCGCCAGGACGTCCACCGTCGGCGCGCGCCAGAGAAGCGCCCCGAGCAACGCAT
Source organism: Allobosea sp. (assembly GCA_031375185.1). Classification (GTDB taxonomy): domain Bacteria; phylum Pseudomonadota; class Alphaproteobacteria; order Rhizobiales; family Beijerinckiaceae; genus Allobosea. The sequence goes on along the minus strand of JANMHN010000251.1, from coordinate 4,626 downwards.
ATTCATCGGCACGCGCCGCGTCTTCCGGCTCGACATGCACATGCAGCTTGCCTGTGTCGTAAAGATCAGGCCGTAACTCGGAGCGGGGCACGGCTGTCGCCAATTCGACCGAAACGACACGGTCGGCAGGTACGCGCTTCCAGGCAGACACCGCAGGCTGGGAAATGCCAAGCACGCGGGCCAAGGCGCGAACGCCTCCCGCAGCATCAATGGCTTTGTCCAGTCCTTCGTCCCTCATGGGAAACGCAATCCTCGTCAGCTTATTATTTAGGCAGGCCGATCATGCTGGCCCGAAGCTGCTGTCTGATAATGATCGCTTATCGCCCCAGTTTGCAACTGTTCAAAAGTCGCATTTCAATGGGTTCAGATGGGGCTGGCACCGCCTCCGCGTCGACGAAACGCTGGATTTGAAGGCGTGCCGAGGCGATTTTCAGCATCTGGCGGTGTTCCTGTCGTGTTGCGTTGCACCATCGTGCCGTCATCCTTTTGTGTCTTTTCTGTGCCGAAAGAGCCTTCCTCAGGCAAGATCACCAATTGTGCCGTTGCGTCATTTTGAGGCAGATTTTGCACTGCAGCATCGGTGCGCCGAACCGCCGTCGCAGATGGCTCTACCGATTGCACGTCTACCTGCGACACAATGTCGCCATGACGAATGGGAATGTCCGAAGAGCCCTCCGAATCCGTCTTGTGCAGGTCGGGCGCCGTACTGAAGACGGTCTTCAGGAACTCCTGGGCCTGCGCGATATCGGATGCGGACAAGGGTCCATAGCCGGGCGCGCCGCCGGGCGCATTGTAATCATACGCATAATCGAGTGCCGGGCTGACGAAATCCCGGATGGCAGGATCGGCTGACCACATGGCCCGCAAGGCCTCGCGCCGTATGGATTCCGGCACCCCCTTGCGCATGAAGGGAGACAGATCACCACCCGGCCCAAGATCAGCCGGGCTGGGCAGGCTCGCGACCAGTTCCTCATCGATCACATCGCCGGTTTCAGGATCGCGCGGGCGCTCGTCCGGCTCGGCCTGAGCGGTCATGTCCGGCAGCGGCGCAGGGGGCTGTGCGTTACCCTGTTCCTCGACCTGTTCCTCAGCCTGTTCCTTGGCCACCAACCGCTTGCGGCGTGACCAGCGCGTCAGGAAACCCTGATCGGGATCGTCCTGCGGGTTGCTCATGAACGGTCATCCTTGCCAGTGATGACCTTGCCAGTGATGACCTTGCCGCCCGGCTTCAGGCCAAAGGCATCCTTGTTGGCCTTGTCGCGCTGGCGCTTCACGAAAGGCCTCTCGACATGGTGCTGGCGATAGAAGGCGAGAACATGATCCGTGACGGCCTCGGGCATATCCACAGCTTCGACAATGTCGCCCATGCCTTCCAGATAGCCCTCGCCCTCGCTGGGGTCCGCCGTGACGCCGACAACCTCGATCGGTGGATCGATGCCGGTCGGGCGGATGCAGACCCAGAGCTTGCCATGGCCGGAGACGAAATTCTCGATCAGCTGGCCCGTATTCGATGAGTACAGGCTGAGAGTGGCGGGGCCGACATAGAAGCGCTCGGACTGCGCCTCCTTGCCCAGCGAGGTCCACGGCGCGACATCTGGCGCATCTGGCAGCACCGCAACCGGAGCCCAGGTGTGGTCGATCCAGACACTGCCTGATGTGCGCCGCTCGACCACCACGCCCACCGTCATGTAGGAAACCGCCATGCCAGATCCTCAATTCGCCGCCAGAAGCGGCAGGCCCATGACCAGGTTATGAGGCTTCATCCGCAGATGCCTGTCCTCGGTCATGGCCATGATCAGATAGACGGGCTTGCCACGCGCAGCGCTGGACAGGCGGCCCTCATCCTTGAAGGCGAGGCTGAACAGGCCGACCACGCGGGCCATCAGCTCCGGCGGCACGGCCTTTCCGGTCCACAGCGCATTGCCGATCCTCGTCGCGTCGGCATCCAGCCCGACAAACCAGCGCCAATCGCCATCCTCGATCCGCTCCAGCGGCGTGATCGTCACCTCGGTGCCATGCAGATGCGCGATCCAGATCTCCAGTGCCCGCGCCAGCGCCGCGCGGCCTGACGGCTCGCCGCCCAGATCGAGTACCATGTCGAACGCATCCGAGCGCTGCCAGTAACCCTCCGCATTGCCGCGCTTGAGCACATCAAGCTTTTTCGACGCCGCCTCCCCCATCATCGACAACAGCGGCGAGGCGTGGCGCTCCTCCTCGTGCAATTCGACGATGTCTGAATCTGCCAGCAAGATCGTGCTGTCCTGCACGGTGACGCGCTGGGAGCGGAACAAGCACTCGGCTGCCCGCACCACGAAAGGATCATCGCAGGCGTCCAGCGCGTTGCGCAGGATCACATGCGCCATCTGCAGCATGAAGAGCGGCGGAACGCCCTTCCAGCCGCTTCGCGTCAGCGCCATGTAGGCGGCTTCCAGCGTTGGAGCCTTCACCAGAGCGTCTCGGAATGCCACGATGAACTGCCAGTTCTCACGGGCATCCTCATCAGCCAGCGCAGCAATCTCGGCGGGCGGGACCGCTGCACGCGGATCGATCAGAAGCCGCGCATGCAGAGCCCGCTCGTTGGCGCAGGCCTCGTCGGGCGGCAACAGTTCCTTCCGCGCCAGATAGGCCTTGAGATACTCATCGGTCACGACCAGCCCGCCAGCCTGATCATGCTCCAGAAGGACATGGCCAGACGAGGCCCAGAAATGCTTGCTCATCGCGGCTCGCTCATCATGTTCGGGCCTTCATGTCGCCTTGCATCAGGGCGGCCAGATCAACATGCTCCCGAAATCCGTCATCCTCGTCATCCGCTTCGAAAAAATCGAAGGCACGGAAGCCGCCTTTTCCTGCATCGGTGCCAAGCACCTCCGAACGCGGCATCAGCGTGCGGAAGCGCTCCTTCATCTCGCCGTTGTCGAAGCTGCGATGGACAGCCACAAGCGTCTGCACGGGATGATCGCACAAAGAGGCCGCGAAGGTGATTTCCTCAAACGCCGCCGCGCGGGCTGTTGCCATGTCGGGCGCGCCAAGCTCCCGCATCAGGGACTGTGCCAGCGCCATCACGATGTCCTCGCGCTCTGCCTGTGTCACATCGGTCACGATGGCCAGCGTCGACCAGCCGAAAGAGGCCAGCCCCAGAAAGCCGGAGCGGAAAGCGGCGCGCTCCTTCGGCCCCATCGACCCGACATCGGCATCCATGAACATGAACGAGCCGGGCACAGCCCATTCCCCTGCCTCTGCCGCTTTGGCAAAGACAAATGTATCCGAAGGATCGAGCCGTATGGTGCGCAAGAGTTTGACGCCGCTCACAGCTTGGGCATCCCGCGTTCGGCATCGAACCATCCCGGACGGGCCAATGCCTCGATCAGGCTCGCATGCTGCTCGCCGTTCTGGGTCCTGATCAGAAGATCGCCATTGGGCTCGATGCCGTGGCGCACACCTGTTTCGCGGGCCAGACGGTCGAGCCAGCGCTTGACGACAGCCTTTGGTCCAAGCGTAGCCCATTGATCCGTGCCGTGCATGAGGTGGCGGCAGAAGCTCTCGACCATGTCCACGGAGGTGACATCATCAAAACCAAGTTCGTCCATGCCGATGCCCGCACCCACTGCGAAGGACCGGGGCTGGCCAGCTTCATCAGGCATCGCCACGGCCCTCAGCATGCCGCCGAAGACCAGCCATTCGGGTGTCTCGTCATCCGCACAGGATGCGGGCCAGGCCGTGCGCCCGCCGCCGATCAGTCCATGGTCCATGAGCAGCGCGCCGGGCCAGCCAAAATTGAGTGCCCGCTCGGGCGGGCAATGCACCGCCATCATGTCGGCCAACGCATTCATGCCCATGTAATGCGCCAGCCTTGCCGTCATCAGCGGCTCCTCCGGCTCCAGCACCACGGCGAACTCGATCAGGTCGTAACGGCGGACCCAGACCAGCGAGGCCGCACCAAGCTCTGCCGCATGCCTGACCGCATGGGCAAAGGCATCGCCGCCCTCGCGCAGGGTCGTGGCGCTGAAACCCGGCGGAAGCACCGGTTCGCGGCGCATCGAGGCCAGACGTGATGACGAGCTTGCTGACATGGAGAGAAACGCGCTCCGGAAGCTGTTTGGAATTGGTTCAGTTCCATATAAGGGACGGTGTAGGCAAGTGCGTATTGGCAAGTGCGTATTGGCAAGTGCTTATTGGCAAGCGCGTTGACGCGTGCGGGCAATTGTCCAATGCAGGATTTCCAGAGGCAGAAATGGGCGCGTGGACATGGGCGATATGAAGCGGATTGTCGCGGTGTGCTCTTGCGAGGACACGATGCCGCTTGATCTTAACGCCATTGCCAGGGGATGCGGCGATGCCGAGGTGAGGACTGCCCGTCATCTCTGCCGCAGCCAGATCGACAGTTTCAAGGCCATACTCGGCGTGCAGCCGCCAAGCCTGACCGTGGCCTGCACGCAGGAAGCGCCGCTGTTTGCAGAAGTGGCACAAGAGGCAGGTTTTGCCCGCGACATCACCTTCGTCAACATCCGTGAAATGGCCGGCTGGTCCGATCAGGCCAGGGCCACGGGGCCAAAGATGGCGGCGCTGCTCGCTGCCGGCAACGAACCCATGGCGCCGACGCGCTTCACCACCCTGACCAGCGCTGGC
>JANMHN010000246.1:0-4293 GCA_031375185.1 Allobosea sp. | reverse complement strand
GAAAGCCATCTGGCGCGATTCCCGTGCTTCCATGACGCCGCTGGCCCGCGACGGGCTTGATCCGGCCTCGGCAGAGCGGCGGCTGAAGGAGTATTTCGGCGTGGCCACGCTGGACGCTTTCGGCGCGTTCAGCCGTTGCGAAATCGCCGCTGCAGCGACCGCGCTGGCCTATGTAGAGCGCACCCAGCTCGGAGCGCGCGCACCGCTGTCCCCGCCACGCCGCGAGGCGGCGGAACGTGTGATGCGCATCGACGCCGCGACCCGCGCCAATCTGGAACTCACCCGCACCTTGTCCGGTGAGCGGCACGGCAGCCTGATCGCCTGCATCGACCGCACGCTGACCCCCGGCGGCGCGCGGCTCCTGACCGAGCGGCTGTCTGCGCCGCTCACCGAAGTCGCGGCCATATCAGCCCGCCATGACAGCATCGCACTGTTCATGGGCGAGGCCTTGCTGCGCGAACGGCTGCGGGAGATGCTGCGCACCGTGCCCGACATCGAGCGCGCCTATGGGCGGCTCTCGCTTGATCGCGGCGGCCCGCGCGATCTCTACGCGCTGGCGCAAGGCTTGGTCGCAGCGGCGGGCATCGCCCGGCAGTTGCGTGACCTGCTGCAACTGCCGGAGGAACTGGCTGATGCGGCGCAGCGCCTGGCAGGGGTCGACAGCAAGCTGGCCGAGCGCCTGCAGGCGGCATTGGCGGATGACTTGCCGCTCATGGCGCGCGATGGCGGCTTCATCCGCGTGGGCCACAGGGCTGATCTGGACGAACTGCGCGAATTGCAGTCCGACAGCCGCCGCATCATCGCCGTGCTGCAGATGCGCTATGCCAACGAGACCGGTGTGCGCACCTTGCGCATCAAGCACAACAACGTTCTGGGCTATTTCATCGAGGTGCCGCAGGCGGCGGGCGAGGATTTCGTCAAGGAGCCGTGGCGCGCCACGTTCGTGCATCGTCAGAGCATGGCTGGCGCAATGCGCTTCACCTCTGTCGAACTGGGCGACCTGCAGGACAGGATTGCTTCCGCCGCCGACCGTGCGCTGCGGCTTGAACTGGCGCTGTTTGCCGGGTTGCGGGAGGCGGTGCTGGAAGCTGGCGACAACATCCGGCAGGTGGCGTCCGCGCTGGCGCTGGTCGATGTCTCGTCGGCGCTGGCGGCCTTGGCAGCGGATCATCACTGGGTGCGGCCTGAAATCGAGAATTCCGATGTGCTGGTGCTGACCGGCGGGCGTCACCCGGTGGTGGAAGCGGCCCTGAAGCGCGAGGGCCAGCCCTTCGTCGCAAACGACTGCGATCTGACGGCCGAGGGCGGCGGGCGCATCACCCTGCTCACAGGCCCCAACATGGCCGGCAAGTCCACCTTCCTGCGCCAGAACGCGCTGATCGTGATCCTGGCGCAGATGGGCTCGTTCGTTCCTGCGGCTGCTGCGCGGATCGGAGTGGTGGACAGGTTGTTCTCGCGGGTTGGCGCGGCGGATGACCTGGCGCGCGGCCGCTCGACCTTCATGGTCGAGATGGTCGAGACCGCGGCGATCCTCAACCAGGCAGGCCCGCGCGCGCTGGTGATCCTCGACGAGATCGGGCGCGGCACGGCCACCTTCGATGGCCTCTCGATCGCGTGGTCGGCGATCGAGCACCTGCACGAGGTCAACCGCTGCCGCGCGCTGTTCGCCACCCATTTCCATGAGCTGACGGCGCTGGCCGACAAGCTGCCGCGCGTCTCCAATGCCACCGTGCGCGTCACCGAATGGAACGGCGACGTGGTGTTCCTGCACGAGGTGGTGCCGGGAGCCGCCGACCGTTCCTACGGTATCCAGGTCGCCAAGCTCGCGGGCCTGCCGCCTGCCGTGGTCGAGCGCGCGCGCATCCTGCTGGCGGAACTGGAAAAATCCGAGCGCGAGAAGCCGGTGGCCACCATTATCGACGACCTGCCGCTGTTTTCCGTGCCGGTCAGGCATGCGGCGCCTGTCGCTGCGCCAAAATCCGACATGCTGCGCGAAGCGCTTGCCGCCATCGAGCCGGATGAGTTGACGCCGCGCGAAGCGCTGGAAGCGCTTTACAAGCTCAAGCGCCTTGACATCAGATGATGCCGAACAGGATGCCAGATCGCATGAAAGCCAAGGTCATCATTGTCGGCGCTGGGATAGGCGGGCTGACGGCAGCCTTGATGCTGCACAGGCGCGGCATCTCCTGCGTGGTCTACGAGCAGGCCAGCGAGATCCGCGAGGTCGGCGTCGGCATCAACACATTGCCGCATGCCATCAGAGAGCTGGCGGATCTGGGTCTGCTGCCCGCACTGGATGCGGTGGGCATCCGCACGGCGGAACTGGTCTACATGAACCGCCTTGGCCAGACCGTGTGGCAAGAGCCGCGCGGCATGGCGGCGGGCTTCGAGGTTCCGCAATTCTCGATCCACCGGGGCCGCCTGCAACGCCTCATCCATGATGCGGTGATCGCCCGGCTGGGGCCTGACTCCATCAGGCCGGGGCGCAGGCTGGGCGGTTTCGTGCAGGACGAGGGCGGCGTCACCGCGCATTTTGTGGACAGCATCGACGGGTCTGCCAGCGAAACCGTGCGCGGTGAAATCCTTGTCGGCGCCGACGGCATCCACTCCGCCGTGCGCGGCCATTATCATCCTGATCAGGGCCTGCCGCGCTGGAACGGCGTGATGATGTGGCGCGGAGCGGCCGATTTCCCTGCCTTCATGGGCGGCTCATCGATGATCATCGCTGGCGGGATGGGCAGCAAGCTCGTGCTCTATCCCATAGGTGCTGGCAGGACAGACCAGACGCGGCTCACCAATTGGGTCGTGACAGCGCGCCTCAGTGACACCCCCCATCCGCCCGGCAAGGAAAGCTGGTCGCGGCGCGGGCGGATTGACGAGGTGCTGCCCTATGCAAGGCGCTTCGCGATTCCGGGCTTTGACGTGGTGGCCCTGATCAGGTCCACCGAGGCTTTCTACGAATATCCGATGTGCGACCGCGATCCCTTGCCGCGCTGGACCCATGGCCGCGTCACGCTGCTGGGCGATGCGGCCCATCCGATGTATCCGGTCGGTTCGAACGGCGCGAGCCAAGCCATCCTCGATGCGCGCTGCCTTGCCGATTGTCTCGCACAGGCGGATCATCCCCTGCAGGGCCTTGCCGACTACGAGGCCGAACGCCGCCCGAAAACCTCCGAGATCGTGGCGCTCAACCGCAAGGGCGGCCCCGAGCGGGTCATCGACGAGGTCGAAAAGCTCGCGCCCGCCGGTTTTGCCAATGCCGCCGACGTGCTGTCACACGAAGACCGCGAGGCCATCGTGCGCGGCTATGCCGGCAAGGCAGGCTTCGCTGTCGCCGAGGTCAGAGGCTGATCAGCCTGCCCGTCAAAGCCCGCCCATCTTGCAGACCAGCGCCCATTCGGCCTCCGTCACCGGCTGCACCGACAGGCGCATCGAGGTGACGAGGCTCATTTTCGCCAATTCCGGCATGGCCTTGACCTCGGCCAGCGTCACGGCGCGCGGGAACGGCCTGACGGCCTTCACATCCACCACGACCCATGGCTCGCCCGGCTCGGCGGTCGGGTCCGGATAGGCTTCGCGGATCACCTCGACGATGCCGACAACCGCCAGCCCCTCATTGGAATGGTAGAAAAAGCCCTGGTCACCCACCCGCATGGCCATGAGGTTGAGCTTGGCGGAATGGTTGCGCACCCCGTCCCAGAACGTGCCGGTTTCCCCAGCCGCCACCTGGGCATCCCACGACCATTTGAAGGGTTCGGATTTATAAAGCCAGTGGGGCATCATTCACTCAGTTGGCTTGGCGATTTCACCGACAGGCTTGGCATCATCCGCCGCCGTGTTGGCAAACACCAGCAGCGCCTCCGCCAGCGCCCGCGCGTCGGCGGCGCTGAGATCAATGCGGGCAAGCCCCTCGCCAAGCGGTGTCTCTAGCCTGAGCATGCGCTGGCTGGTCTCGCGCTTGCGGCGGGCCTGAAGGTTGAGCGTGCCGCCCGCTTCAAGTGCCAATGGTTGCTTTGGCCCCAGTTCGTCCGAACCAACGGTGGCCTGCACCGCAGCGAGGCCCCTGGCGAGTTTGGTAATGAAATCCATGTGGTCTTTCTCGTGTTGTTCGCAAGATAGGGTTTTGAGCGCGGCGCGCAAGACAATGTCTCATTTCCGGGTTCCTTGCGCGGACAAGCCGCTCCAGGCCCCGGAAAAGCGCCAATCTTTCCGCGCATTTCCGGGGCCATGCAGCGTCAGCGGAATGGAACCCGGAAGCCAGACATTGTCTTGCGCGGAGCGCTCCGAAACCCC
>JANMHN010000231.1:0-6194 GCA_031375185.1 Allobosea sp. | reverse complement strand
TCGAGATCCTGGCTACGAGACCGTCGCGGGCCTTGTCCTCGCTTCGCTGAATCGCTTGCCCAAAGTCGGGGAGTGCTTCGAAAAAGGACCCTGGCGTTTCGAAGTTCTTGATCTGGACGGGCGGCGCGTTGACAAGGTGCTCGTGTCGCGTGCGTCAGAGATGTGAACGCATGCACTGTGATCTGCGAGGGTGCTGTCTGTTTGCTTGGAAGGGTTCAAGCAGATCGACCACTCACCCCACCTTCTTCTCCACCGGCGTGATCTTCATTGACGTCACCTTGTTTCTGCTCCTCCGCATCACCGCGAAGCGGAAGCCGTAGAAGGTGAAGGCCTAGTCGGCACCGAGGCTGGTCTGCGCCTCAGTATCTTGACGATTTGACCGCTTATTTCGGCCTGTTTGGATTGACTCGAATAAAATCTATTCAAACAACGTCTGAACCCGCGCCAGGACCTCGTCCATGATGAAGTCAGGCACTTTTTCGGAGAATTTTGCACCTCTTGCCTTCAGATCGAGCGCTCGCAACTGGTTACAGAGAACCACGCCTGTTGCATTGGTTCCCGTGCCCGAAAGAGACACTGCGAAGCCTTGCTCACGGGCATGGTTGCCGCCAATCGTGATCGGCGCGACAATGGGTGTGCCGAGCACATTGAACGCGCGCGGCGTGAGGACAAGAACATAGCGGGGGCTGGCCTGTTCACGGCCTTTTGTCGGATTGAGATCCACGTGCCAGATGTCGCCACGCTCCATCAAATCGATTCGCGGCCGACGGGTTCAACCTGATCCCAAGCCAGCAACCCGTCCGACGGTTCGGCATTTGCGTCGCATTGTGCGAGCAACTCTGCCAGCGCGTATTTCGGACGTGGCCGTGCCTCGACCATAAGCCGCCCAGCGTCGACATGCAGGACAACCTTGTCGTTCACGCCAAGGCCGAGCACGTCGAGGACCGCTTTGGGTATCGTCATCATCACGGAACCGCCAACGGTTCGCAGGGTGGACGTCAGCATGGAAGCCTCCTTAGTTATACTAAAATATAACTCTGTTGCAGGGACTGCTGCAAGGACAATCTTGGCCTGTGCGCCCAACAGGATTTATCCGTCACGCAACAGATCAACCTGTCAGTCACTCCGTTGTTGCGAGGTCCGCGCGGAATGGCCAAGGTCCGCCGACCTTCTGCCAGCCATCTGACGTCCGGCTTTTCCCACCCTCACCCCGCCTTCTCCACCGGCGTGATCTTCAAGCTTGTCACCTTGTTGCGGCTTCGGCGCATCACCTCGAAGCGGAAGCCATAGAAGGTGAAGGCTTGTCCTGCGTCGGGAATGAGCTGGGCTTCGTGGATGACGAGGCCGGCGATGGTGGTGGCTTCCTCGTCCGGCAGCGACCATTCCATCGCGCGGTTGACGTCGCGGATGGGCACTGCGCCATCCACCACGACCGAGCCGTCCGGCTGCGGGCGCACGCCCTGCACGGCCACGTCGTGCTCGTCCTTGATGTCGCCGACGATCTCTTCGAGGATGTCTTCCAGCGTCACCAGCCCCATCACCTCGCCATATTCATCGACGGCGAGCGCGAAGTGGGTCTTCTTGCCGAGAAAGGCCTTGAGCTGGTCCGAGAGCGACGAGTTGACCGGCACGAACCAGGGCGGGAAGGAAATCTGCTGGACATTCAGCTTGCTGGCGTCCCCGCCCACGGCATCCAGCGCGCGCAGCAGATCCTTGGCATGCAGTACGCCGATGATATTCTCACTGGTCCCCCGCCACAGTGGCATGCGGGTGTAGGGCGAGGCCAGCACCTCGCGCACCAGTTCGGCCGGGCTGAGATCGGCATCGATGGTGCGCATCTTGGTGCGGTGGATCATCACGTCTTCGACGGAAAGCTCCTTGAGGTCGAGCAGCCCGCCCAGCATGTCGCGGTCGGATTTGATCACGCCGCCCTCGCGGTGGAGCAGGTCGACCGTGCCCTTGATCTCGTCATGGGCGGACAGCAGCGACTGGTTCTCGCCGATGACGACGCCGAACGGGCGCAGCAAGAGCTTGACCAGCCCCTCGATGGCATAGAGCAGCGGCGTGAACAGCATGACAGCCCATGACACGGGCCGGGCGAACATCAGCGCCACCTGGTCGGGCTTGATGATGGCGACGGTCTTGGGTGTGACCTCGGCAAAGACGATGATGAACAGCGACATCAGCAGCGTGGCATAGATCACGCCGGCGTCGCCGAAAATGCCCACCAGCACCACCGTGGTGAAGGATGACACACCCACATTGACGATGTTGTTGCCGATCAGCATCGCGCCGATCAGCCGCTCGCGCGCCATCAGCAGGCGGTTGACGATCCCGGCGCGCTTGTCACCGCCATTCTCAAGCGCGTGCATGCGGGCCCGCGAGGCAGCGGTGAGGGCGGTTTCGCTGGCCGAGAAAAAGGCGGAGAGACACAGGCAGAAGATCACGATGAAAAGCGCGATCCACGGGTTTGCAGCAAAATCGAGGTTGTCCATGCGCTCAGAAATAGCGACTGTTCATGCCTGTTGCCAGTGGTCAGTTGTCGGTCATTTCATCCGCCAGAAATGCCATCACATCCGCCGCAGGAACGTCATGCGCGATGAAGCTTGCACCTATGCCGCGCGCCAGGATGAAATTGAGCCGCCCCGCCGTGACCTTCTTGTCCTGCGCCATCGCAGCCAGCATGTCCTCGGGTGTTCCGATGCCGCCGGGCACATCCTGAAGGTGCGTGGGCATGCCGAGGGCTTTCAGATGCGCCGACATCCGCACCACATCCTGTCCGGGGCACAGGCCGAGCCGCTGCGAGAAACGGAAGGCAAGGGCAAGCCCGACGGATACGGCCTCGCCGTGGACCATGCGGGCGCTGTCATAGGCCACGATGCGCTCGATGGCATGGGCAAAGGTGTGGCCAAGGTTGAGCAGGGCGCGCTCACCGTCCTCATGCTCGTCCCGCATGACGATGGCAGCCTTGGCCGCGCAGCTTGTGGCGACGGCGTGACCGACCTCTGGGCCGCCCGCCAGCACGGCGGCCCCGTTGCGCTCGCACCAGTCGAAGAACGCTGCATCGTTGATCAGGCCGTATTTGACGATTTCGGCGTAACCGGCCTTGCGCTCACGCAGCGGCAATGTGTCAAGCAGGCCTGTGTCGGCCAGCACCAGGGATGGTTGATGGAAGGCGCCGATGAGATTCTTGCCATGGGGCGAATTGATGCCGGTCTTGCCGCCCACGGAGGAATCGACCTGGGCCAGCAGCGTCGTCGGAACCTGAACGAAACGAACGCCGCGCCGGAGCGAGGCTGCGGCAAAACCTGCCAGATCGCCCACCACCCCGCCGCCCAGCGCCAGCACCACATCCTTGCGCTCGATCCGCGCGCCCAGCAGCCCGTCGCAGACATGGGCAAACATGGCATAGGATTTCGAGGTTTCTCCGGGCTGAATGGTGATGCGCGACGACGCCAGTCCTGATGCAGCCAGCGCGGCCTCGAGGGCTGGAGCATGCAGCGGCCCCACGGTTTCATCCGTCACGATGGCCACTTGCCGCACCGCGCCCAGCACAAGGATGCGCGCGCCCGCCTCACTGAGAAGGCCGCGCCCGATGGCGATGTCGTAGCTGCGGCCAGGAAGCGTGACCTTGACGGTGTGCATCATGTTCTGGTGCGTCATATTCTGCTCTGGCCCGTTTCAGCCGGATTTTTGGCGAGATAGCTGCCCAGGGCGGTGATGAGGGCATCCACCACGATGTCATGCGGCTCTTCGCGCGACTGGACAATGATATCGGCCAGTTCATAAACGGGTTCGCGTTCCGCAAGCAGCCTGCGCAAGGTGCCTTCGGGATCTGCAGTCTGCAGCAGGGGCCGGTTGCTGCGTTTGCGCACCCGCCTGAAGAGGGTTTCGGGGTCGGCCTTGAGCCAGACCGAGATGCCGGAGCGGGAAATGCGTTCGCGCGTGTCCTCGCTCATGAAGGCCCCTCCGCCTGTCGCCAGAACCTGCGAGCCCTGGCCCAGCAGGCGGGCGATCACGCGGCGCTCTCCGGCGCGGAATTCCGCCTCGCCGCGGCTGGCGAAGATGTCAGGGATCGACATGTCGGCAGCAATCTCGATTTCGCTGTCGGCATCGATGAAACGCAAACCCAGCTTCGCCGCGAGCCTGGTGCCGACCGTGCTCTTGCCAGAGCCCATCATGCCGACCAGCACGATCGGCCTGGTTCCCAGGCTTTCGCGCAGGGACAGGGGCTCGGATTTCAGCAGTGGCAAGGCTTGGCCGCTCATGGCCTTCGCGTCTAGCATGCCGATCCGGGACAAGTCATCCGGCTACGGTCCCGACCGCATGAACTTTCAGAGCCCGATCAAGATGATTGCGGTGCCGTGCGCGGGTGATGTACACGCATCGCTGCGATGCCGCCGTGATCCAGGGACTGCATTGCCTTAGTCACGTGCGGACAAAGGTGCAGCATGCCGACACTGTTCAGGTTCCTGGGTTTTCTGGCGCTTCTGGCCGCCATCGGGTTTGGCGGAATGCTGGCGCTCGTGACCTTTGTGCAGCCTGAGCAGCGCGAAACCAGTGTGCAGATTCCGCCGTCACGGTTCAGCAGATGAGGGTTCTCTGCCATGGCGGGTGATGCCGTGCTGGTCAGCCTTTTCCTTGACATGATGGCTGCGGAGCGGGGCGCGGCGAAGGCGACCATGGCGGCCTATCAGGCTGACCTTGATGATTATGCCCGTTTCGCACACAGCCATGGCGGCGTGATGAGGGCATCTGCCGACACCGTGCGCGCCTTTCTGGCTGACCTGGGCCTGCGTGGCCTCAAGGCGTCTTCCGCAGCGCGCCGCCTGTCCGCCGTGCGGCAGTTGCACCGTTTCCTCTATGCCGAAGGGCACCGTCCTGACGATCCGACAGCGGCCCTGAAAGGCCCCAGACGTGCCAGGCCCCTGCCGAAGACCATGACCATCAAGGATGTGGACCGCTTGCTGGCTGCGGCGCGCGAGCCTCTGGACAATGCGGAAAGCCCGCCTGGCGAGAAACTGCGGGCGGCACGGATGAGCTGCCTTCTTGAACTGCTCTATGCCACCGGCCTGCGCGTGTCGGAGCTGATCAGCCTGCCCATGGCGGCTGCCCGCACACGCGATGATTTCCTGATCGTGCGGGGCAAGGGCAACAAGGAGCGGCTCGTGCCTCTTACGGATGCCGCCAAGCGGATGGCGCAGATCTATCTCGGGCTGATGGCGAGGCCGGGCCGCCCGCTCTCAAGCCATCTGTTTCCAGCCGACAGCGAGAGCGGGCACCTGACACGGCAGGCCTTTGCACGCGACCTGAAGCTCATTGCAGCCGCTGCCGGGCTCAGGGCCGACTTCGTCAGCCCGCATGTCCTGCGGCACGCGTTTGCCAGCCATCTTCTGCAGAATGGGGCTGACCTGCGCGTGGTGCAGGAACTGCTCGGCCATGCCGACATCTCGACCACGCAGATCTACACACATGTTCTGGACGAGCGTCTGAAGGCGATGGTGCGCGACCTGCACCCGCTCGGGGATGAGGATTGAAGATCAGGCCGGACGTTTCATGGCTGCCAGCACAATGATGAACAGCACGCTCGACATTCCGCAGGCGAAGATGGCGGGGATGAAGTTGCGGCGGGTCGGCGCATAGCCCAGCCAGGACAGAACGACCAACCCGAAGATCGCTCCTGCCATGAGCAGGATGGTGTTCATGATGATGCCGAAGCTCAGCCGCTCAAGCAGGACATCCGTGAGGTAAGCCATCACCAGGAAGACGCCCCCGGCCATGCAGAACATGAAAATCAGATCACCGGTGGTCATGTATTTCCAGCCGATGGAATTGAGCAACAGTGACATGGAGCCCTCCTTCCGGCACACGCACGCTGCCCTATGGTGCGGGACAAGTGATGACAAATGGTGAAGATGATCGATCAGAAGCTCGAGAGAGCTTCCCTGACCTTTGGCCTTGGCTTCTGCTCGTCCTCGATGGCACCGTTGAGTTCGGCTCCCAAGAGGAAGATCGCGGACAGAAGATACAGGAACACCAGCGCGATCATGGCGGTGGCCAGTCCTGCATAGGTGGTGACGTAGGCTCCTGCGAATGAATCGAGATAGGCCCCGAAGATGAGGCCTCCGACAAGCCAGAACACCAGCGTGAAGACGATGCCCGGCCAGAGCGCAGCCCAGTTCATCCTGCCGGCA
>JANMHN010000105.1:0-9894 GCA_031375185.1 Allobosea sp. | reverse complement strand
CGCCATTGGCCACAAGCCGTCGACGGAGCTGTTCACCGGCCAGGTCGCCATGAAGGAGAGCGGCTACATCATCACCAGGCCCAACTCCACCGCAACCAACATCCCCGGCGTGTTCGCGGCAGGGGACGTGGCCGACGACACCTTCCGCCAGGCGGTGACAGCCGCAGGCCTCGGCTGCATGGCCGCACTGGAAGGCGAAAAATGGCTCGCGGCTCAAGAGCAGGGCCGCATGGCGGCGGAGTGAGGGGTTCGGAGCGCTCCGCGCGGCACAATGTCCGGGTTCCGGGGCCGAGGAGCGCAAGCGGATCGAAACCCGGAAACCAGACATTGTTTTGCGCGCAGCGCTCCATATTCCTCTCCCGCGCCCTGCATGATCAAACCCATCAACGGAATTCATGGCTGAGCCATCACACATCAGCTTGACGCGCCCCTTGTTTCCCCTCCACCATGCACAAAACGCATAAATGACGTGCAGGGCGGGCGGCAATGGATTGGGACAGGATACGGATTTTCTACACTGTGGCGGAGTCCGGCTCCTTCACCAAGGCTGGCGACACGCTTGGCCTCAGCCAGTCCGCCGTCAGCCGCCAGATCAGTGCGCTGGAGCGGGAGGTGCGCGCACCTCTGTTTCATCGCCATACGCGCGGGCTGATCCTTACCGAGCAGGGCGAACTCCTGTGGCGCGCGGCGCGCGACATGACCCAGAGGCTCGAGAAGACCAAGGCGCAGCTCACCGAAACACGCGAGCATCCGTCGGGCGAACTGAAAGTGACCACCACCGTCGGGCTTGGCAGCCGCTGGCTCGCGCCCCGGCTGGGTGAGTTTCTGGATTCCTATCCCGACGTTCGGGTGCAGTTGGCCCTGACCGACGAGGAACTCGACCTCTCGATGCGCCAGGCCGACATCGCCATCCGCCTGCGTCAGCCGCAGCAGCCGGACCTGATCCAGCGCAAGCTGTTCACGGTGCATTTCCATGTCTATGCGGCACCCTCCTATCTCAAGCGTTATGGTGAGCCCAAGACACTTGAGGAACTGGACAACCACCGTATCCTCTCTTTCGGCGGCACCTCACCGTCCTACCTGCTGTCGGTTCACTGGCTTGGGACGGCGGGGCGCGATCCGCGCGATCCGCGAACGCCGCACCTTCTGGTCAATAACATCGCCGCCCTGCGCAACGCCGTTGAGCATGGCGCGGGCCTCGCCGTCCTGCCGGATTATCTGGTTGAACAGGGCTCGCCGTTGATGCAGATCCTGCGTGAGACCGAGATGCCATCGCTCGACAGCTACCTTGTCTATCCCGAAGAGATGAAAACCGTGGCGAGGGTTCAGGCGTTTCGCGATTTTCTGATCCAGAAAGCCCAACGCTGGACGTTCTGAGGTGCGGGATGCCGGGATGACATGTCCTTACCCCAACAATCCTCATCCTGAGCCCGCCCGAGGATGAACTCCAGCAGACGCATCAACTGGAATGCTCGTCCTTCGACGGGATCAGGCTAGGATGATCATGCCGTGTTTTTGGGCGCAAGCCATGCAGTTATGGAAGACAGCCCTGTCAAAAATGACTGAAACATGGCTGTCCATTCCCAAAGCGCATAACAAACGTGCGTTATGTTGCATTGCAAAAAAGCAGTCCTGCAGGCATATGCAAAAAGGTGATCGGGGCTCTGGTGTCCGCTTCCTCCTCCCGGCGTTGATGCCTTCCTGATCCACCCCTCTGGAGTGTCTGGCTTGCCAGACATGACCTCTAAGCCCGGTTCCTTACGGAACCGGGCTTTTTTTATCCCAACCCGACGGCTGCATCACAGATACAGCCGTTCTTTCTCCAACCCCTTGTAAAGATGCGCCACCTGCTCGGCATAGCCGTTGAACAGCAGGGTCGGCACGCGCTCCTGGCTGCCCAGCACCTGTTCGGTGGCCTGGCTCCAACGCGGGTGCGCGACAGCTGGGTTCACATTGGCCCAGAAACCATACTCGGAAGATTGCAACTGTTCCCAAAAGCTCTTCGGCCTGTCCGCCGTAAAGCTGATGCGCGTGATCGCCTTGATGGACTTGAACCCATATTTCCATGGCAGGATCAGACGGAGCGGCGCGCCGAACTGGTTGCGCAGCGGCTTGCCATAGACGCCTGTCACGAGCAGCGGCAACTCGTTGGCGGCCTCCTCGATGGTGACAGCCTCGACATAGGGCCAGGGATACCAGCTTTGCTTCTGGCCCGGAGCGATGGCGGCGTTCTGGAAGGTCTCGAAGCGCACATACTTCGCGCCCGATGAGGGCTTGGCGATGCTGAGGAAAGACTTGAGCGTGAAGCCCGTCCACGGCACCGCCATGGCCCAGGCCTCCACACAGCGGAAGCGATAGAGGCGCTCCTCGAGTTGCGAGCGGCGGATCAGGTCATCAATGCCGATCTCGAATGGCTTTTCAACAAGGCCATCGACCTTGATTGTCCAGGGGCGGGTTTTCTTCGCCTCGGCCTGCTTCCAGATATTCTTGGTCGAGCCGAACTCGTAATAGTTGTTGTACCCTGCCGCCGTCACTTCTTCGGTCACGGGCCGGTCGAGCGTGAAGCTGGCATTGTTCCGGGCGGGATAAAGGTCATCGGTCGGGTCAGGTCTGCGTTCGAGATTGGGCTGGCTGCTCCCGAACCACTGCGCAGAGGCCGGCATTGCGCCTGCTGCAATCGAAGCAGCGCCGACTCCGCCAGCCAGAAAGGCACGGCGATCCAGAAATGCGGCCTCGGATGTGGCCTGCGCTTCGGGGATTTCCCATCCATGGGTCCGTTTGATCAGCATGGTCTACTCCTCGCCGGTGCAAGTACGTGTTCCGACACATACGCTGTTCGCAGCCATTCTGTTACGGAAGCAGGCCCCGACATCCATCACGAAACAGGGAGCACCCTTCCCCGGATCGCGCCATGCAGCCCACGGAGACAAAACAGGGCTTCAGCCTCGTCTCATACGCACTGTGCCCGCAACGCTGCGCTCCACGCCTTCCCAGGCTGCGTTCGAGCGTGGTTCGTAGGTGTCTGCAGCGCCAAGCGCAATGCGCGTGGCGTCAGCCGATTTCTTGTAGGTCTTCTGGGCCGGGAGGCCCGACACCGCGCACCGCGCCGTCAGCTTCTCGACATGGTCGGCCATGGCCAGCAGCCGCGCGGACACATCGAAAGGCATGCCTCGCCAGTCGCAATCCAGGCCGCCACAGGTCACGTCATGGCCGGCCACCAGCAGCGCATGGACGCATTCGTGGAAGGCACCGTGAAAATGCGGCGTTTCGAGAAACTGCATCTCGTCCACGAAGAGGTGGACCGGGCCGTCCACACGCGCAGAAGCCTCGGCCACGGCGGCAAACAGGTCATGCTCGCTGGCAATCGGCAGGGCCGGGTGCGCCACCCCGTCATGGGTCATGATCGCCCCGTCTGCGAAGCGGTTGTCCATGGCAGGCTTGACGATCACGACAGGCGAAATGCCCTCGTCCAGCGCCAGGACGATGCGCCTGATCAGCGCGGAGGTCTTTCCGGCGAACATCGGCCCGGCAACGACAGTCAAGGTGGCGATCATGAGGTGAACCGGAGATGTCTGGCAGGGGAATCGCGTTGCCAGCAAACAAGCAGATTTCAGGACTGCCCGCGCCAGCGAAATGGTGCTGTTCACATGAAAAGCAGCGTCAATCTGGGCAGTGCTTGCTGGGCAGGGCTTGGTTCGCACCCGCTGGCGCGCTATGTCGATGTGACACGGACGACGTGAGCGTCCGACAGCAGGGCTTTCAGGGACACACCATGACCAGCATCACCCGCCGCCATACGCTTGCCCTCATGGGCGCCGCCATCGCCGCACCCTCGCTTGTTCGCGCCCAAGGCAGCTCTTCGGCCAGCGCTCCCGGCGTTTGGGCACCGTCCCGGCCCATCACGCTGGTCGTGCCGTATCCGGCTGGCGGACCGACCGACGCCATCGGCCGCATCGTGGCGAAAGAGCTGGAAACCCTGTTCAAGGTTGGCGTCGTGGTTGACAACCGCGCCGGAGCATCTGGCGCGCTCGGCTCGCGCTCGGTGGCGCGCGGCGATGCCGACGGACATCTGATCATCTTTGGCAACAACCAGACGCATGGCTCCAACAGTTTCCTGCTGCGCGAGCCGGGCTATGATCCCCAGAAGGACTTCGCGCCGCTGGCCGGTGTCGGCTCGTTCGAGCACGTCTTCGTGGTGCGCAAGGATTTGCCCGCTGCCAACATCCAGGAACTGATTGCACTTGCGAAGAAAGATCCCGGCAAGCTCAACTATGGTTCGACCGGCATTGGCTCGGGTTCGCACCTTTTCACCGAACTGTTCATGGCCCGCACCGGCACGCAGATGACGCACGTGCCGTTCCGAGGGGCGGCCCCCCTGGTGCAGGAACTGCTGGGCGGGCGCATCGATATCGCCAATTCGACCTTGCCGTCTGTGCTGGGCCAGATTCAGAGCGGCGACCTGCGGGCGCTGGCCATCGCCAGCCCTGTGCGCAACAAGGCCGTGCCGGATGTCGCCACGCTGCGCGAACAGGGCCTTGCCACGGCAGACGCCGATTCGTGGGCGGCGTTCTTTGCTCCCGCAGGCACCCCGCCCGCAGCGCTGGCGCGCCTGTCGTCGGAAATCGTCACCATCCTCAACGCTCCCGGCCCGCGCGAGGCGATCCTGCGCACAGGCTTCACCATGAATGTGCGTGATGCCGACGCTTTCCGGCCCTACCACGCCCAGGAGATCGGCGTGTTGAGGGACGTGATTGCAGCCGCCGGCCTCAAGCCGCTTGAATGATCTGCCGGAAAGTTCTCGGAGGCGTCGGCATGACGGACACGATTGAAACGATCGCGCAGCTTGAGGCGATCTATGGCGAGATCGTTCCGGCAGCCACGATCAAGGTACTGGATCATGTCTCTCCCCATTATGGCCAGTTCATCGAAGCTGCGCCCTTCGTGATCCTGTCAACCTGCGGGCCGGAGGGGCTTGATTGCTCGCCGCGCGGCGATCCAAAGGGTTTTGTCCGGATCCATGATGCCAGGACACTGATGATCCCGGACCGGCGCGGCAACAACCGTGTCGATTCGTTGCGCAATATCGTGCGTGACCCCCACATTGCGCTGCTGTTCATGATCCCGGGCGTCGGCGAAACCATGCGGGTCAACGGGCTGGCGCACCTGTCGACCGACATGGCCTTGCGCACGAGTTTCACCATGGAAGGCAAGATTCCGGCCTGCGTGATCGTGATCGAGGTCCGTGAAATCTACACCCAGTGCCAGAAGGCCCTCGTGCGCTCGAAACTGTGGGATCCTGCCACACAGATCCTGCGCTCGGAGCTGCCGAGTGTCGGAACCATGCTGCAGGAGATCAGCAGCGGGGCCTTCGACGGCAAGGCTTATGACGATGCTTATCCGGAGCGCATGAAGCGGACGATCTATTGAAGGACGGAGATGCGGCCCGCGGAACAGCGGCACGCCAGCATCGCGCGCATGAACCGGCTGCAAGACCGGGCCCGTCATTCGCATGCCTTGTTGTCGCCCCACTCAGTGTCCATGAGCTGGCTTACGTTTTGTAGCGCCATGGACAAGGTCAGATCAATGTCACGGACAAAGCCTGCACGAGCCGGCATGGGATACTATGCTCTGACAATTCTGGCATCGTGCCTTTGGTGGGGAACCACATCTGAAAAAGCTGCGGCATCATCTTCTGTTGACGAGAGGATTGCCTACCATGCTGGCAAACATGGTGTTCCTGTACCGCTCGCGAGGGCCGTCGTCCGGCTTGAAAGCAACTTCCGTCCGGGCGCAGCCAACAGGGGCAATTACGGGTTGATGCAGATCAGGCTCGGCACAGCGCGCAGCCTTGGCTACGGTGGCAGCGCAGGTGGTCTTCTCAATGCTGACACCAATTTGACCTATGGCATGAAGTATCTGGCACAGGCTTACCGGCTCTCTGGCGGGGAAACCTGCGGCACCATCATGCGCTATCAGAGCGGCCTGAGGGCCACACGGATGAGCCAGGCGAACAGGGCCTATTGCGGGCGCGCCAAGCTCATCATGGCACAGGCCGGTTGAGCGCCACAACACGGACGCAGCTTGACAGCAGCACGCCGCACGGCGCACAGGCAAGCTGCCAGTCGGCCGGACGGCCGCGGCGGGTGATGGCAACATCTTTCGTCGAGGAAAGTCCGGGCTCCACGGAACAACGGTGCCGGATAACGTCCGGCGGGGGCAACCCCAGGGACAGCGCCACAGAGATCGAACCGCCGCGCTTCCGAGCACGGTAAGGGTGAAAAGGTGCGGTAAGAGCGCACCGCGGACCCGGCAACGGGAACGGCATGGCAAGCCCCACCGGGAGCAAGACCGAATCGGGGTGACGCGCCGGTCGCAAGACCGGCAGGCCGTTCCGGCTGAGTCATCCGGGTTGGTTGCTCGAGGCGCCTGGTAACAGGCATCCCAGAGGAATGGCCGTCACGTCGCGAGGCTTGCCTCGCGGCCCTCCAGAACCCGGCTTACAGGCCGGCTGGCACCCATACGTTTATTGCGAGTAAATCTTTTGTTGATGCGATGACGTTATGTTAGGCATAGACCATGTGATGTGGTTCACACATGTGCAGGTGCATTTGCAATAGACAGAGAGACCATGCCCAGCCGCAAATGGTTCGATTACCCACGCCCCGGCATGAGCTTTCCGAATGCCCTTGGCAGCAATACGGGCGCGGGAACCTGTCGGCAGTTGGTTGACCGTTTCGTCAACATGCTCCCGGAAAACACCGACATCATCGCCGGCGTCAACCAGACCGGTGCCATGCTTGCCGGGGCGAGCGCGATACTGTCGGGCGCGGGTTTCATGGGGATCAGGAGCGTCGATGCGATCCACCCCGACATCGCAAGATCCCTTGCTCAGAACTATCACGTCGCAGAGGGCCTGGCCGTCCTGCGTGGCCTGGTCGTGGCCCGCAAGACGGTCGCCATCATTGACGATGTGCTGATGACAGGCGGCACAGCCATCGCCGCAGCAAGGCTGCTGACGACTTTGGGCGCAAGGGTCGAGGTGGCGCTCTTCGTTTTCGAGGTCGAGGGCATGGGCGGCTTCGCGGCGCTTGAAGCGGAAGGCATCGGCGTGCATTCGCTGCAGGTCTTGCCCCAACCTCCCGATCCAAGGCGTCTGGACGAAGCGCTGGCGTTCACCGCGCCCTATGTCCACCGGTCGCTCTGACCGCGATCAGTACGTGGCCCTGCCGCCTGTGATGTCGAACACGGCTCCGGTGGTGAACGAGCATTCCTCGCTGGCCAGCCACGCGATCATCGCGGCGATCTCGTCTACCTCGACAAAACGGCCCATGGGTATCTTGGACAACATCATGTCGATGTGCTCCTGCTTCATCTGCTTGAAGATGTCGGTCTTTGCGGCGGCAGGCGCGATGCAGTTGACCAGGATGCCGGCCTGCGCAAGTTCCTTGCCCAGCGATTTGGTCAGCCCGATCAGGCCAGCCTTCGAGGCTGAATAATGCGAGGCCTGGGGATTGCCCTCCTTGCCCGCGACCGACGCGATGTTGACGATGCGCCCGTAGCCGTTCCGCAGCATTCTTGGCACCACCGCGCGGCATGTCAGATAAGGTGCGATCAGGTTGACCTCGACCACCTGCCGCCAGACCACAGGGTCCAGCTCCCAGGTCTTCGCATTCCCGCCCGTGATGCCCGCATTGTTCACCAGGATGTCGATCTTGCCATGGCGGGCCAGCACGGCGGCTGAGGCCGATTCGACGGAGACTTCGTCGGTCAACTCGACCACATCGGTCGAAACCAGGCCATCTGATGCCAGCTCCGCCTTGGCTTCGGCCAGCTTGGCCGCATCCATGTCCCACAACGCGACGGTGGCGCCAGACGCCAGCAGTCGCTGCGCAGCCGCATAGCCGATGCCGCGCGCGCCGCCCGTGATGACGGCGACGCGCCCCTTGAGATCAATCTGAGTTCCCATGTCCACATTCCCTGTTATCACTGGCAGACCGGCCGGAGCGGCCGAGTTTGGTCAGGGCAGCGAAGCTGTCGACGTCAACGGTACGAGATGACGTCAGCGCCCACCTGCCATTTCGATCATGCGCGCCATGTCGTGGTAACCCCGCGCCTTGGCCAGCGCGAGCGGCGTAGCTCCGCTGCGGTCTGCAAGGCTGGGGTTCGCCTTCGCGGCCAGCAGCGCCTCCACGCAAGCCTGATGCTGCCTGCCACCATCCCCAAGGACGATGGCCTCAATCAAGGCAGTCCATCCCAGATTGTTGTCATGATCGAGCGGCGCGCCTGCCGCGATCAGCCGTCTGACCACCTCGCCATGGCCCAGGTGGGCGGCGGCGATCAACGCGGTGCCATCATAGATACTGGTGATGTTCCCGGCCTTGTTGCCCAGTTGAATGGCGAGGCTCATCGTTTCCGGATCGTTGGCGACAGCTGTGATCGTCACCGCATCATAGCGTTGCTTGTCCAGCGCATTGACATCGGCCCCGCCCTTCGCGAGGGCAACCATGGCAGCCCGCTGCTTGAGGAAGGCAGCGACATGAAAGGGCGTGCGTCCGTTTGCGTCACGCACATCCGGATCAAGGCCGTTTGCGATCATCTCGGTGATGGCACTGGGCGCGCCTGACGCCGCAACGCCATGCAATCCGGAATAGCGTGCGATCTCGTCGGCGCTGGGCGGCACCTGTGCGCCCGCAGGCCCGGAAAAAAGGCATGATAACCCCGTGAAAAGGCTCACGACGAGGGCCACGACAGCCCGATTTTCGGTCCTGTTCGCCAGCCCGACCATCCTGGACATAAAACCCTCCATCGCGCGCGGTTTCACGCCCGACATTATCCCTGCAAGCGGCAGATGCAATGCCCGCGACCAATCCAGGTCAAGGCATGCGACCCGCGCTCACGCTTCTTTAACGTTAACCGTGTGTGATGCTGGGTAGCCCGGATTGCCCCGTGGTTTTGCCGCTCGGATCGTTGACGCCCACAAATGCCCATGTTATCCCATTTTATCCCGTCTGATGTGAGCCCTGTTTGGGTTCATCGGCTGGCTGAAATCAGGGCTCGGGAGGCCAGCTGGTCGGCTGCCGGAAACGGGCCTTTGCTTGCAGGGGCAAGCAGCCCTGTGGCGGGGCTGCCGGGTCTGGCGGGCAAATGTGCCAACCAGGTTGCGTCAAGTGTCAGTAAGCCGAGTGTCGGCAAGCTAGGTGTAAGTGAGCGTCGGGTCCATGGACCGCTTTGTGTCGAACTTCACCAACCGCGTGGACGCCAAGGGTCGTGTTTCGATTCCGGCGAGCTTCAGGCTGGTGCTGGGGCGCGACGGTTTCGAAGGGCTCTACATTCATCCGGCGCTCGACATGATGGCTCTGGATGCAGGCGGCAACGCCTTGCTGAAGGAGATCGAGAGTTTGCTGTCGGGCATGCCCCCCTATTCGGACGAGCGGGATCATCTGTCGACGGCGCTTCTGGGCGTTTCGGAGGTGCTGAAAGTGGACCCGGAGGGGCGCATGCAACTCACCGAAACTCTCAAGGCTTATGCCGGGATTGGCGATCAGGTCACGTTCGTCGGTCTCGGTTCAAAGTTCCAGATCTGGAAGCCGGAGAGGTTTCGCGTTCACCTGGAGAGTGCGCGCGGACGCTTGAGAGAGCTCAAGCACAACCTTGGCAACCAGTGGCGGAGCCAGACGGACACGATGCAGGCGCGGCAAGCGCCGGAAGGCGATGCGACATGACGGGCCGCGGCAAGGGTGCTGAACCTGTCGCTGGCGGACCGGCCCGTCATGCGCCCGTGCTTCTGCAAGAGGCCGTCACGGCCCTTGGCATCAGGCCCGGCTCGTGCATCCTTGATGGCACCTTCGGAGCCGGTGGCTACACGCGGGCCATTCTCGATGCCGCAGCGGATGT
>JANMHN010000103.1:0-1844 GCA_031375185.1 Allobosea sp. | reverse complement strand
CTCAGCGGCGACCCCGAAGACATCCGCAAGACCGACGCGAAGATGAAGGAACTGTTCCCCGACAACAAGCCGCTGCACCGCTGGCTCGACATGGCCGAAGAGCGCATCGCCTTCCAGGGGCTGCCCGCGCGCATCTGCTGGGTGGGCCTGGGCGACCGCCACCGGCTGGGGCTCGCCTTCAACGGGATGGTGGCGAGCGGTGAGCTTAAGGCGCCCGTCGTGATCGGCCGCGACCATCTCGATTCCGGCTCGGTCGCCTCGCCCAACCGCGAGACCGAGGCGATGAAGGACGGCTCCGACGCCGTGTCGGACTGGCCGCTGCTCAACGCGCTGCTCAACACCGCGTCCGGCGCGACCTGGGTGTCGCTGCACCATGGCGGCGGCGTGGGCATGGGCTACAGCCAGCACAGCGGCGTGGTCATTCTGGCAGATGGCACGCCGGATGCGGCGCGGCGGCTTGAGCGCGTGCTCTGGAACGACCCTGCCACCGGCGTGATGCGCCATGCAGACGCGGGCTACGAGACGGCGATTGCCTGCGCCAAGGAGAAGGGGCTGAACCTGCCGGGATTATGAGGGGCGGTGTCATTGCGAGCGCAGCGAAGCAATCCAGCATCGCGACGCACAAAGTCTGGATTGCTTCGCTGCGCTCGGAATGACGGCGCACCTTCACCACGCCACATCCAGCCGCTCAAGCCCATGAAAATGGTAGGTGTCGCGATAGACGGGCGGTGAGTTGAGCCTCAGTCGCGGCAGCCGTTGGAACAGGATCGGCAGTGCCACCTCCAGCTCCAGTCTTGCGAGCGCCGCTCCGACGCAGAAATGGATGCCAGCGCCAAAGCTGACATGGGCATTGGTGGTGCGGGACGGATCAAAACAATGGGGATCGGCAAAGCGGGCCGGATCGCGGTTGGCAGCTCCCAACAACAGGCCGACAACATCGCCTTGTTTGAAGCGCACCCCGAACGCCTCACAATCTTCCAGCGCGTAGCGCGTGAACATGTGCAGCGGCGCGTCGAAGCGCAGCACTTCCTCGACGAGGCCGTCGAGCGGGGCATCGCTGATCGTGATGTCATGTTCGAGCATCGCCTTCACGCCGTTGCCGATGGCGTGGACCGTGGCCTCGTGTCCTGCGTTCAGGATGAGGATGCAGGTCGAGATCAGCTCATCCTCGCTCATCCGGTCACCGGAAGCGGTGGCGGCAATCAGCGTGCTGATCAGGTCGTCAGCGGGTTGGCGGCGCTTCTCGGTGATGTAGCTGCGCAGGAAAGCGACAAAGTTCAGCGTTGCCGCCACCGCTTCGTCCTCGATCTGGCGAGAGCGCCGGAACTGGTACATCGCCACCATGGCATGCGACCAACGCAACAAATCCGGCGCGCGGTCTGGCGGCACGCCGAGCAGTTCGGTAATCACGATGACCGGGATCGGCGTGGCGAAGACCTCCAGCAGGTCCACTTTCCCGTGCGGCGCAAAGCCATCGATCAGACGGTGCGCCAGCGCCACGATACGTGGCCTCAAGCGCTCCACCTGCCTTGAGACAAACGCGCGGTTGACGAGCCCGCGCAGCCGCGTGTGGTCGGGCGGCTCAAGCTCCAGGAGCGAGTGGCGCTCCACGGCGTGGAACGGGGCCAGATGCGGTGCGGATTCGGGCCAGCCCAAGGCTTCGCGACTGCTGACATGCAGGATCTGGCGGCCAAAGCGCCGGTCCTTCATCAGCGCGCTGACCGCCTCATGGCCGCAGACACAATGGTGGCCATACTGCTCCCAGAACACAGCGGCCCCCGCAGCACGCATCGCGTCATAGGCCGGATAGGGATCTTGCACGAACACGGGATCGCGCGGATCAA
>JANMHN010000046.1:0-17245 GCA_031375185.1 Allobosea sp. | reverse complement strand
AACGATGTCTGGCAACGCTGGTGGAGCGCTGAGGTCAACGGCGAAAGCGAGCCCGTGCTCAAGGCCAATGTGCTGTTCCGCGCGGTTGCCATCCCGGCTGGCCGCTCGACGGTCGTGTTCAGCTTCGAGCCATTCGCAGGGTTGGCCACCGACATCGCACGCCGCACGCCTGCACCTGTGACCCGTTTCATGGCCGAAACAGTGGTCCAGATCGACAAGTGGCTAAGGTGGTAGGCGGTATCAACACGGACATACATCTGTTCAATCCTCATCACTGAGCCCGCCCGATGAGGAGTTCCAGAAAGGCGAAAAGCTGAAGCTCATCCTCGCGCGGGCTGAAGATCAGGATGCGTGGAGGATCGTCCGCAATTGCCTATTCGGCAGCCCGGTCCGGAACCGCCGAAACCATCGGCTTGCGTGTGGCGGCCTGCCGTCTCGGGCGAAGCGCAGCTGCGGGTGCCGGCGTGACCGCCAGCTTGTCCGCCTTTTTGGCTGCCGCATCAGGTGCTGCCATGGCCTTATCAACAAGCGACAGCAACAATGACGGCTTCGCCTGCAGAAATTGATCAGCGACCTTCGTGATTTCAGTGCGCAGCTGCGCGCTTTCGGCGTCAAGCCGGACCTGCAGGCGCTCTGTCTCGCGGCGAAGGTCAGTGATATCTCGCGCCAGCGCGGCGCGCTCGCCGCGTGTCTGGGCGAGCATCGATTGCGCGGTTTCCAGATCGGCCAGCATGGCCTTGATCCGCATCTCGTGTTCGCGGCGCGCGCTGGCCAGCGCAACGTCAAGCCTCGCCTTGTCCGCGGATGTGTCGCGCAGGAGCGCCGCTGTGTTGTCGGCCTCCTTGCGCAGGGCTGCAAACTTGGCGTCCGCCGTGGCCTTTGCCCCGCGCTGTTCGCTGGCGATCTGCTCGCTGCGCGCCAATGCGTCATCGCTGGCCTTGAGCCGTTGCCGAAGGCTGTCACGCTCCGCCATGAGCGCGGCCACCTCGACGCCTCGCTGCTCGAAGGCTGCGCGCGTGGTGTTGTGCCCCGCTGTCTCCGCCTCCAGCGCAGCCTTGATCATGGTCAGGCTGTGTTCAAGCCCGGTGATGTCGGAAGCGCGCCCTGCTGACAGCGTCTCGCTTTCGGCAAGGGCGATCCGCAAGCGGTCCTTTTCCGCTTCGAGCGCCTGATGCTGCGCCGTCAATTCCGCAAGGCGGGCGCTTGTCATGGCAAGCTCTCCGGACAGGTTCTCGCCCCGCGCGGTGGCCTGCTCAAGGTCCCGCACCCTCGCCGCGAGCGTGGCGCTGAGGTCGGCGCGTTCGATGCGCAGTTCGGACACCTCCCTGTCGCGCTCGGTCAGGACCTGGCCGCGAACGGCCAGATCAGAACGCGTCGAGGCGTGGCCGGCTTCTTCCAGCGCGAGGCGCTCGCGCGTCTGGGCAAGATCCGCCTCGGTTGCGGTGAGCCTGCCACTGAGGTCGACAATGCTGATGTCCCTGACGCCGAGTGTCGTCTTGAGTTCCGAAATCTGCATGTCGCGCACGCCGACATTCTTCAGCGCGCTGGCCTTGATCTCCTGGCTGTCCTCGACACGGCGCTCGAGTTCGCGCTGGCGAACGGCAAACTCAGCCCGCAGATGGTCGCGTTCCGCAGCTATTTCATCAACGGACAGCGGAAAGGTCAGCTCAGCGCGCCTGCGGGCCAGCCGTTCTGCCCTGCGGCTGATCGCAGGCAACATGATCAGCCACAGAAAGCTGGCGATCAGGAAACCGAGCGCGGCAAGCATCACAGCTTCGATCAAGGGACATGACCTCGGGCGATCGGACACGGACCACAGGAATAGGAAGCCTGTTCCGCTGTGGCGGCACGTGTTCGGTTGTCAACGCCGGACACCCGGCACAGCCTGCACCATGCCATGCAGCAGAGCTTGACGCCAGATGTCTGCTGGACAACACGGCGACGCTCAGAACGGATTCCATGTCGATTTGGGCGTGAACTTGAGGTAGCCGACATTGACGCCAAGCCGCGCGCCAACCCCGCTGCGAATGGGCACCACCGTCACGCCGTCACCGGCGGTCAGCGCCGTGAACCCGAAACCGGCCACGAAATAAAGCGAACCATCGACCCCGCCAAAACGCTGATAGATCGCATCCGTCCTGGGCATGTTGTAGACAAGCATCATGGTGCGGGCGCCGTCACCGCCGAAATCGAAGCCAAGTGAAGGCCCTTGCCAGAACACGCGCCGGTCCCCGGCATTGCGCGTGTAAAGCGTGCCCTCTCCGAACCGCAACCCGGCCACGAAAGCTCCGGACCCTTCCTGGCCCAGCACATAGCCATTGGGCTCTCCCCAACGGCGCACGGCCTCCTCGATGGCAAGCGCCAGCCCCCGCGAGATGTTGCCGAAGAACTTGTGTCCGGATCCGACCAGTTCCTCAGGTCGGAACGTGCTGTCACCTTGCTGTGCCGACGCAGGCAAGGGGAGGGCAGCCAGCAACATGGCAATGCAGGCCAGCACGGTAAGACGCCGCGCACCCATGAAACGGCGCATCGCCGCGAAACCACTTGGCAACCTCATTTGCAACAAATCCTCCAGTTCGCGCAGCTGTCAATGTTCCAGACACCTGCAAGATCTAAACGTGAAGGCAACAGCATGCTCCGACACGGTAAATCGAATCTTAATGTCAAAAGAATCAACTTCGATGACGGCCTTTGCAAGGCAATGCACGATTGTGGTCGTCCTCGGCCTGTCCTGTGTCGGCGCGGCGCAGGCAAGTGCTGTGATCCCCGGCATGCCTCCGATCCCTGCCCTGCCGCAGACCGGCGAGCGCGTGGTTTTGCACGACCAGGCCGGCGTTGCGCTTCACGGGTTTGATCCGGTTGGCTATTTCGCGGCTGGCCGCCCGGTGGGAGGACTGGCCCAGTTCGAACTTCTGCATGAAGGCGTGGTCTGGCGTTTTGCCAGCGCCGCCAACAGGGAGGCTTTTGTCACCAGCCCGGACACCTACCATCCCCTGTTTGGCGGCCATGACCCTGTCGGAGCGGCACAGGGCCGTGCCGTTGAAGGCAGGCCCGAGCATTTCCTGATCGTCGGCGACAGGCTGATGCTGTTCCGCACACGGGAAAGCCGCAATGATCTGAAGTCCAATCCCGGCCTGCTGGAGGCAGCTCAGGGCCGCTGGCCGGGGATTGAACATCAATTGGCGCGCTGAACCGCATCAAGGAGCGGGCGCGCCATATCACCCCGCGCCACGGCAATGAAGGGCGGATTGTCGAAACCGGGACGGGAGCCATCATACAAAAGCGGCTCGCCGTCAAAACCGCACACCATGCCCCCCGCAGCCGACAGCACGGCATCACCAGCCGCGATGTCCCAGGCCATCGTCCGGCCATGACGCACAAGCAGGTCAGCCCGGCCTTCCGCCAGCAGTCCGAACTTGATGGCCGATGACACCATCATCATGGATGACACACCGCAATCCTTCAGGGCGGCGTCTGTTCGCGGGTCACCGTTGCGGCGGCTGATAATGGCCTTGTTTGCTGATGCACGCGGGCGGCTCTCGACATGCAGCGCCTCAGCCTGCCCTTCGACAACCAGGGCATTGTCCAGCGAAACGGCAAAACAGCGTTCGCCCGCAAACCAGGCCCGCTTCAGGGCAGGCGCCACAATGGCACCGGCAACAGGCTTTCCCCGGTGGATTGCGGCCAGGCAAACGCAGAATTCAGGACCGTGTTCCAGAAAGTCGTTGGTGCCATCGAGCGGGTCCAGCAGCAGGAACGTGTCATGTCCCTCCGTCGAATGGTGGGCGCTTTCCTCACTGACGAGGACAGCATCAAGCCCGATCCGGCCCAGCGCACCCCGCACAGCGGCATCTGCGGCATGGTCCGCTTCCGAGACCACGGAGCCGTCATCCTTGCATGATGAAGCCGTCACGCCACACCAGAACAGCATGAGTTCACGCGCACCTGCCAGGGAGGCCTCCAGGAGCTTCAGCGCAAGCTGATCGCGGAGAAGGCCCAGATAACTGGCCGGGTAGCTTGTGGGCATCAACGGCATGACTGGCAACGAACGACATCCTGCGCCGGAGTGGCCAGACTGGCCACTTTGCAACCGCCGATACGGACAGTTAAACCCGCATTACTAAGATATAGTGATTCGTAGCCGACTTGGGAGGGCCTGACCATGACCGATGCACCAGCCAGCATCACAGCAGTGTCCCTCGAGGGCATCGATCTGGCAAGCCTGCTGTGCAGCCGCGTCTGTCATGACGTGATCAGCCCGGTGGGTGCGGTGGTCAACGGCATCGAACTTTATGACACCGGCGATGCGTCGATGAAGGAGTTTTCCATCGACCTCGTGCGCAAGAGTTCGCGTCAGGCGTCTGCAAGGCTCCAGTTCGCGCGCATCGCCTTCGGCGCAGCCGGTTCGGCCACTGCGATGATCGACACAGGCGATGCCGGGTCTGTCGCACAGGCGTTCTTCGCAGACGAGAAGACAAATCTGGTCTGGGACGTTCCCCGCGCCCTTCTGCCCAAGAACCAGGTCAAGCTGATCCTCAACCTGCTGATGATCGGTTCAAGCGCCATCCCGCGTGGCGGCAACCTCACGGTCGCGGGCACGATCGCGGGCGAACAGGGCCATTTTGTCCTGACCGCGGCCGGGATCAACGCGCGCATTCCGCCCCATGCGGTTGACCTGATCGCGGGCCGCGCCGCCAATGGCGTGATCGATGCACATGCCATCCAGCCCTACTACACAGGCCAGATCGCCGCTGCCGCGGGAATGACGGTGGCATTCGGGCTCGATGCCGATGTGGTGACGATCACGGTTGCCAAATCCTGAGACCCAAAAAGCGGCGAAACGGCGTTTTAATCGCAGAACATGTCGCGATCTCAACTGATCGTTCATCCTTAACGGCGATCTTCCACGTTCAGTGTAACAGTTGCGTGGACCGGATCGTCAGACATGGACGACCTTCTTTCAGAGTTTCTCACGGAGTCCCACGAGCATCTGGACACCGTTGACAGACAGATGGTCGAGTTCGAGAGCGATCCCTCGAATGCCGACATCCTGCGCAACATTTTCCGGCTCGTCCACACCATTAAGGGCACCTGCGGATTTCTGGGATTGCCGCGCCTCGAGGCACTGGCACATTCGGCTGAGAGTCTTCTCGGGCAATTGCGCGACGGTGCCGAGGTCACGCCGCAGGCTGTGTCCCTGACGCTGGCCTCGATCGACCGCATCAAGACCATCCTTGCGGCACTTGAACACACGGGCGCCGAGCCTGAAGGGGCCGACAGTGACCTGATCACGGCGCTTGATCAGGTTTCGTCACTGGCTAAGGCCAGCGTGCCTCAAGCAGCGGACCTTGCACCTGGCTCTGTCAGTTCGCTTGTCCATCAGGTTCTCGAGCGTGAACTCAAGCCAGGCGAAGCATCCCTTGATGAACTGGAGCGTGCCTTCCGCGATACGGAAAGCTCACAGCCGCATGACGGGCTTGTCGGTGCGGGCGATCCTGTCATCGTGACGGTTGCAGGCCAAGTGCCAAAACCTGATCACGGCTCGGAGGATGTGACCGAGTCCCGCCTCGCCGCACAGACCATCAGGGTGCAGGTCGGCACGCTCGAACACCTGATGACGATGGTGTCGGAGCTGGTGCTGACCCGCAACCAGCTTGTCGAAATCGCACGGCGCGAGAACGACCAGCATTTCAAGCTGCCGCTGCAGCGGTTGTCCCACATCACCGCCGAATTGCAGGACGGGGTGATGAAAACCCGCATGCAGCCGATCGGCAATGCCTGGAACAAGCTCCCCCGCCTGATCCGCGATCTGTCGAGCGAACTGGGCAAGAAGATCGAACTGGTCATGGAAGGTGCCGAAACCGAACTCGACCGGCAGGTTCTGGAGCAGATCAAGGATCCCTTGACCCACATGGTCAGGAATTCTGCGGATCACGGCATCGAGATGCCACAGGAGAGGCGCGCCATCGGCAAATCCGAAACCGGCCGGATCAGGCTGAACGCTGGGCATGAAGGCGGCTCCATCACCATCCGCGTGTCGGATGACGGCAAGGGTCTCGACCTTGCCCGGATCCGGCGCAAGGCCAAGGATCTGGGGCTGGCGAGCCCGGCTGAACTCGACAAGATGACAGATGCGCAGATGGCACGTTTCATCTTTCATCCCGGTTTTTCGACCGCGAGCACGGTCAGCAATGTCTCGGGCCGCGGTGTCGGCATGGATGTCGTCAAATCGAACATCGACGCGATCGGCGGCACGGTGGACATCGCCTGGGAGCCAGGCCGCAGCACGACATTCGTGGTCAAGATACCGCTGACGCTGGCGATCGTCTCGGCCCTGATCGTTTCTGTGCAGGATCAGCGCTATGCCATCCCGCAGGCGGCAGTCCGCGAGCTTGTGCGTGTCAGGCCCGGCTCGAGCCATGTCATCGAGAATATCAATGGGGCCAGCATCATCCGCCTGCGTGAGCGCCTCCTGCCCGTGATCACGCTGGCCGCCGCCATGGGCTCTCACGACAGCGATGCCACATCAGGCTTCGTCGTGGTGACGCAGATCGGGCAGCAGCAGTTCGGAATCCTGGTGGATGGCGTGCTGCAGACCGAGGAAATCGTCGTCAAGCCGATGTCGACCCGCCTGCGCGGCATTCCGCTGTTTTCAGGCAACACCATCCTGGGTGATGGCGCGGTGGTCCTGATCCTCGATCCCAATGGTCTTGCACGCTCTGTCGGCAAGCTCGAACTGGAAGACGATGCGCCCGACGGCAAGGGAGACCATGACGCCGGCACCAAGATCCAGAGCCAGTCAGTGCTGGTGTTCCATGGCGGGGGCGGCTCGCTCAAGGCGGTGCCCCTGTCACTCGTGACACGGCTGGAAGAAATCGACAGCGCCCGGATCGAATGGACGGCAGGACGCCCCGTGACCCAGTATCGCGGCAAGCTGATGCCCGTGGTGCTGGCCCATAAAGCTCTCGAACTGAAACGGGAGGGGTTGCAATCCCTCCTGATCTTCTCGGATGGGGAGCGCACGATGGGTATGGCTGTCGAAGCGATTGTCGACATCATCGAACAGTCCTTCGAGGTCGAGTTTGCCAACCACGAGCCGGGCATCCTGGGTTCCGCCGTGATCGGCGGGCGCGCGACGGACATGGTCGACCTTGCACACTACCTGCCACTTGCCTATCCGGACTGGCTGACGGGCAAGCGCAGGACACCCTCGTCCTCCAGGGCAAGCGTGCTGCTGGTCGAACATTCGGCTTTCATCCGCGACATGCTGGCCCCCGTCATCAGGGCCGCCGGTTTCAACCCGATCTGCTGTACGGGCGCAACTGACGCGCTTGTTGCGCTCAAGGCGAACACGCACCTGAGTGCCATCGTTCTCGATGTCGAGAGCCTGACCAGCGGCGGACAGGATGTTCTTTCTGCCATCAGGGATCAGGCCCAACATGCGACAACTCCCGTGCTGGGTCTTGCATCCATTCCCCACATGGACCTGGCGGCACAGGGCATCACGGCTGGCCTGCATGACCTGATCGGGAAATTCGACCGCCAGGCGCTCATGGCGGCCCTCGGCAACCTGCAGGTGCAGATGAAGGAGGCCGCATGACCCCTGATCCGGCACGCGCCTCCAAGACCATGACAGCCACCATGACAGCCGAAATCCCGGATGGCGAACTGGAATACGTCACGCTCCAGATTGACGATCAGATATTCGGCTTGCCGATCAAGGACGTGCATGAAGTGTTTTCGGCCGTCCAGGTCACGCCCGTGCCATTGGCGCCGGCGTCAGTCAGGGGCCTTCTCAACCTGCGTGGCAGGGTGGTGACGGCCATGTGCCTTCGCACCCTGCTCGGAATGCCTGAAACTTCGGCACACAGCGAACGCATGGCCATTGGTATCGAGATCGGTGGCGAACCTTTCGCCTTGCTGGTTGACCGGATCGGCGATGTGCTCCGCCTGCCAGTCACGACCCTGGAGGCCAATCCCATTCACATGAACATCGGCTGGCAGGGCATGTCGCGCGGCGTTCATCGTCTTGAAGGCCGGATTCTCGTGGTCCTCGATCTTGCACACACCATCGGCAGCGAAAATCTTGCTGCCTGACATTTGCACCACTGCTTATTGATGAGGAGTTTTCAACATGAAACATTGTCTGGTGGTTGATGACTCTGCTGTCATCCGCAAGGTCGCACGGCGCATTCTGGAGGGTCTTCATTTCCAGATCACAGAGGCGGAGGACGGCTCCAAGGCGATGGACATCTGCCGGCAGAAACTCCCCGATGTCATCCTGCTGGACTGGAACATGCCTGTGATGGATGGCTATGACTTCCTCAGGGCGCTCAGGCAGTTGCCTGGTGGCAAGACGCCGAAAGTGGTGTTCTGCACCACCGAGAACGACATTTCGCACATTGCCCGCGCCATGCACGCAGGTGCAGACGAGTACATCATGAAGCCGTTTGACGGCGACATCCTGGCCTCGAAATTCCAGCAGGTCGGCA
This sequence comes from Allobosea sp., assembly GCA_031375185.1. Taxonomy (GTDB): domain Bacteria; phylum Pseudomonadota; class Alphaproteobacteria; order Rhizobiales; family Beijerinckiaceae; genus Allobosea. Next base: position 8,753 of record JANMHN010000046.1, on the reverse strand, counting down.
TCGCCTGAAAAGGCTACCCGCTTCTTGCCGGGCATGGGCCCGGCAAGCGTCTTCCTGCACATTCAAGGTCCGGATGTCCAACAATCCAGCATCACAGGGCAGTTCCTTTCCCGACCGTCGCGCTCGGGTGCTGATTGCCGACGATTCTGTCGTGGCACGCGGCCTTTTCAACCGCTGGATCAGCGAGCACCCGGCCATGTTCGTGGTTGCGATCGCGGTTGACGGCCTGAGTGCTGTCAAGGCCGCCGCCAAGCACCAGCCCGATCTGGTCGTGCTGGATATCGACATGCCGGTCATGGATGGATTGACCGCACTTCCTGAAATTCTGAAAGCAAGCCCCGCCAGCAACATCCTGATTGCATCGAGCCTCACGGCACGCAGCGCCAGGCTCTCGATGCAGTGTCTGGCCCTCGGCGCCGTCGATATTCAGCCCAAGCCCGAAAGCAACCGTGACCTGACCATGTCACTCGGCTTCAGGCAGGAATTGCTGCACAAGCTGGAAGGACTGATCGGCGCAAACCCGCGCGCCGGACACAGCGCGCGCACGGAACTTGCAACCGTCGCGGGCAAGAATCCAGATCTCGCGGCACTTGTCGCACCTGTCAGGCCATACCGACCCGATGTCGTTCCCCGCGCACTTGTCATCGGTGCCTCGACGGGCGGACCGCGCGCTGTCTCGCAGGTGCTGGCTGATCTTGGCGATGTCTGTGACAAGGTGCCGGTGTTCGTTGTCCAACACATGCCGCCGCTCTTTACAACCTCCTTTGCCGAACAGTTGCAGCAGAAGCTGGGGCGGACCGTGAAAGAAGCGGTCGATGGCGATGTTCCCATAGCCGGGACCGTTTTTGTGGCACCTGGCGGCCGTCATCTCCGGCTCGAGAAAGCGGACGGGCAGATCCGCATGCGGCTGGACGACAGTGCGCCCGTCAAGTTCTGCCGCCCGTCGATTGACATGTTCTTCACCGATGCTGCCACGGCCTATGGAGCCTCGGCCCTGGCCGTGATCCTGACAGGCATGGGGACTGACGGGCTGGACGGTACGCGCCTCCTGCGCAGTTCGGGTTCCATGATCATTGCCCAGGACGAAGCCACCAGTGTGGTCTGGGGCATGCCGGGAGCTGTCAGCCGGGAAGGTCTTGCGGACCATGTCCTGCCAGTTTTCGAAATCGGAGCCCTGATCAGGTCCTCCTTTCCCGTGGGAGATCCATGATGACCGAAGTCGAATTCACATTTCTGCGGGACTTCCTGTATCAGCGCTCCGGCCTCTTCCTCACGGTCGAGAAGCGCTACCTTGTCGATAGCCGACTGGCATCCCTCTGTCGCATCAACGCAGTTGGCAGCATATCCGTTCTGGTGCAGAAAATCCGGGCCGGGGACGAGGCTCTGGCAGTCGCGGTGGTCGAAGCCATGACCACGAACGAAACCCTGTTCTTCCGTGACACGACACCGTTCAAGCATTTTCGCGAGCTGATCCTGCCAGCTCTCATGAAGGCGCGTGCAGCAGAACGCAGCCTGAAGATCTGGTGCGCGGCGGCTTCGTCAGGGCAGGAGCCTTACTCGCTCGCCATGATGCTGGACGACATGAGCCACGAGGTGTCAGGCTGGCGTATCGAGATCACGGCGACTGACATCTCGACCGACATCCTGGCCAAGGCACGGGCCGGCGTGTACTCGCAGTTCGAGGTCCAGCGTGGTTTGCCCATCCAGAGCCTGATCAAGCATTTCACGCAAGTTGGCGACCGTTGGCATCTGAACGAGCGACTGAAACAGATGGTGACGTTCAAGCAGCACAATCTGGTGAATCCTGAAGGTCACATGGGCACATACGATGTCATCTTTTGCCGGAATGTGCTGATCTACTTTGATGTTGCGACCAAATCCAGGGTGCTTGGTTTTCTGGCAAAGCACTTGCGACAAGATGGCTTCCTGCTGCTTGGAGCCGCAGAAACAGTGATCGGTGTCACGGATGAATACAGCGTTGACCGCGAGCATCGCGGTGTCTACCGGCCTGTCAGCGCGGTCCAGCCCGTATCAGGTCAGCCGAACGTCCGGCCGGTTGATGCGAGGGTTGATCAGAGCAGGCTTGCCGTGCCCCCTCTCACTGCCAGGCAGACCTTTGCTCCGTCACTCCAGCTGGTCGGCAGCGATACGCTGACCAGCAGCCGCTGATGGCATCGGCACGCTTCCGGAACAGCCAAAGCCGACATCTGCCCAACAAAAAACCCCGACAAGAGCGGGGTTTTTGCTGGAAGATGTCACCACCGGTTTGTCAGGCCGTGATGCGGTCATCATTCTCGGTCGGCTCGCGCAGGACATAGCCCCTGCCCCAGACCGTTTCGATGTAGTTCTTTCCATCCGACGCATTTGCAAGTTTCTTGCGCAGCTTGCAGATGAACACGTCGATGATCTTGAGTTCGGGCTCGTCCATCCCGCCATAGAGGTGGTTGAGGAACATTTCCTTGGTCAGCGTGGTGCCCTTACGTAGCGAGAGCAGCTCCAGCATCTGGTATTCCTTGCCGGTCAGATGCACGCGCTGGCCATCGACCTCGACTGTTTTCGTGTCGAGATTGACGATCAGGTCTGCTGTGGTGATGACCGACTGGGCATGGCCCTTGGAGCGGCGGACGATCGCATGGATGCGCGCCACCAGTTCGTCCTTGTGGAAGGGCTTGGTGAGATAATCGTCTGCGCCGAAGCCAAGACCCCTGACCTTGTCCTCGATGCCCGCCAGACCCGACAGGATCAGGATCGGCGTCTTGACCTTGGCGACCCGGAGGGAGCGCAGAACCTCGTAACCCGACATGTCGGGGAGATTGAGGTCAAGCAGGATGATATCATAATCGTACAGTTTGCCGAGATCGACGCCCTCTTCACCAAGATCGGTGGTGTAGACGTTGAAACTCTCCGACTTGAGCATCAGCTCAATGCTCTGAGCTGTCGCGCTGTCATCTTCAATCAGCAGAACGCGCATGTCTCATCGTCCCCGTTCCATCACATGATATGCAAGTGATCATCATTTCCGCACCATCGCCTCCCAGAGGCCGACAATGCCGAATCACTTGCCCGCTCGAACACCACGCGACACGCTACGGACACACTGGTTAACAAAGTGTGAGTCGCACGCGCAAGCCCTGTCATGTCGTTGTGACTCAACACTGAATCGATGAAACATCGATGTTGCATTCAAGACACGACGAGGTCACGGACCACGGGTGGCCAAGGACATCCGCGGACATACCTGAGCATGGACACGACAACCTCGACATGTTCACTGTTAAGGAAGCGGGTAAACGAATCGTTTACAGCGCCATCTCAAAGCATGAATTTGGCAACGTTCCCTGATATTTCCTGAACATGGTGGGCATAGTGGACGAAGTCGCGACATGAACGCGGACCAGACACCGATGCTGAGGGCGCTTGATGCGGCGCTCGATGGGCTTGGCCCGGTGCAGGTCTATGGCCGCGTCGCGGGGGTGCAAGGGCTGCTTGTGGAGATCGCAGGCCCCATCGGTGCGATGAGCCTTGGCGGGCGGCTCGACATCGAGATCGGCGGCGGCGTCACCGTTCCCTGCGAAATTGTCGGCTTCAGCGGTGAAAAAGCCCTGGCCATGCCCTTCGGTGCGCTGGAGGGCATCCGGCGGGGGTGCCCCGCGCATGTGCGGCGCTCCCATCCCGGCATCAGGCCATCCCAGGCCTGGTTGGGCCGCGTGATCGATGCCTTCGGGCGGCCGATCGATGGCGGCCCGCCCCTGCAGGAGGGCGACAAGGTCTATCCGTTCCGGGCCGATCCGCCCCCTGCCCATGCCAGAAGACGTGTCGGTGCCCCGCTCGATCTGGGTGTGCGGTCGATGAATGCCTTTCTGACCTGCTGCCGTGGCCAGCGCATGGGCATCTTCGCGGGTTCAGGCGTCGGAAAGTCCGTTCTGCTGTCCATGCTGGCGCGTAACTCGGCCTGCGATGTCTCCGTAATCGGGCTGATTGGCGAACGCGGACGCGAGGTGCAGGAGTTCCTGCAGGACGATCTGGGAGATGACGGCCTCGCACGGTCCATCGTCGTGGTCGCGACCTCCGACGAGCCGGCCCTGATGCGCAAGCAGGCGGCCTACATGACCTTCGCGTTGGCAGAATACTTCCGCGATCAGGGCGCGCAGGTTCTGTGCATGATGGACTCGGTGACGCGCTTTGCCATGGCCCAGCGCGAGATCGGCCTTGCAGCCGGAGAGCCACCCACCACAAAGGGCTATACCCCCACCGTGTTCAGCGAGTTGCCGCGCCTGCTGGAACGCGCGGGGCCAGGTATTGGCGAGGGTGCGATCACCGGATTGTTCACCGTCCTTGTCGATGGCGATGACCATAACGAACCTGTGGCCGACGCCGTACGGGGCATTCTGGACGGGCATATCGTCATGGAGCGCGCGATCGCAGAACGTGGCCGCTACCCTGCGATCAACATCCTCAAGTCGATTTCGCGAACCATGCCCAAAGCCGCTGACCCGGCGTTCTGGCCTGTGGTGCAGAAGGCGCGCCAGACACTGGGCACCTATGCAGACATGGAAGAACTGATCAGGCTCGGAGCCTACCGGCCCGGCTCCTCCGCAGACGTCGATGAGGCCATCCGCCTCAACCCGGCACTCGAAGAGTTTCTCAAGCAGGGCAAGGATGAGGCCTCATCACTGGCAGAAAGCTATCAGATGCTGGCCGACATCATGGCCAGTTGAACGCGGCGCGGACTGTCCGGGCCTGATGGAATCACTTTTGAAAATTCGTGATTCCGGTAACGAACAGTCAACCTCCCCGGTCCATATTGAAAGTGTCTCGCGAAGGTCAGTTTATGTGGCCGGGCTGCTGTTGTGCGGCGTACAGGCCAGCGTTTGAGGAGTAACAGACCATCATGAAATCGCGTGAGACCTTGATCCGTCTCAAGCGCTTCCAGGTTGACGAAAAACGTCGCCGGGTCGCGCAAATTGAGATGATGATCGCTGATTTTGAGCGGATGGCCAACGAACTTGATCGCGAGATCAAGGCCGAGGAAGCCCGTTCCGGCATCAATGATACCGCACATTTCGCCTATCCGACCTATGCCAAGGCTGCCAAGGGCCGCAGGGACAACCTGCAGCAATCGGCTGACAACCTGCGCGGGCAACTCGACGAGGCAAAAGCTGCCCTTGCCGAAGCCTTCGAGGACATGAAGAAGGTCGAGATCCTCGATGATCGCGAAAAAACAGCCGAGCGCGCGGTCCAGGGTGCCCGCGATCAGGCCGCCATGGACGCGATCGGTCTCAGGATGAGCCGGAGCTGAGATCCATCAACCGATCAACGGCACATGCGGCGCAGCCTGGCGCCGCATCTTGCCGTTGAGCCGCGGATCGTCGCAGACCTCGATGGCTGTCTTGACGGCATTGAAGCCTGACCGCCTGTAAAAATCCGGGGCACCAGGATGGTCAAAATGGCAGGTGTGAACCCACACCCGCCTGATGCCAGGCCGCCAGGCCTCTTCCAGCGCCCTGTTCATCAGCCAGCGACCGGCCCCGGTGCCGACCTCGTTCTCGTACAGCCCGAAGAATGCGATCTCGCACGCTCCGGCCTCGCGGAAATCCAGCTCGAGCAGTCCGCAATCCATGCCGTCGCGCTGCACCGCATAGGCCAGGTTGGCCGGGTGAGCGAGAATGCCGGCAAGCTCGCCTTTCTCCATCACCAGGCGGCTGAACCACATCCAGCGGTCACCAAGCGTGCGATAAATCGTGAGGTAGCGCTCGATCTGTTCAATTCCGATGAGATCAAGAGCCAGCCAGTTGGAGCGGGGCGGGTCGGGCCTGAGCGGAGGCCGGGCCGGCATCTCCAGATATGTCACGATCGTGGCCATCTTGCCGGGCGGAACATCCGTATAACCATCGAGGTTGAGATGGATGAGAGTCATGGTCATATCAACGATCCTGGCTGTCTGACAGGTTTGCCATGGCAGCCATCCATCTGTCGATCTAGACTCAAGGCAACACGGTATTCAGTTTGCGCATGAACACCCGTCATGTCCTGCCCGTCACATCAAGGAGATAACAATGATCAAGCATCCCGTCGTGATTGCTGTCTTCGTCGCACTGCTCGGCTCCACGACTGCACATGCGCAACATGCCGGCCATTCAGGCCATGCCGCTGCCCCTGACAGCCATGCCGCCACCAAGGCTTATCAGGCGGTGAATGCAAAGATGCACAAGGATATGGACATCCGCTTTTCCGGAAATGCAGATGCGGATTTTGCCAGAGCCATGATCCCTCACCATCAGGGTGCCGTCGACATGGCACGGGTGGTCTTGCAGCATGGCAAGGACCCAGCCTTGAAGAAACTGGCCGAGGGCATCATCGCCAGCCAGGACAAGGAAATCAGCTTCATGCGCGATTGGCTCAAGAAGAATGGCCAATAGGGCATGTTCTCACGCCTCAAGGATTTCATCTGGCCCGCCATCGGCGTTATCGCCGTCATCTGGTCTGTGCGCCTGCTCTATTTCAAGCTGAAAGCCGAAGCCGCCACCAATCCGCTGATCAAGGCCACGCTCGACAAGGGCGATGTCTTTGCCAACATCAGCACCATCGCTCGCGTGATCGGAGCCAAGATCGCCGCCATCCCGCCAGATGGATTCCTGCTGGCAGGAGTGTCGGCGCTTGTCGCCTATCTGGCGCTCGGCTGGTATGACAAGCTGGCCCTTATGCACCTGAAGAAGGACAGGGGCATCCGCTTTCCCTATATCGCCACCACCGCTTTCGTGACCTATGCGCTGGCGCACAACATCGGCGCGACCGTGCTGTCGGGCGGCGCGGTACGCTACCGGGCCTACACCGCCAAGGGCTTGACAGGTGCGGAGGTCGCCGTTCTCGTCGCGATCTGTTCGCTCACATTCTTTTACGCCACGGCGCTCATGCTGGGCTTTGCGCTTGTCGCCACGCCGGAGCTTCTGAAACCCATGGCCAGCATATCGCCCTGGTTCCAGGTCTCCGCCGGCACCGCGCGCATCATCGGCATCGTGCTTCTCATGGCCTGCATGGCCTACATGGCCGGATCGCTGCTGAACCTGCCAACGATCACGATCAAGTCCACCGAGATCGCCTACCCCGAGCCGTTCATCGTCGGCATCCAGACCATCATCGCCCCCATCGAGATCCTCGGCGCTGCAGCCATCATCTATTTCGCGCTGCCACCAGAGAACCATCCCGGCTTCATGCTGGTCCTGGGCGCGTTCCTGCTGTCCTTCTCGGCGGGGCTGGTCAGCCAGGTGCCAGGCGGCGTCGGCGTGATGGAGGCGATCTTCCTCGCCCTCATGCCCGCCGTGCCGGCCTCCTCGGTGTTCGCAGCGCTGCTCGTCTGGCGGCTGCTCTACCTCATCCTGCCGCTGGTTCTCTCGATCCCGGTGGTGCTGATCTTCGAACGGGCACGGTACAAGGCGGAGCACGCGAAGGCGGGGTGAGGGGTGCGATCGGAGCTTGCTTTTTTCTGATTATGACTATAAATTATAGTTACAAATCGAGGAGCCATCAGATGCGGACAGTCAGCGTCGCCGAGGCTAAAGAGCAGTTGCCGAGGCTACTCGCTGCGGCGAACGCAGGAGAGACAATCATCGTTACCCGTCATGGTCGCCCCGTGGCGGAAATTACTGCGCCGACGGCAAGCATCGAGGCTGCCCGTTCATCCTTGATGGCAGATCTCGACTGGTTGGAGGCGGAGCGGATCATCCCTGCCGAACCCATAGATAGCGTTGCCCTCATCCGCGCGATGCGCGAAAACGCGGACCGTTAAGTGAGCCTTCTGCTCGACGCCAGCGTGCTTGTTCCGCTGTTCAGCCAGGAAGACAGATCGGCAGGTGTCCAATCTCACCTGCGCCATGCGAAGGCATCGATCACGATCAGCGATTTTGCACTTGGGGAAGTCGCAGCAGCGCTGGGTGCCTTGATGCGCCGACAGGTGATTTCCAACAAGGATGCCGAAAGAGCGCTCGCCAATTTGGATATGTTCGCCGCGCGTCATGGCCGTGCCGTGACTGAACCCCGGGACATCGCCGTTGCCGCCGGCATGGTCCGCCGGTTTGATCTTGGCCTGCGCATGCCCGACGCGCTCTACATCGCTCTGGCACAACGCCTCCGCGCAACTGTGATGACCGCAGATATCAAGCTGGCGGACGCGGCGTGTGCCCTTGGCGTCCATATCGAGGGTCCTGAGTTTTGAGATTGTCCCTCACACGCTCCCCACCGTCTTCAGCCTCGCCCTTGGATGGATTTCCGCCTGAGCCAGCACGGGCGTCTCCCGCCGGAAGCGCTCGATGATCTGACGCACGAAGGGGCGGGCGTGGCCTGAGCAGACGAAGACCGGCATCTCGCCCATGCGGGCAGCGTCCTCGAAGCGCTCGCGCACGCCGCGAACGAACTCCTGAAGGCGCGAGGGCTGCATGGCGAGGTGGCGGTTGTCGGCATCGCCCACGATACTCTCAGCGAACGCGCCCTCCCAGGCCGGTGACATGGTGATGATCGGCAACTGGCCGTTGCCTTGGGTGTATTGCGCGCAGATCTGGCGGCCCAGGCGCGAGCGCACATGCTCGACGATGTCGCGCGGGTTCTTCATCGAGCCGGCCGCCTCCGAAATGCCCTCGATGATGTTGCCCAGATCGCGGATCGAGACACGCTCGGCCAGCAGCAGTTGCAGCACGCGCTGGATGCCGGTGGTCGAAATCATCGACGGCACGATGTCCTTGACCAGTTCGGTGTGCTCC
>JANMHN010000489.1:0-3741 GCA_031375185.1 Allobosea sp. | reverse complement strand
ACAGGTGAACTCGCCGGTTTCCTCGATGAAGCTCACCGCGTCCTTCTTGCCCTCCGACGAGAACACGACAATGGGCGTTGGCGGCGACGACAACAGGTTGAAGAACGAATAGGGCGAGAGATTGATCTCTCCACCGGCGCTGAGCGCGGTGATCCAGCCGATCGGGCGCGGGGCGACGATGGCCTTGATCGGATCATGCGGCAGCAATGTGCGGTCGCGCGCTTCGGGGCGGTAGTGCATGTGAATGTCCTTAGAATCGTGTCACGATATCAGCCAACACAGGTCGCTCGCGGTCCTGAACAGGTGCATCGCTCCTGCCGATATGGATGAAGCCAGCCATCCGCTCGGACGCTGTCAAGCCAAGGCCGTCCAACACGCGCCGGTCATAGGAATACCATTCCGTCAGCCAGTTTGTGCCGAAGCCCAGCGCGTTGGCCGCAACCGTGAGATTCATGCAGACGGCCCCGACAGACAAGGTCTGCTCCCATTCCGGAATTTTCGCGTGCGGGCTGACGCGCGAAACCACCGCGATGACCAGCGGCGCGCGTGCCAGGCGGTTGCGCTCGTACGCCAGCGCCTCGGCATCAGCCTTTGGGTTGTCGGCAGCGAATGAGGCTGCAATGACGTCACCGGCGCGATGCCGCGCCTCACCCTCCAGCACGATGAAACGCCATGGAACGAGTTTGCCATGGTCGGGCGTGCGGGCCGCAACTGTCAGGATGCTCTCGATCTCGGCAGCAGCGGGCGGACTATCCTGCATCAGGACCGGTTTGACCGAACGGCGGGTCTTCAGGACATCGATCATGGGTCTGGACATGCTGGCGCTTTCGATCTCGGACTTGGTCGGTAGACCAAGGCTGACGGCTCAGCAACAGGCCGCAGAGCATGGCAAGGTCACAGTTTCGCGGTTTTCGCCGTTCATGCCAGCGTCAACTGGCGCTCGGCACGCCTGTGAGATAGATGTGGCACATGGCATTCAGATGGCTTTTCAAGAACCTGCTGCTGTCCTGCACGCTGTTTGTGCTGGGCATGGTCGGCGCATTGGCACAGGCCCCCGGCTTGCGGGCCGGTGTTTCCGTGTCCGCAGTCTACACCAGCGACAACAAGCCGATTGCCTCCGGCATCGTCTGGCGGGTGTTGCGCGATGATCCGGCTGGCGGCCCTCCCACCATCGTGGCGCGTTCAACGGTGCCGGCCCCCGTATTTGCCCTTGAGCCCGGCCCCTATGTGATCCATGCGGCCTATGGCTTTGCCAGCGGCTCGAAAAGGATCACCGTGCCCGCCAGCGGCAATCTGGCTGACCGTGTCAGCTTGAGCGCGGGCGGCCTCAAACTGGCTGGCGTCATTGTGGATCGGCCCATTCCGGCAGCCTTGATCAGCTTTTCCGTGTTCGTGCCACTGGCCGGCAATTCCGAGGGGAGGCTTGTGGCGGACAACGTCAAGGCTGGCGAAATCCTGCGCCTGCCCGAAGGCACCTATCATGTCGTGTCGGTTCACGGTGATGCGAACGCCATCCGCCGTGCAGACGTGAAGGTCGAAAGCGGCCGATTGGTCGAGGCGACCCTCCATCACCGGGCGGCCAGGGCCACGCTGAAACTGGTGGCGGCACCCGGCGGCGAGGCCTTCGCAGGAACAGCGTTCACCGTCCTGACGCCGGGCGGCGATGTCATCCGCGAAGCCATCGGCGCGTTTCCCGAAGTGATCCTTGCGGAAGGCGAATACGTCCTGATCGCGCGGCAGGGCGGGCAGGTCCACACGCAGGAATTCAGGATCGAGGCCGGGCTTGATCGCGACATCGAGGTGGTGGTCGGACGGTAAGCCTGCTCGGATGCCACCGTCAGAATGGCGGCTCCTCATAAACCGGCTTGCCATCGATCAGTAGCGCCTTGATCGCCGATTTCCCGGAGGCTGTTACGGCGGCGAGAATTTCGACCCGCGATGCCTCCGTCGTTTCAATGGCAAGGCCCTCGCCTTGCGGCACGAAATAGCTCTCCAGGCCATAGCTGACACGCATCAGTCGGTCGCCCTCGGCGCACTGTTCGTCACGCCCAACGACATCCGGGCAGTCCGAAGTGTACCCGCTCCTGCCCTGAAGCCAGACCAGACCGGCCTCTCGCGGCTCTCCGGGCCGCGCCAGCTTCACAGCCTCAGCCTTGCCATCAGGCCTTGCCCGCAAACCGACATGCACGATCTGGCCTTGCCCGATGTCCCCTGTGCCGATGCGCGTCAGATTCACGGTGCCGATCTCGTAGCGCAGGACGACGTAATCCCCGCGAAACAGGTCGCGCGGATCGACGGGCACGGTCGCCAGCCTGACGGTGACACCGTTCCTCAAGATACTCGCCCGCTCGAGAACCAGCGCAATGATCAATCCGCACAGGACCAGCGCCGCGAGCCCGGCGCGCACGATAACGGGAACCCGCCCGATGAGGCGATCCGGACCCAACATGGCGAACGATCCGCCTGTCATGGCGCTGCGCCCGTGGGTGGGTTGAAGCGCTGCAACAGCTTGCGCACACCGGAGCCGATGCCGATCAGCAGCGCGCCGCCAACAAGAAAGAACAAGGACTGGTCGAGCAAAGAACCGACCGTCCTGTAGAGCAGCACCAGCACGGCCAGGCCGAAAGCCCCCGCCCCGGCCAGTGATATCCGGCGCTGCCCCATCACTGAACCGGCCACGACCATGGCGCATGCCGAGGCCAGAACAAGCGCAGCGATCACGACCCGCCCGCTGAACCCGCGCCCGATGCCGCTCCAGAACACCAGTGTGGTGGCCATGGCGGCGAGAAGCGCGACAGCCAGCGCAAGCCCTCCCTTACGGTCAGCCTGCAACACAAGCAGCGCACCGACAGTGCCGAGCGCCACAAGGCCGGAGATCACGACACGTTGTGCCGCATGACCGGGCACGGCCACCGATGGCTCCAGAATGCGCGCGAGTTGCAGCGCGATCACCAGCATGTAGCCGATGAGGCCCCAGGCCATGCAGGCCGAAAACAGATGAGGCACACGACCTTCGTCTGCCAGCGCGCCAAGACCGACGAAAATCACCGAGACAAACAGCAGATAAGCGATGTGTGTGCCAAACTCGGCATCCCGGAACATGCCTTCACCTACCAGCAGCGCAAGCCATGCCATGCCTGCGAGCACGGCAACATGATGCACCGCACGGTTGCTGCGCCCGAGCGCAAACAGCAGGCAAGGCATGTAAAGCACCAGATACCACCAGTTCGTCGTGTATTCGCGCTCATCGAACACGCCGAACAGCCAAGCCATGGCGCAGGCAAAAGCCACGATCAGCGCGCCATCCGACCTCAGCAATGCCGCCACAACAAAAGCGCCGATGCCGACCAGGACAGTTCCCGCAGGCCAGTCGGCCGGCAGGTGATACATCTGCCCCACAAGTGCGACCCCTGCACCGAAGATGAGCGCCGTGCATGTGGAGGCCGCATCGCTCGCCAAGGTTGCGCCACGGCGCTCGAAACGCAGCGCAAAGGCAATCGCGATGATGATGGCGACCAGTATGCCAACCAGCTTGCTGACACGCGGAATCATGTCCCAGTTGGCGGCCACGAAAGCAGCGACGCCGGACGCGAGCAGAAGCCCGCCCAGCATGCCGAGGATTGCAGGCAGCTTGATGCCGCCCGCATCGGCCTGCACGGAGCGACGGATGGCACCCGCCTGCTCTGCGGCAATCAGACCCGCTCCGGTCCATCTGGTCAGGTCGGCTTCAAGCCGCTTGCG
>JANMHN010000474.1:0-1628 GCA_031375185.1 Allobosea sp. | reverse complement strand
GCGGCGTTGACATCGGACCCGGTCCTGAAGGACCGCTATCTGCACATCTGACAGGAGAAAACACCATGACCATGGCTCCCGGCATCACCCGCGCTGGCGAAAGCCTTGATGGCGTCGTCTGGAACATCCTGGGCCAGACCTATGTGCCCAAGCAATTGTCGGCGGACTCGTTCGCCTGGCACGCGACCTTCCCGACAGGAACATTCGTGCCTCCCCATATCCATCCCACGCAGGATGAATTCATCTACATGCTCGAAGGGCGTTTTGAGCTGATGCTGAATGGCAAGGACATCATGGCCGGACCGGGCGACCTGATCCGGATGCCGAGGGGCCTGCCACATGGCATCTTCAACAAGACGAACGACACGGTGAAGTGCCTGTTCTGGGTCGCGCCCACCCGGCTTCTGTATGATCTGTTCTGGGCGATCCATGCCATGCCGGACCAGAACCCTGCTGAGGTCGTGGCGCTGGCAGCCCGTCACGAAGTGGATTTTCTGCCACCTCCCGAGGCATGAGGCCATGGCCTTGAGGCGCGCCCGGACGCCGGAAGCTGGAACCAAACGGCTGCGCAGCGGTTGAAGGAGCATATCCATGTCAACCGGAGTGCCCAGCATGACCGACACACAGTACACAAACGACGACATCTGGAAGCTGATCGAGGGCGAAAACGTCTGCATGTTCGCCAACCTTGATGACAGCGTCATCCGTTCGCGCCCGATGGCACCCATGCCAAGGCGGGATGACGGGGTGATCTGGTTTGTGACCGACCGCACCTCCGGCAAGATGCAGGATCTTGGCGATGACACACCCGTCACGCTGACCTTCCAGAACAGCGCCAGCAACTGGTATGTGGCGCTTGCAGGCTCCGTCTCGGTCTTCGACGACAAGGCCCGTTTGCAGGAATTGTGGAATCCGATGATGAAACAGTGGTTTGATGGCCCGGATGATCCACGCATGGTGCTGCTGGCGTTCGAGCCTTCCGAAGCTGATTACTGGAACGGCCCCAACCGCCTCATCGCAGGCCTGAAAATGCTGGTTACGGCAACCACCGGTGTCAAGACGGACATGGGCGACGCCGGCAAGGTGATGATGTGATGAAAATCGGCCAATAAAGCCAACCGATCAGGACGGATATTCGTTGCCAGTGTGTCTCGCCCTTTCGGCCCCGACCATCCTTATCCTGAGCCTGTCGAAGGAGGAGCTCCAGCCACAACTGAAGTCTCGCCCTTCGACAGGCTCAGGGTGAGGGTGTGTGCGCTCGGTCTGAAACAACAGATCATTATCAGACATAAAATCCGCTGTAATCCGGATGGTTGCGCATGGCTTCAGGCCGATAGCGTTCCATGCCGTCTTCGACAGGTACGGCATCTGCCTCGAAGCGTTGCGGCAATGTGGCTTGTGTGATCGCAGGCCCGGCAAGTTCGGGAGCCGAAACATAAGCTTCACGTGTTCCCGGCCACCACAGCTTGCCTGTCAATGACGCGCGGGGGTCGTGCTGCATGCCGAGTTGGTCCAGGTTGAGTTCCCGCAGCAGGCCCGAATGGACCTTGAGGCCGCTGAAACCAGGCGCGCGAAGCGGGTTTGGCACCCTGTCGCGCGCGGCCATGGCCTCACCCACCATCCATGCC
>JANMHN010000461.1:0-9464 GCA_031375185.1 Allobosea sp. | reverse complement strand
GCCTCGGCCATCAGGGGCAGCAGCTTGGACACATAGTAGTTGTCCATCGAGTGCATCGATGTGAGGTGCGAACCGGCGACGCGGCCCTCAAGGCCCAGCAGCGTGGTCTGTTCCGCCAAGGTCTCGACATGGCGCGACATGGGGTCGTCCGTCTCGTCGCAGTGCAGATCGACCAGCAGGCCGCGATCCGCCGCAATGCGGCAGAGCTGGCGCACGCTGTCCGCTCCATCGGCCATGGTCCGCTCGAAATGCGGAATGCCGCCGACCACATCGACGCCCATGTCCAGCGCGCGCTTCAGATTCTGCACCGCATTCGGGGAGCGCAGGTAGCCATCCTGCGGGAAAGCGACGAGTTGAAGCGTGATATAGGGCGCGACGCGCTTCTTCACCTCCAGCAGCGCCTCCACGGCCAGCAGCCTGTCGTCGCAGATGTCGACATGGCTGCGGATGGCCAGAAGGCCTTGAGACACAGCCAGATCGCAATAGCGCATGGCCCGCCCGATCACGGCGTCATGGGTCAGTTGCGGCTTGAGCTCGCCCCAGAGCGCGATGCCTTCCAGCAAGGTGCCGGAGCGGTTGAGGCGCGGCAGGCCCAGAGACAAGGTCGCATCCATGTGAAAATGCGGATCGACGAAGGGCGGGCTGACAAGCCGGCCGGTCGCGTCGATGGCCTCGTGCGCCATGCCTTCCGCCATCTGTTCAAGCGCCACAATGCGCCCGTCTTTCACAGCAATGTCGACGCCGGTGCGGCCATCGGGCAGATTGGCATTCCTGATCAGCAGATCGAACATGTGTCACTCTTGCGTTCAGCGCTCGCCCTTGATGAAGGGCCTCATCAGAGCGCGGGGATAATCGGCCTTCCGTGCCACGAGGATCAGCGCGATGATCGACAGGATGAAGGGCATCATCAGGAAGATCTGGCTCGGCACAACGCCGCCCGCCAAGGTTTGCAGGCGCACCTGGTAGGCATCGAACGCGCCGAACAGCAGCGCACCCAGCAGCGCCTTGCCAGGCCGCCACGAGGCAAAGACCGTGAGCGCGATGCAGACCCAGCCACGGCCATTGATCATGCCAAAGAAAAAGGCGTTGAAGGCGGACATGGTCAGGAACGCGCCGCCCACCGCCATCAGGGCCGAGCCCACAGCCAGCGCCCCCATGCGCAGGCCCGCCACCGAAAGCCCCTGCGCATCGACCGAGGCGGGATTGTCGCCCACGGCCCGGATGGCGAGGCCGAGCGGGGTGCGATACAGCACAAGCCCCGTCAGCGCCACGCAGACGAAGGCGACCCATGTGAGCGCCGTCTGCTGCGCCAGCGCCGGGCCGATGACGGGGATGACGGAGAGTATGTCGAGATTGAGCGGTTTGAAAGCCTCGATCCGCGGCGGGCTGGTCACGGTGGGAAAGGCCACCCGGTAGCCGAAATAGGACGCGCTTGTGGCAAACAGCGTGATGCCGATGCCTGTGACGTGCTGCGAAAGCCCCAGGATAACCGTGAAGCAGCCATGCAGCAGGCCAAGGCAGGCACCCACAAGGGCTGCCACCCCAATTCCTGTCCACAGACCGGCCCCCAGATAGACGGCGAGCCAACCTGAGAGGGCACCGGCGACGAAGATGCCCTCGATGCCGAGATTGAGCACGCCCGCCCGCTCGCAGATCAGCGCCCCCAGCACCCCGAAGATGAACGGGGTCGCGATGCGGATGGCGGCGGCCCAGAAATTCGCCTGCAGCAGGATGTCGAACGCGTCCATCATGCCGCCCTCACGAGGCGCAGCCGGTAGCGCGTGAACAGCGAGCCGATCAGCACGCACAGCAGCGCCAGCGCCACCACAAGATCAGCAAAATAATTCGAGATGCCGAGTGTGCGGCTCATGGTATCGGCGCCGACGAAGACACCAGCGACGAAGATGGCCGCAGGCACCACCGCCAGCGGGTTGAGCGCCGCCAGCATGGCCACCACGATGCCTGAATAGCCGAAACCGGGGGAGAGGTCGGAGGTCAGATAGCCCTTGAGGCCCGCCACTTCACTGACCCCCGCCAGTCCGGCCAGCGCGCCGGACAGGAGCGCCGTTTTCACCAGCGTCGCGCTCACCGGGATGCCGGCAAAGCGCGCCGCGCTGGCGTTGCCACCCACCGCGCGCATCTCGTAGCCCGCCACGGTGCGCGTCATCAGCACATGCACGAAAAGGCTCGCGGCCAGCGCGATCACGATGCCCGCATGAAGGCGCATCTGGGCGACCAGCCGCGGCAACACACCTTCGTCGATGATCGGCGAGGTCTGCGGCCAGCCCATGCCCATCGGATCCTTCATCGGGCCTTCCAGCATCATCTGCACGAAGAGCAGGATGATGAAGTTCAGCAGCAGCGTCGTGACCACCTCGTCGACCGATAGCTTCGCCTTGAGCAGCACAGGCCCAAGCAGCGCCAGCGCCCCCGCTGCCGCGCCAGCAATGCAGATGAGCGGGATCATGAGCAGCGGCGGCAGGGTGATGATGCCGGTGCCGACGGCGGTGGCCGCAAGAGCGCCCGCATAAAGCTGGCCCTCCGCCCCGATGTTCCACAGCTTTGCACGGAAAGCGACGGCAGCGGCAAGGCCCGTCAGGATCAGGGGCGTGGCGCGGGTCAGTGTTTCGGTGATGGCAAAGACCGAGCCTGCCGCTCCTTGCACAAGCAGCCCGGCAGCGCGGGCGGTCGGCGCGCCGCTGAGAGCCAGGATCAGCAAGGCCGATCCGAGCGCCGCCAGCGCCGAAAGCACAGGCACGATGACGAGCAGGACAAGGGGCGTGCTGGCGCGCGGCTCGAACCGGATCATGCCGCGACCTCCCGGTCAGGCGCAAACCGGGGGCTGGCCTGCCCTGCCATGGCCAGGCCGATGGCGCTGACATCCAGCCGCGCGGCATCGACGGCAGGGGTCATCAAACCCGCGTGCATCACGGCGATGCGGTGCGACAGCGCGAAAAGCTCATCCAGATCTTCCGAAATCAGCAGCACGGCTGCGCCCTTGGCGGCGGCCTGCCTGAGCCGGCCATGCACCTGTTCCGTCGCACCTATATCGAGCCCGCGCGTCGGCTGGTTGGCCAGGATCAGGCGCGGGTTGCCAGCCAGCGCGCGGGCCAGGAGCAGCTTCTGGATATTGCCGCCCGAGAGCAGCCTCAGCGTTGAATCGGGCCCCGGACACCGCACATCGAAGGCGTGAATGGCCTGCCGCGCGGCCTCTTGCATGGCAGCGCCGCGCTGGAAGCCTGCCCTGTTGAAGGCGCTGTCCCGGCGCCGTTCCATGACGAGATTTTCAGCGACGCTCATCTCGCCGACCATGCCGTCACGATGGCGGTCTTCGGAAAGCCGACCCACACCGCGCTTCACCATGTCAGAGGGTGTGGTTCCGCCCGGTGCGCCCAGCACATCAAAACGCCCTGTGGTTGGCCTTTCCAGCCCCGCCACCAGCGCGGCCAGCGTCTGCTGGCCGTTGCCCGACACCCCTGCGATGCCGACGATCTCGCCCGCCCGCACCACCAGATCGATATCGCGGAGCTGATCACGGCCAGCCCCGGCATGCAGGCCTGACAGTGCCAGCACGGGTGGCCCCGGCTGTGGTGGGGCAGGCCGCTCGACCTCGACCTCGCGCCCGACCATCAGCGTGGCGATGCTGTGCCGATCGGCGCCCAAGGCCGGACGGTCCGCGACCTTGCGCCCTCCCCTGAGCACCACGATGCGGTGAGAGAGCGCCAGAACCTCGGGCAATTTGTGGCTGATGAACAACACCGCCAGTCCGCTCGCGGCGAGCAGACGAAGGGCGGCAAACAGACTGTCAGCTTCCTGCGGCGTCAACACGGCTGTGGGCTCATCCAGCACCAGGATCCTGGC
This sequence comes from Allobosea sp., assembly GCA_031375185.1. Lineage (GTDB taxonomy): Bacteria > Pseudomonadota > Alphaproteobacteria > Rhizobiales > Beijerinckiaceae > Allobosea. Next base: position 5,603 of record JANMHN010000461.1, on the reverse strand, counting down.
ACCGCGATACAGCGCCTACAGGATTTCAACGCGCTGCCGCTCGCCGACGGCAAGGTTTTCGACCGGCACATCGAGACTGACGACAAGCCCGGTGCGCTGCATAAGCCCGGCGAGATGCGCCTTCGCCTTAGCTCGCCCGCCACCCAACGAGAACCACGGCTCGACGCCCAGAATGATGTTCTCAAAGCCCGTCAGATTTTCAGCCAGCGTGAAATGCTGATGCACCATGCCGATGCCGGCCTTCAGCGCGGCCAGCGGTGAACCACGCTCAAGCTCGGACCAGTCGCCCGCTTCATCCGCCAGCAGGACTTCACCTGCATCGGCCACATAATGGCCGAACAGGATGTTCATCAGCGTGGTCTTGCCCGCGCCGTTCTCGCCGAGCAGCGCCACGATTTCGCCCGATGCCAGCGCAAGATCAATCGCGTCGTTGGCGAGCAAGGCACCGAAGCGCTTGCTGATGCCATGCAGCTTCAGCACGGGCAATGCGAGGGGAGACATCGACGTCACATCAACTCTCTCCAGTGTCATGCCTGCCCTCTGAGGCTGCTGATTAAGTTTTTCGGTGTCATCCCCGGCGGCCTGAAAGGCCGGGAAGGGGATCCACAACGGCCAGGATACCATCACTTCTGCGGTGAAAAGGTTGGATTCCCTTCCCCTACGCTTCGCTACGGCCGGGAATGACACCTCACTCCAGAGTTTTTCTGCAGCCTGCTAGTGGCAGATATGCCGATCTGTCGAGGCATGACGCAACAGTGTCATCACCGGCACAAGAGCCTGCCCCCGCGCATGCGGGGGCCGGTGATGACACTGTTGTGGATTGTCGTGCGCCGATGCTTGCACGATCAGAATGATCAGGCAGACGACTTCGGCTCGGCATCGTTGACGTTGACACGGAAGGCCCCGTCCAGAATGTCCTTTTCCTTGGCCTTGACCATGGCGATGACATCCGCCGGCACGAGCTTGGGGTCAAGCTCGGACAGGCTTGCCCCACCATGTGCCATGTAACTGTAGACGCCATAGTCGGCTGGCTCGAACGTGCCTGCCAGAACGTTGCGGATCGCCCGGTCGATGGTCGGTTCCATATGCCATAGGGCCGATGCGAGCACGACGCCCGGATACTGGGCCGCCGTGTCGATCACATTGCCGATGGCCTTGACGCCGCGTTCCTTGGCGGCATCGGTCACGCCGAAGCGCTCGGCGTACATGACGTCGGCTTTCTTGTCGATCATGGCGAAGGCCGCTTCCTTGGCCTTGGGCGGATCATACCAGGAGTTGATGAAGGTCACGAGGAACTTCGCGTCCTTGTTGACCGAGAGCGCACCCTCCATGAAAGCGTGCATCAGGCGGTTGACCTCCGGAATGGCGAAGCCGCCGACCAGCCCGATGACGTTGGTCTTGGTTGCCTTTCCAGCCACGATGCCTGTCAGATAGGCAGGTTCATGAATGAAATTGTCAAAAACCGAGTAGTTCGGCTTGGAGGGCTGGAAGGACGAGCCCATCAGATAGGCAATCTTCGGGAAATCCGACGCTACCTTGCGCGCGGCGCGCTCGACAGCAAAGGACTCGCCCACGATCAGGTCCATGCCCTCGGTCGAATACTGGCGCATGACGCGCTCATAGTCGGTGTTGGCGACGTTCTCCGACCACTTGTAGGTGATGTCGCCACGGTCCTTGGCGATGTTCAGCGCCTTGTGGATACGGCTGACCCATTGCTGCTCCACCGGCACCGTGTAGATCGATGCGACCTTCAGCGGCTTGGCCTTGGCCTGCGCCAGGGCCGCCCCGCCCGTGGCCGCCAGAAGCGCCAGGCCGCCGCCGAGCTGGATGACTGACCGCCGGTCGATCCGGCCGTTTGAACCCTTGTCCGTGCTCATGCTGCTGTCTTCCCCATGGTTGAACCTGACATATCCCAGCGTCGATCAAATCGACCGCCGTTGCAATGCAGAATCCGGACCAGACGTGCCGGAGCCTGAAATGGCTGGGGGCATCTGCGTTTGCGGACGGGCGGGAAGCCATGAGCAACCATCCGCGTCAGTTTGTGCATCTGCGCCGACACATGAACAATCTTGTCCCGAAGCTGGCCAACCAATGACGATCAAACCCTGCAGGGCGGAGATGAAACCCTGATATCCCTAAATGGGCACGCTTGGCCTCATTGACTGTTATGATATAACATTTATAGTTATATTATAACATAACATTCGAAGGATCATCCATGCGCATCATCCCTTCCGTCGCCTTCATGCTGACCCTAGCCACCGGTGCCTCCGCCGCCGACGTCGCAGCCTACCGCGCCATCATTGCCGATCATGCCAATGGCAAGATCACGGTGGTCGATGCGCTCGCCGGCAAGATCATCGCCAACTATGGCGTCGAAGGCCCCGCCCGCCTGAAGGCGAACGAGACTGGACGTCTGGTCTATGCGACGCAAGGCGCGCAGAGACGGGTGGACGTGATCGACAGTGGCGTGACCGTGACCAGCCATGGCGACCACGCGGACGTGGACGTGAAGCCGTCGCGGATGACGTCGGCGTCCATCCTTGGTCCCAAGCCTTCTCACATCAACATCGACAATGGCCGTGTCGCGGCCTTCTTCGATGGCGACGGACAAGCCAGCCTGTTTGCTGAAGACACGTTGCTGTCGGGCAAGGGAAAGCCCGCCCTGATGAGGACCGCAGCGCCCCATCATGGCCTCGCCGCACCTCTGGGGGCGTTCACGGCCGTCAGTATTCCCCATCCGACCGATGCCAAGGAATTGCCCGTTGGCATCGATCTCCTCGACCGTGCGGGAAAATCGGTGGCGAAATCTGCCAATTGCCCAAGGATGCATGGTGAAGCCAAGTCCGGCACGACCTCAGCCTTTGGCTGTGCCGATGGTGTGCTGCTGCTGCGCATGACCCGCACGGGGGGCACGTTTGAAAAGGTCGCCTACACGGCCAGCCTTCCCGCCGAGCGCATGGTGCGAAACATGGCTGGTGGCAAGGCTGCCAAATCATTCCTCGCCGACTTCGGTGCCGATGGCATGGTCATTATCGATCCGGTCGCCAAGGAGTTCAACTTCGTCAAGCTGCCTGCACGTCGCATGGCGTTCACGCGTGAGGCTGTTGTCGGCGATTTTGGCTATGTGATCACCGAAGACGGCCAGTTGCACAAGATCAACGCACTGAGCGGCAAGGTCGAAGCCTCTCTCGGTGTGACGGAGCGCTCTGCCATGGAAGGCGGCTCAGGCGTTGCCCGCCCTCGCCTGTCCGCAAGCGGCGACCGCGTGATTGTCACCGACCCCGCCAAGGCGCAGATTCATGTCATCGACAGCGCCAAGATGCAGATTGTCCACAAGGTGACGGTGCCAGGCGCACCCTTCGATGTGGTCGTCGTCGGCGCGGCTGGAGAAGACCATTGAATCGTACCGCATTGCGACGGCACCGCTGCGTTGCACGATGCCCAGCCTTACTGTCCACCGCTGAACAGCCGCTCCAGATGCGGTGACAGCCCGATGCTGGCGACAAGGTCCGTGCCTGGCGCGGCTCTGGCGCCGGTTTCAGCCTTGAGGACCAGAGCCGTCGCTGACAGCCCTGCCTGGACCGAGCAGATCACCGGAACCGGGACATGGGCCTGAATGGCCTCGGCGATTCCCAGAAGCCCTGCACCGCCCAGGATCACGGCCTGCGCGCCATCATCCGCGATGGCGCGCAGACACGCTTCGATCAGCACGGCATGCGCCGCTGCGGGATTTGCAGCGATCTCGCCCCCGCTGGGCGCGACAGTCCTGATGCTCGCGAGATGGCGGCCAAGCCCCCTCGCCGTCAGCATCTCTGTCAGCATCGGGCCCCAGCGCTCGCCGCCCGTGATGATGGTGAAGCGCCTGCCGCCTTCCGAGGCCTCCGCGCAGGCGGCGTCGATCAGGCTGATGACGGGCACGGCGCTGACCTCGCGCAGGGCATCCAGCCCCGGATCGCCGAAGCAGGCCAGCAGGACCACATCGCAGCCCGCGCCATGCTCTGCATAGGCATCCAGCGCAGCATGGCTGGCAACGGCATAACTGGCACGGCTCGCGATGTAACGCGGCCCGAAGCGGCCTGTCGCAGCCACGATGTCCGTGGCTCCAGGCAGGTCAGCCCGCGCAGCATCGACGACTTTCGTGGTCATTGCCTCGGTGGTGTTGGGATTGATGATCAGGAGGCGCATGGGATGTGTCATGCCGTCAGTTGAGCATGGCGCTGCAAGGCGTCAAGCCTTTGCTCAATCACGCAGCACCATCGCCTGAATGACAATTGGTTCAACAGGTGTCATCCCCGGCGGCCCAAAGGGCCGGGAAGGGGATCCAGAAACCATGCCCGCTACCGGTCTGGATCCCCTTCCCGCGCCTTTGGCGCGCCGGGGATGACACCATTGAGGTTCAAAAAATCTTCAAGCGACTGCTCTTCTCGATCACGGCTTGACTGCGAAGACACCTCTGTCAGCCAGCATCACGCCCACGTCTTCGCCGACCCTGCGCAGGGCGTTCGCCTCCGGCGCGATGGCGAAGAGCGGGCCGACGGGCGTGTCGAGATTGTATTCCGCGTGCGCGCCCATGTAGGTGGCGGTGCGGACACGTGCGCCAAGGCAGCCTGTGGTCGCAGCATCGACCAGCCTGATCGCTTCGGGCCTGATCACGACATCGACGGGCCCTGTCGGCAGGTTGCGGTGGCGCAAGGCCAGCTTCAATGTGTCGAGCGACACCAAGCCGTGTTCGGCATCGGTGGCTTCCAGCGTGCCCTTCACATGGTTGGCCTCGCCCATGAAGGTGGCGACGAAGACGTTGTCAGGCTCCTCATAGAGTTGCCGCGGGGTGCCCATCTGGGCGATCTCGGCAGCCCGCATCACGACGATCAGATCGGACACGGCCAAGGCCTCGGCCTGATCATGCGTGACATAGACAACCGTGACGCCCAGCGACTGTTGCAGCGCGCGGATTTCCTCGCGCATCGAGCGGCGCAGACGCGCATCGAGATTGGAGAGCGGCTCGTCAAACAGCAGCACGTCAGGCTTCAGCACGAGAGCCCGCGCCACGGCCACGCGCTGCTGCTGCCCGCCCGACATCTCGGAGGGCAGACGCGGACCGAAGCCCTTGAGGCCGACGGTCGTCAGCGCCTCTTCCGCCTTGGCATGCGCCTCGCCCTTGGCCATGCCGCCGGACACGAGACCGTAGGCCACATTGTCGAGCACGCTCATGTGCGGAAACAGCGCATAGGACTGGAACACCATCGAGACATTGCGCTCTCCGGCGGACAGATGCGTGACATCCTTGCCGCTGATCGAGAGCTTGCCCTCTGTGACCCGTTCCAGCCCGGCGATCATGCGCAGCAGCGTGGTCTTGCCGCAGCCGGACGGGCCGAGCAGCGTGACCAGGCTTCCCGGCGGAATGACGAGGTCCAGCGGCTTCACCGCCGTGACCTTGCCATAGCGCTTGGTGATCTGCTCCAGCCGGACTTCGGCAGCACCGGGATTTAAGGTCATGGGTGTCGCCGCATTCATGCGCGGGCTCCTTGAGCTTGGGCCGACATGGTGTCGTCAGGTTTGTCAGGTGCTGCAGTTCGTCTGCCCAGCTTGCGCTCGCCGAC
>JANMHN010000455.1:0-2310 GCA_031375185.1 Allobosea sp. | reverse complement strand
CACAAGGGCGGCCATGACACTGATGATGTGGCTTGTATAACCTGACCCTATCACGCCGCTTGACCACACAAGCCAAACGCGCGACCTTCGTCGCGCAATCCGGCTGTGCGCCCGGTTGCGCCACGGCTCCGGCGGGAGTGGGTTGATCCTTGAGATGCGGGCAGCCTTGACCGCAGAAAATCTCCCATGCTCCTGCCTTTCTCCCAGGAAATCGCGCTCGCGATCCTCATGTTCCTTGGTGCCGCGCTCTATTCGAGCGTCGGACATGCCGGGTCATCGGCCTATCAGGCGGCCATGGCCCTGTTCGGGGTGCCGCCAGCCGTGATGCGGCCTGTGGCGCTGTCGCTCAACATCATCGTGGCGACACTTGGCACCGTCCGATATTCGCGCAGCGGACTGACGGATTGGGGCATGCTGGTGCCCCTTCTCGTCGGCTCGGTGCCTGCGGCGTTCCTGGCGGGCGGCGTGAAGCTGCCGCCCGAGATTTTTCGGCCGCTGCTTGGCTGCGTTCTTCTGTTCACGGCATTCAGGCTTCTGTGGCCGGGTGCTTTCAGATTCAATGTGGTGGCCACGGCTCCGCGCTTGTGGCTGGCGCTCGTGTCAGGCGCTGTCATCGGCGCGCTGGCGGGATTGACCGGCACAGGTGGCGGCATCTTCCTGTCGCCGCTGCTGCTGTTCCTGGGCTGGTCCGAGACCCGGCGTGCTTCGGGCACTGCGGCTGCCTTCATCCTGTTCAATTCCATTGCCGGGCTTGCCGGCAATTATCTGGCCGTGCGGCAGTTGCCGCCCGACCTGTGGATTTTTGCCCTCGCCGTGCTGGCAGGCGGCATCATCGGCACAACGCTTGGTATTTCCAGATTGGCAACGGATTGGCTCCTGAGAGCGCTGGGTCTGGTGCTGATCATCGCAGCCGCAAAGTTGATCCTGGGATGAGCCTGCCATGCTGCCGCCCATATGGCCCTCTTGCAATCGTGGGCCAATCCGGCCACCTGTTCTCACATGAACCACGATACATATGACGATGCGGACATCCGCGATATCCTGACCTCCGTGAAGCGGATCGCGCTGGTTGGTGCCTCAAACAACGAGGCCCGGCCCAGCTTCATCGTGATCAAGTACTTGCTGGACAAGGGTTACGACGTGATCCCCGTCAATCCGGGCCTTGCCGGGCAGACGCTGCTTGGCAAGACGGTTCATGGCAGCCTGAAGGATGTCCCCGGCCCTATCGACATGGTCGAGATCTTCCGCAATTCGGAAGCGGCTGGCCCGATCACGGACGAAGCGCTGGCGCTTGTGCCGCTGCCGAATGTGATCTGGATGCAGCTTTCGGTGCGCAACGACGGGGCAGCCGCGCGGGCCGAAGCGCTTGGCGTCAAGGTCGTGATGAACCGCTGCCCCAAGATCGAATATGGCCGCATGTCAGGCGAAATCGGCTGGCAAGGCATCAATTCGCGCATCCTGTCATCCAAAAAGCCGACATTGGCGGGCAAGGGCTTCCAGAAATTCACGATCTCCCGCTAGTGAAGCGTCACTTGCCGTCATTCGGGGGCGGCGCAGCCGAGCCCGGAAACCATTTTTCGGCGCGGCCCATGTTGGTGTTGATCACCAATGGGTTCCGGGCTCCGCTTTGCGGCCCCAGAATGACGGCGGTTTTTCGGACGACCTGGTGAATGATTGACAACAATCCGCCGTTCGATAAAAAGAACGAACTGTTCTTTCATCGCCGCAAGGAGCCTTGCTCATGTCCGCCAAGCATCCCGGGTTTTCCACCCTCGCCATCCATGCCGGCGCATCGCCAGATGCGGCCACAGGCGCGCGGGCGACGCCGATCTACCAGACCTCATCCTTCGTGTTCGACGATGTCGACCACGCGGCGTCCCTGTTCGGGTTGCAGGCCTTCGGCAACATCTACACGCGCATCGGCAACCCGACCAACGCCGTGCTCGAAGAGCGCGTCGCGGCGCTTGAGGGCGGCACGGCTGCACTGGCAGTGGCATCGGGGCATGCGGCGGAGTTCCTGACATTCCATTGCCTGCTCCAGCCCGGCGACGAGTTCATCGCGGCCCGGAAGCTGTATGGCGGCTCGATCAACCAGTTCAACAATGCCTACAAGAACTTCGGCTGGAACGTTGTCTGGGCGGATTCGGATGAGCCCGCCACCTTCGAGGCGGCGCTGACCGAGCGCACCAAGGCGATCTTCATCGAATCCATCGCCAATCCGGGCGGCGTGATCGTCGACATCGAAGCCATCGCGAAGATCGCGAAAAAAGCCAACATCCCGCTCATCGTCGACAACACGATGGCCACGCC
>JANMHN010000453.1:0-1830 GCA_031375185.1 Allobosea sp. | reverse complement strand
GAACGGCGTGCTCACCGTCATGTGCGGCGGCGATGCCGCGCCCTATGCGAAGGCCGAGCCGGTGATCGCCAGCTTCGCGCGCATGTGCAAACTGCTGGGCGCGTCCGGCGCAGGCCAGCTCACCAAGATGATCAACCAGATCTGCATCGCCGGGCTGGTGCAGGGGCTGTCCGAAGGGCTGCATTTCGGCCAGAAGGCCGGGCTCGACATCGAGGCCGTGGTCGAGGTCATCTCGAAGGGCGCTGCCGGATCTTGGCAGATGGAAAACCGCCACAAGACCATGAACAAGGGTGAGTACCAGTTCGGCTTCGCCGTCGACTGGATGCGGAAGGATCTCGGCATCGTGCTGGCGGAAGCCCGCCGCAATGGCGCGAACCTGCCCGTCACCGCGCTGGTCGACCAGTTCTACGCCGAGGTGCAGGGCATGGGCGGGGCAAGGTGGGACACATCGAGCCTGATGGCGCGGCTCAACAGGTGAGGGTGGTCAAGGTAATCTGATCGTATGTCCGTCAAAATGGGTCGCCGAAACAGCAAGCTGTTTGTCTCGTGTTACCAATGTTGCCCCAAAATCGATGGCCATGGCCAGATGTAGCGCATCTGAAGCACGAAGACTGGTGGGGGATTTCTCACATAGCTCAGCTGCCAGGAAAAAATGGTTCCGCTCAACGGCGGCTACCTGCAATGATTGTGCGCGCACGCGCTGGAATAGTGTCTTGGCCGCGATGTATTCGGTGTGCGTCATAACCTTCGTTCTGACCTTTTGGTTCATAGCAGAAGCGAACTCAGTGCTGGTCCAGTCACTGATAAACAGAGGTTCTTGATTATGTTTGCCAAGCCAAGACTGAGCAGCGCTAGTCTGCAGTTCCTTGCTGAAAGCCGTAATCAGCACCGACGTGTCGATGAGAAACATCAGTATCTCACGTCATCGCGCCAAGAACGCAGGAATTCGTCAGAGTCAACGATTGGTCCTTGCATTGAGTCCGTCAGTTTTCGAAGTGCTTCAATGTCAAGTTTGGCCGCGGGGCTACGCTCATTTATGGGCACGATCTTCGCCACAGCCTTGCCCCGGCGCGTGAGCACGCGAGTCTCCCCAGCTTCGACGGCGGCGACGATTTCGCTGAGCTTTGCTTTCGCTTCAGCAATGCTCACATCTGCCATGACACTCTCCCAACAATCTACATGACCATATAGATGACCATCTGGGCCAAGTCGAGGCGAACCCTTCACCACCCCTTGAACACCGGCGGTCGCTTCATCGCGAAGGCCATGATCGCTTCCTGGAAATCATCGCTCTTGCCGGCTTTGTTCTGCAGGTCGGCCTCAAGCTGGAGCTGCGCGGCGAAATCGTTGTCGAGCGATTTTGCCAGGACTTGCTTGATCAGGCGGTAGGCACCCGCCGGCCCCTGTGCGAAGGGCGAGACGAAAGCCGCGACCTCGGCAGCGAAGTCCGGATCGTCGAACACCTTGTAGATCAGCCCCATGCGCTGGCCGTCATCGGCGCTCACCCTGTCGCCGGTCAGCATTAGCGCCAGCGCCAGCTTGGAGCCGACGATGCGCGGCAACAGCCAGGTGCCGCCCGCATCCGGAATAAGCGCTATTTTCGCGAAGGCCTGCTGGAAATAGGCCGAGCGCGCCGCCACGACCATGTCGCAAGCCAGCACAAGGTTGGCGGCCGCCCCAACGGCAGGTCCGTTGATCGCCGCCACGGTGATCTTGGGATAGCTCATCAGGCGCAGCGCCAGCGGGTTGTAGTCGCGCTCGAGCGGCGGCCCAAGATTGATGCGCCCGTCATCGCCCATGGGCAGTTTTTCAGTGAGATCCTGCCCGGAG
>JANMHN010000447.1:0-5514 GCA_031375185.1 Allobosea sp. | reverse complement strand
CCTTCGAATAGCCCAAGGCCGCCATGTCTTGTCCGGCAAGCAGGTCATCGAACGGCTCGATCAACCTGCGGGAGACGAATTCGCGGAGCAGGTGCATGCCGCCCAGATGAAAGTCCGGCATCTGCGATGTGAGCGACTGGCGCGCGATGGCGAGAAGCGCGTCGTCATAGGTTGGGGCTGGCGCTCGGTAACGAATGGCGATGTCGGGGCGCTTGACTGCGAAGCTCGTCACCAATTCGTCCTGCCAGATCTTGTGGGCCGGATAGGTGTGGTAACCTTCGAGGGTCACTTGCGCGACAGCCGGAGTGACGACCGACGTGACCAGTGCCATTGACAGCGTGAGGGTGACGAGCAAGCGTGACATGCGGTTTTCCTTTAGTTTTTCGATGATGTGTTGGCACGCGGGATGGTGAGGCCGCGGATAAAGTGCTTCTGGGCGAAGGCGAACAGCACCACGAGAGGCAATGTGGTGATAACGCCGCCGGCCATCAGTGCCCCGACATTGCCCGCGCTGTCGCCCGATGCCCTGAAGGTCGCGAGGCCAAGGGGCGGCGTCATCATTTCGGGCCGCGTGATGACAACGAGGGGCCAATAAAGGTCATTCCAGTGTGCGACGATGGAGAAAATCGAGAACGCCGCGACCGCAGGCCATGCCGACGGCAGGATCAGACGCCAGACGATGGCGAACTCGGAAAATCCGTCCAGCCGCGCCGCATCAAGAACATCGTCGGGATATGAGGCGAAGAACTGCCTGAACAGGAAGATCGCAAATCCCGAAATGATGAAGGGCAGGATCAACGCTGTGTAGGTGTCCGTCAGCCCGGCGTTCGCGATGGCGATGTAGAGCGGGATTGCCGGGACCTGGATCGGAATCATCAACCCGATGATGACCAGAGCAAACAGGACTGGCCGCCCCCTGAACGGCAGTTTGGCAAGCGCATAGCCTGCTGGCACAGCGACCAGCACCTGCAGCAGCAGGATCGCCAGGCACACGAATGCGCCGTTCAGCATGTAGCGCAGCAGCGGTGCCCGAGACAGCGCAAAGGCATAATTGTCACGTGCCGCAGCCAGGTCGGGCACCAGCAACAATCTGCCCGAGAAAATCTCGCCCTGTGGTGCAAGCGATGCCATCATCATCCAGATGAACGGCAGCAACATCACGAGCGATGCCGCGATCAACACGCCGTTGCCCACGACCGCGCCGATGGTCGGCTTGCGCTGCGTCTTAGACATAATGCACCTTGCGGTTGGCAAGGCTCATCTGCAGCCAAGTCAGCAGCGCAACGCAGGTAAGGAACATCACGGCTATGGCCGAACCCGTGCCGATCTTGAGGTAGCGGAAGGCCTCCTCATACAGCATGAACAGGATAACGCTGGTCGATTTGATCGGCCCGCCATCGGTGAGAACAGCGACCGTCTCAAACTCCGACACGGCTCGGATCAGGGTAATGACCACGATGAACAGCGTGACCGGCCCCAACATCGGCCAACTGACGAGCAGGAACTTTCGCCATCCACGGTCGGCACCATCAATGCTTGCCGCCTCGTAAAGCTCTTTCGGAATGGTCGAGAGCCCAGCGAGGAACAAGATGAGGTTGTAGCCGATCTGCTTCCAGATGCCGATGGCAGCTAGTGCAAACAGCGCTGTGTCAGGATCGGCGAGAAACCGAACCTTGCTGATGCCGATTGCGGACAGAACCGTGTTGATCAGGCCGAAAGTGGGATGAAACAGCACTTCCCATGCTGTCGCCATGGCGACCAGCGTGGCGGTTACCGGCAAAAAGAACGCGGTCCTGTACCATGCCTTCAAGGTAATCCGCGCCTCGACCATCAGCGCAAAGATCAGGCCCAGCCCGATCGACAGGGGCGCGACGGTGACGACATAAAGCGCGGTGTTGCGCAGGCTTTGCCGGAAGCTCGGATCATTCAACATCGCGGCATAATTGTTGGCGCCCACAAAACGGCTTTCGCCGAGGCCAAGCTGATAGTCCGTCAACGACAGCACAATCACCGCGCTGGACGGCAGGAGAACGAGCAGGACGAGCAGGAGGGCCGCCGGTGCCGCCAACAGTAGTCCGGCACGCCTTTGCGCGCGCAATCTGATGGACGGCGCGGTCCGCGTCGTTACAGTGACCCCAGAGGCGAAAGCGGCGGCGGACATTCCGTTAGGCCAAGGCAACGGCGGATTGCATCACCGCCTCACGACGTCTGGCCTCACGCGGAAAAAACCAACCCTCGACAGGATTGACTGCCAGCCACGCCGATGAGCCGGGCGTCCAGTCGGGCATTGTGCCAGAAGGGATGCGCGCAACGCACAACTCGCCTGATTTTTCCAGTCGGACGAAGACATGTGCTTCGGCTCCCGCATGCTCGAGCCGCTCGATGATGACCGCCAGAGTGCCCGGCACCTTGCGTTGGTGTAGCGAGCAATGCTCTGGGCGAAAGCCAACCGTGCCGACGGCACCGGTTTTTGCAGCGTCATCAATGGCGACATGCTGACCTGCGATCAAAGCGTGACCGGAAACAACGATTCGCGCGGGGAGCACATTTAGATAGGGCTGCGACAGGAATGTCGCCACGTCGAGGTCAGCAGGATTACGGTAGAGATCATCGGGGGTGCCGATTTGGCGGATCGCGCCATCAAACATCAGCGCGATACGGTCGGACAGAGCCATCGCTTCGGTTTGGTCGTGAGTCACGAAGACAGTGGTCGTGCCAAGGCGCTTCTGCAGCGTCGACAGTTCGGCGCGTGTGTGATTGCGCAGTGAGGCGTCGAGATTGGCAAAAGGTTCATCGAGCAGAAACAACTTGGGCTCGCGAATGAGGGCGCGGCCAAGCGCAACACGCTGCCGCTGCCCACCCGAAAGTTCGGATGGCCGACGGGTCAGGTATGGTTCGATTTTGAGGAGTTCCGCCACCGCCTTCACGCGTTGGTCGATCGCTTCGTGCTTCGCGCGTGACTTCGGCAGGCGTTTTCCAACCATTGGCAAACGCTCGAGGGCACTCAATTCCCGCATTACCAGCGGCGCTGCAATGTTATCGTAGCAGCTCAAATGCGGATAAAGTGCGTAGCTCTGGAAAACGAAGGCAACACCCCGGTTCTTCGGCGAGACGTCGCCCACAACCTGTTCGCCGATCAGTACGTCGCCGGCATCCGCATCATCAAGTCCGGCGATCACGCGCAAGAGCGTGGACTTGCCGCAACCTGACGGACCGAGGATGGAAACGAGTTCGCCGGGTTCGAGTGTGAGCGTGATATCGTCCAGCGCCTTGAAGGCACCGAAGATCTTTGTCACGGATCTAACTTCAAGTTTGCTTGGTCGCATAACACGTCTCCGGCTGTGGAAAGTTAACGACCCAATTCATAGGTAGTTCCAGAGATACCAGAGGTGCGTTGTCGCAGGCTCCTTTAACCACACGGGTTTGCCGGACGTCGCAACTCCTAAGGAGTAGGAGCCGCTGATCAACAAAATCGCGATGGCTTGATCGGTTATCTTGATCGTTGCGGGGCATTTCTCGTCATAACGGATCGAAGGGACACGCCCGCTTTGTCCGTTGGATCAGCTGAAGGATACGTATTGGTAGAGACGGCGTATCTCTTACTATCATCGGATTGACCAGCGGCTTCGGGATGCTGTGAATGACAGCTATTCACCCCAAAAGCCGAACGTCTGGACCTGGCGCATAATCCCAGTTGAATTTGCCTGGCTGCAACTGACAAAAGGAGCTTTCAAAACGTTCTGTAGTCGCCATCGCTCTTGCGACCTTGGGCAACGATATGAAGCATTCCGTCTAACAATGGCCGCTGCAATGAAAGTGCTTCCGCCGACGGAGCGGTCATCCACCGATCCATCTCGTTTTGCGTCGTCAATATCACCGGCATGGCTTTGGGATGAACGGGGGCAACCACGCCATTTGGTTTGGTCGTGAGAAAGGCGAAGAGATCATTGCTGGTTTCGCCTTCGCGGACCTTGCGCACAGATGTCCAATTGGTCCAGATCCCGGCGAAGAAGGCGAGGGGGCGGTTCTCGCCAAGCGCGAACCACACCGGCGGATGCGTGCGATCCGGCAAGGCCTCGTTCTCGGAAAAGCTGGTGAAGGGCACAAGGCAGCGGTGTTCTGGCCCAAGCCAGCGCCGCCAATGGGGCGAGGCCACATTCCTGACATTGGTGATGCCTGGATCAGAATTCCGGCCCTTCAGGGCAAAGGCTGGCGAAGGCATGCCCCAGCGCGCCAAAACCAGTTCACGGCCCTCGGGTCCATTGCGCACGATCGGCGCTGAGTAGTCCGGGAACACGCCAGGCATGGCCGCCAGATTGCCGGTGCGGTCGATCATGGCTCTGCTGAGTTCCCGGATTGCCTGCTGGCTTTTGGTTATCGAATAAAGGTTACACATGAGCAGATTGTCCAAGCCTCAGATCTGCGGATTGTATCGTCCATAACGCTGCTGGCGATCCATTGTCCCATGGTGCGGCAAAGAATCTTGAGACCTGTTTTCACGCAATATCTCAATGGCATCGCGCGATTTGAGACGCCTTACGCGCCCACCATGGGAATCTTGTCCGTTGACTCTTGCGCGGTCTATGGAACAAAACAGGAACTTAAAATCATCATGGTGCCATTTGAAGGCTATGCGTGCAGCTGTTTCCTCGCCCGTCATCGACGACCTCCGCGCCCGCATCCAGCGCCTGGAGACCGGATCGGCGCGTGAACATGCCATACTGCCGTTCGGCGTCAGCACAATCGACCGGCACCTGCCCCAGGGCGGACTGGCGCTGGGCTGCCTGCATGAGATGGCGGGCGGCGGCGAGGGGACGATCCACGGGGCTGCGGCGGCCCTGTTCGCCGCCGGCGTCGCAGCGCGCACCACCGGCAAGGTGCTGTGGTGCGTGACCAAAGCCGATCTCTTCGCGCCTGCCCTGGCGCAGGTCGGTCTGGCCCCGGACCGGGTCATCTATGTCGAGGCAGGCGACGAAAAGACGGTGCTGGCCTGTTTCGAGGAAGGCCTGCGCCATGGCGGTCTCGGTGCCGTCGTGGGCGAAGTGGCGCGGCTGTCGATGACGGCCTCGCGGCGTCTGCAACTGGCGGCGGAGAGTTCCGGCTCCATCGGCCTCGCCATCCGGCGCTGGCGACGACAAACGGAAGCGGCGGATTTTGGCCAGCCGACAGCCTCGGTGACGCGCTGGCGGGTGACGGCTCTGCCTTCATCGCCGATGCCGGTTCCAGGCGTCGGGCGCGCCCGCTGGCAACTGGAACTGATGCGCTGCCGGGCCGGGGAATGTGCTGATTTTGTTGTGGAGGCGTGTGATGTCCAGGGTTATCTCGCCATTCCTGGCGCCGTTAGCGAGACGGAGGTCATCTCAACCCCGGATTGTCTCGCTCTATCTTCCGACCTGGCCGACCGACCGGTTCAGACGAGGCCAGTTCGGACTGGAATTGCACGGCGCTTCGCTGCCGCTTGAGACGCCACTCGTCCTGATAGGACGACAGGGTAACAAGCGTGTGGTCCTTGCC
>JANMHN010000415.1:0-4321 GCA_031375185.1 Allobosea sp. | reverse complement strand
GTAGGGCATCGCCATACGCGGATTTCGCCCCAGCTTGCCTTGATTCTCGATCAGAAAATTCCAGTACAGGTAGTTGAACGGACAGGCTTTCGGCCCGGCCTTGATGGCAGGATCATAGGCGCAGCCCGCGCAGTAGTCCGACATCCTGTCGATATAGGCACCCGACGCCGCATAGGGCTTCGATGCAAGAAGACCGTCATCCGCGAACATGACCATGCCATGCACGTTGGGCAGTTCGACCCACTCATAGGCGTCGATATAGACCGCCAGATACCAGGCCTCGATCTCGGCAGGCCTGATCCCGGCGAGCAAGGCGAAGTTGCCCGTCACCATCAGCCGCTGAATATGGTGGCCATAGGCGTTCTGGCGGATGTCGCCGATGGACTGCGCCAGGCAGTTGAGCGCCGTCTCGCCAGACCAGTAGAACCACGGCAAGGGGCGCTGGGCATCCAGCGCGTTGGTGGCCGCATAGTCCGGCATCTTCAGCCAGTAGATGCCGCGCACATATTCGCGCCAGCCCAGGATCTGCCGGATGAAGCCTTCGACCGCATTCAGCGGCGCGCGGCCCGCTCGCCATTCCGCCTCGGCGCGGGCGCAGACCTCGCGCGCCGTCAACAGGCCTGTGTTGAGATAAGGCGAGATGATGGAGTGAAACAGGAAGGGCTCGCCCGTCTTCATCGCATCCTGATAATCACCGAACTGCGGCAGGCAGACCGTGATGAAATGATCAAGCGCCTCAAGGGCATCGGTGCGTGTCACAGCCCAGCCGAAGGAATCGAGATCGCCGAAATGGGAGGCAAACCGCGCCCCGACCAGTGCCATGACCTCTTGCGTGGTCGCGTCCGGCGCAAAACGGGCGCGCTTTGGCGGCTTGAGTTTTGCAGGCAGGCTTTTGCGGTTGTCGTGATCGAAGTTCCACTGCCCGCCTTGAGGTTCGTCGTCCTCCATCAGCACGGCATGTTCGCGGCGCATCTCGCGATAGAAGAACTCCATGCGGAATGATTTGCGGCCTTCTGCCCAGAGCAGGAACCGCGTGCGGCTGGCATAAAAACGGTCATCATTCCGAATCTCGACCGGCATGCCGAACCGGTCCTCCCAGCTTCGCATGTCAGCCAGGACGCGCCATTCTCCCGGTTCCGTCACCATGATGCGCGCTGGCTTGTGGCGCTGGATGGCGCGGGCAAGCTCGCCGGCAAACGAGCCGGTATTGGCCTCGTCATCCAGTTTCACATAATCGACCTTGATGCCTTTCGCCCGCAACTCTTCGGCAAAATGGCGCATGGCCGAAAGGATCAAGACGATCTTCTGCTTGTGGTGCGGCACATAGGTGGTTTCGTCATGCACCTCGACCATGAGCACCACGTCATGTGCCTTGTCGATGTCGCGCAGGCTGGCGAGGTCATGGCTGAGCTGGTCGCCCAGTACGAAACGCAAGGTGCTCATGCTGACACGCTCATGATGCCGGCCTTGATGCCCGGCGTTGGTGCCTGAGGTCATCCTTGCAACGGTCGGAACAGGTCTTCACCTCGTCCCAGACCTTTTCCCATTTCTTGCGCCAGGCGAAGGGGCGATTACAGGCCTCGCACATCTTCGTGGCCAGGTCGCCCTTGCGGACCATCTTCGCCAAGGCCGTCAACCCTTCGTTCGCAGCATCGAGCGGCCGCCATCGACCCCGATGATCTGGCCAGTGATCCAGCCCGCATCGGCGGACATGAGGAATGCGCCCATGGCGGCGATGTCATCCGCCTCGCCAAGCCGTTGCAGCGCGTGCATCTGGCCGATAGCGGTCGCCATCTGCTCGTTGCCGGTCAGCGCCTTGGCGAGCGGGGTGCGGGTGAGGGAGGGGGCGATGCAGTTGACCCGGATCTTGGGCGCAAGCTCGGCGCCCAGCGCAACGGTCAGCCCTTCGACCGCGCCTTTTGCCATGGCGACGGAGGCATGGGCCGTGAACCCCTGTGCAACCGCAACCGTCGAGAACAGCAGGATGGATGGTGTGCCGTCCGCAGCCTTCAGTGCAGGCAAGGCCGCCTGCACAGCGCGGACGGCCCCGAGCGCATTGAGCCTGAAATCCATCTCGAAATCCGCATCGGTCAGCCGTGCAACGGGCTTGAGATTGATCGAGCCGACACAGTAGGCAAGCCCGCCAGCGGCTCCGCCAGCAACCTCGACGGCAGCTTTCAGTGCCGCGCCATCCAGCACGTCCGCCACGGCGCTGGAAGCACCCAGTTCGCCAGCGATGGCAGCCAGCTTCGCCGCATCGCGCCCGATCAGGTGAACCGGTTTGCCCGCCGCGACCATGCGCCGCGCGAGGGCCGAACCGATGCCGCCGGCCCCGCCGACGATGATTGTGGTATCAGACATTTAGGATCGGCCTTTGATTCAGATGACGAATGTCTCTGCATAAGTTTACGGAGCGAACTCTCGAATGGTTCAGGTTGTCTGGTTCAAACGTGACCTCAGGACGCAGGACCATCGACCCTTGCATAAGGCTGCCATGCTCGGGCCAGTGCTGCCTCTTTATGTGGTCGAGCCTGAGTACTGGACACAACCTGACACGTCGAGGCGTCAGTGGCTGTTTCTGCAAGGGGCGCTGGGTGATCTCAGTGGCGCGTTGCAGCGCCTTGGCGCGCCTCTGGTCGTCCGCACCGGCAATGTGATCGATGTCTTGCGGAGCATCCATCAGGAGCATGGCATCGAAGCCCTGTGGTCGCACGAGGAAACCGGCAACGGATGGACGTATGAGCGGGATAAGGCGGTCAAGGTCTTCTGCCGCGAAGCTCATGTGCCATGGAGCGAGTTTCCGCAGTTCGGGGTCAAGCGCGGCAAGCTCAACCGGAATGGCTGGGCAGCGCAATTCGACCGCCGAATGGCCGAACCGGTGACACCGGAGCCCGATGTGATCAGGCCGGTGCAGGGACTGGAATCAGGCCCCTGGCCCGATGCGGCCAGCCTCTGTCTTGAAGACGATGGCCTCACGATGTTGCAGGCGCCGGGCCGCAGCCACGCGCTGGCGCTCATGGACAGTTTCTATGCTGGCCGGGGAAAGACCTACCAGCGTGCCATGTCCAGCCCGCTGACGGCGCCCGAGACCTGCTCACGCCTGTCCGCGCATCTGTCGGTCGGGTCCGTGTCCATGCGTGAGGTGGTGCAGCGCGCCTACCGCGAGCGTGCCATGGCAAACGCATTGCCCATGGCCGAACGTGCCATTCCTCTGAAAGCCATCGACGCGCTGGTCGCCAGGCTGCATTGGCATTGCCATTTCATTCAGAAGCTCGAAAGCGAGCCGGAAATCGAGCACCGCGCCGTTCACCGGGCTTTCGAGGCGCATCGGCTGGTGACGATGCAGGATGACCCCGTGCTGGAAGCCTGGATCTCGGGCCGCACCGGCTTTCCATTCGTCGATGCCTGCATGCGCTCGCTCATCGCGACAGGCTGGATCAACTTCCGCATGCGGGCGATGCTGCAGTCCTTCGCCAGCTATCATCTGGCGCTGGACTGGCGCGTGTCAGGCACACGGCTGGCCCGCCTGTTCACCGATTACGAACCCGGCATCCACTGGCCACAGGTGCAGATGCAGTCCGGCCAGACCGGCATCAATACGCCGCGGATCTACAACCCTGTGAAACAGTCGCTCGATCAGGATCCTGATGGCGTGTTCATCCGGCAATGGCTGCCCGAGCTTGCGCGGCTCACCGTTGCTGCCATCCATACGCCGTGGAAGCTCGATGCCAATACATTGGCAAGTGCCGGTGTCGTGCTTGGCGAGAGCTATCCGGCCCACATCGTCGACCATGTCGAGGCAGCCCGCGCTGCGCGGGACAGGCTGACGGTCGTGCGCAATGGCGAAGGTTTCCGCCAGACCGCCAAGGCTGTCTACACCAAGCACGGCTCGCGGAAGCGCCCGCCTGGGGATGACAACCCGGCACAGACCCGCGCCGTGAGGGCCGGAAAGGCCGAAACCGCGAAAAAGCAGCTCAGTTTCGATCTGTGAAGCCGCCAACGTGCCCTGACAGGCTGCTGAAAAAGTCCATCGGTGTCATCCCCGGCGAGCCGCAGGCGAGGGAAGGGGATCCACAATGCCGGATATTCCATCAATTCTGCGGGGAAAAGGCTGGATTTACTTCCCCTGCACTTCGCTACGGCCGTGAATGACACCGTGGTCGGGACTTTCTCAGCAACGTGCCAAAAGAAAGGCCAAAGCGTCTTTTCCGTGACCGGGCATGAATAAGCCACGTTCTGGGAGCGCATTCCGTCTGGGGTTGGGCAAATCAGACTGCCAGGGAGGCAAGGATGTTGCACGAACTCCAGAATGACAAACCGG
>JANMHN010000385.1:0-5890 GCA_031375185.1 Allobosea sp. | reverse complement strand
GCGCACCTCGATGCCGCTCTCGCGCGCCGTCGCCTCGACACCGGCAAGACCGGGCGCGTCCGCGGCAAGGGCCTTGCGGGCACCGGCAAGCGCCTCCTCGGCCAGCGCCTTTTCTCCCAGAACAGCGCGGGCACGCACGAGGCGGCCCCATTCCTCGGCACTACCACCTTGTGCGGCAAGCCGGGCCGCCAGCCCATCGACCATGCCGCGGATGGCAGCCATGCGGTCCTGGGGCATTGCTTGGGGCATGGCCTGCGGCCTGCCTTCAACCTGCGCCAGCCTGTCGGCCACCATCGGTGCCCATTCAGCACCCGCGGGAGCGGACATCAGCAGGGCCTTGAGATCTGCGACCGCGCCGACCATGTCGCCATCCAGTTCACGGGCGATAGCCAGATAGAACAAGCCCTTGGGGCTAAGCGGCGCCAGCTTGCGGGCTTCTTCGAACACGGCGCGGGCCTCGGCCGTCACGACCCCACCAGCGGCCAGAAAACGTGCTTCACCCACATCCACCAGCCGCTCCATGGTGGGGCCGAGATGGGTAGCGGCATTGGCATAGGCCCTGACAGCATCATCATACCTGCCTGTGCGCAGATAGATCGGCGCCAGGATTTCCCACCCCTTGCCGTCGCTGGGATTGAGCTGGAGATGGTTTTCCACGCGGGACAGGGCGACTGCCATGTCCATGGTGGCCGGATCGCCCGACATGCGCGCGGCCAGAGGAAGTGCAGGCAAATGCGGCGAGCCTTTCGCGCCATACAGCGAGAGCGCCACCAGCGGAATGGTCGACAGGATGATCGCGGATGCCGCCCGCCTGCGCCTGTAAGTGGCCTCGCCAACCGTATCCACGGTGTCGTCGCTGTGCTTCGAGGCGACGATCAGCCGGCGGGCGATTTCGGCACGGGCCAGTTCGGCCTCAGCAGGAGCGATCACGCCTCGGTCAAGATCGCGCGCGATGTCCGAAAGCTGCGCATCGTACATGGCACGTGCGTCCGCGCTGGCAATAGGACGCACGGACGTGCGCCCCAGCGGCGTCAACACCGCAAGCATGACCACACCCGTCACGATAGCAAAGATTAACCAGATCAGCATGGCGGTCTTCTACAGCGGATTGACGCTGCCAGCATCCGCCAGACAGGCGACAAACCGTCACGCGCGACGGCAGACCACGGCGATGCGGTCAACTCACGACATCCCATATGCCCGCCGCGCTGCGGCAGGCCGTGCCCGTGCCGCGCTGCGCCCGGCCATCGATGTAGATGGTGTGGCTGAACGGACGGCAAACACCCGGCGCGCCAGCCGCTTCTGCGCCTGGCTCGACAAAGCCAAAATGGCCCTTTGCGCTGCGCCAGGAGGCACGGCGGCCGGTTTCAGCCGCCGAAATCTGCGCCGCGAAGGCGCGGTCACGATCCATGGGGTCAAGGCCCTCCGCAGCAGGACCGGCAAGCCAGCCTGTCACCGGGCGCGGCGCATCAGATGGCAAGGCTGCAAGGGGAGCAGGCGCAGGTGAGGACATGCAGGCAGCCAGACCCAAAGCAGGAAGCGCCAGACCCAGCTTGCGGCTGATGGCAGACATGACTTGGCTGATCAGAAACATGGTCACACCCGGTTGCCCGATGATGTTTGCACGATTGGACATGGACTTCAAACAGCCGGAAGCACGAGAACCGCGCGCAGACCACCGCTTTGCGAGGCATCCAGGGCCAGATTCCCGCCATAGAGCTTGGCCAGATCGACGACGATGGACAGGCCGAGCCCTGAACCGGGCTTTGATTCATCAAGCCGCCGTCCGCGCCTGAGAACCTCCGCGCGGGCGCTGTCAGGCAGGCCCGGCCCGTTGTCATCCACCACGATGCGCAGCAGTTGCCGCGCATCCTGCTCGAAACCCCTGACCGTGACGGCCACCTCGTCATCGGTCCATTTGAAGGCGTTGTCGAGCAGATTGCCGAGCATCTCCTCCAGATCCTGTTTCTCGCCACGAAACCGGAGCGCGGTCTCGACCGTGACGGTCGAGGTAATGTCTTTCTGGCGGTAGATCTTCTCGAAGGTGCGGACCAGGCCGTCCAGCGAAGCCGCCACATCGCAGACACCGCCCAGGGCTCCTGACAGCGCAGCAGCACGGGCACGGTCAAGGTAGTAATTGACCTGGTCGCGCATGACCGTGGCCTGTTCGTTGACTTTGGATGCCAGAGGGCCGGGGCTGGCATCCGCCTCGTTGACGATGACGCTGAGCGGCGTTTTCAAAGCATGTGCAAGATTGCCGACATGGGTGCGGGCACGGTCGAGAATCTCTCGGTTGGACTCGATGAGCTGGTTGAGTTCGCCCGCCAGCGGTTGCAGATCGGGCGGATAATCACCATCGATGCGGCTGGCCGACCCGACACGCACATCACCGACGGAATGCCTGAGCCGTGCCAGAGGCGCAAGTCCAAGGCGCACCTGCAGCAGGGTGGAGACAATCAGCGCCACGAACAGCAAGCCGAAGGTGATGGTCAGTGCAATCCTGAAATCACGAATGTCATCAAGGATTTCATCGGCGGGGGCAGACACGGCGATGGTGTAGCGGCCATCTTCCCCGGCATCGATGCGGCGCTCGAACTGACGCAGGCGGCGATCATCAGGGCCGATCACATAGCCCTTGCGCACACCGCGGCTTTCCTCGGCACCGACATCCTCGAGTTTTGCAAGTTGCCCGCCGATCAGCGAGCGCGAGGCGCGGATCACGGGCTTCTCGGAATCGGTGCGCGCCACCTGCCAGTACCAGCCAGACATCGGCAGATCGAAGCGCGGCTCGCCCAGATCGCCGATCTGCTGGCGGTCATTGTCGGCGGGAGCGGCGAGATCGGCCACGATCTCCTTGACGTAGACGCCAAGGCGCTCGTCGAAGCCGCGTTCCGTCACCTGCCGCTGCAAAGCATAAAGGATCAGTCCTGCGGTCAGCAGAATGATGAATGACCACAGCGCCGCCAGAAAGATCAGCCGTCCGGACAGCGATGGCTGCGTCAGGCTCAGTGGCAGCCGCATACGCCCTGTTCCTTCTGAAATCAGCGCGAACCGGGCGCGGCAAGGACATAGCCGAGCCCGCGGATGGTCTGGATGACTTCGACGCCGAGCTTCTTGCGCAGGCGTCCGACGAACACCTCGATGGTGTTCGAATCGCGGTCGAAGTCCTGATCATACAGATGCTCGACCAATTCGCCGCGCGAGACCACCCGGCCCTGATGGTGCATCAGATAGGCCAGAAGGCGGTATTCATGCGAGGTGAGCTTGACCGGGTTGCCATCGACCAGCACCCGGCTGGCGCGGGTGTCGACGCGCACCGGACCGCAGGCGATCTCGCTTGTGGCATGGCCCGCGGCACGGCGCAGCAGCGCCCGGACCCTGGCCAGCAGTTCCTCGACATGGAACGGCTTGACCACATAGTCATCCGCTCCGGCATCGAAGGCGGCGACCTTGTCGCTCCAGCGGTCCCGCGCGGTCAGGATCAGCACCGGCATGGTCTTGCCGGCGCGCCACCATTGCTGCAGCACCGTGACACCGTCGACCATGGGCAGGCCGAGGTCGAGCACAATGGCGTCGTAGGGTTCGGTCTCGCCGAGAAAGCCGCCATCCTCGCCATCAAAGGCACGATCGACGGCATATCCAGCCTGCTCGAGCGCCGTCACGATCTGACGGTTGAGATCCTTGTCATCCTCGACAACCAGAAGTCGCAAGTGGCAGTCCTCCAAATCCGGCAGAATCGCAAGCGTGCGTCAGCGCACGTCAGAGACCTTGCCCGAACTGCCGTCGATCGTCACGTGGCCGACACGGCCATCGCGTTGCAGCATGGTGATACGGTAGATCAGGTTGTCATTTTCCCGGCACAGGCGCACACGGACGACGTCACCTGCTGACGCGTCACGCGCCGCGCGGGTCGCAGCCGTGGCAGGCACGGCATGCCCGGCAAAGATCGCCTCGCGCATCTGCTCGCTGGACAGACACGCGCCTGGCGTCTGTGCCTCGACGCGTGGCGCCGAAAGCAGACATGTCAGCAAAACGCCGCACATGCAGAAAAAGCGGAAGGTACACATGGACGTGCGATAGTGAACCATCGCTGAACTGGCCATGAATGGCCGGGGTGCAGGAGGCATCCTTGCCCCGGCCAGCCGATCACGACAGCGCGAGGCGTTTGGTGGCGCTGACGCGGAACAGTGTCGAGGCAATGAAGCTCAGGGCCGCGACCGCCTGCGGAATGGCCTGTGAGAGGCCGTCGCTGTCAATGCTGCTGGCGTCGATGCCGAAGAGGGACAGCATGATTGCGCCAAGGCCGATGAGGTTGGACCAGAGCGTTTTCGAGGTCAGGAGATTCTTGGTGTCATGCACGGTGGAGATGTCCTTTCGCCGGGTGTTGATGGAGATGCCGCGCCCTTGCCCGGCCAGTGCCAGGGCTGCGGCTTCGGTTTCGCGCACACGCCGCGACCAGCCGCGCCCGAACGTGCGCCAGGTCGTGAGGCGCTGCAGGAATTGCAGGCGGATCCTGGTGTAGGCAGAAACAAGGTCTGGGCCGTTCGCCCGCGCCGCCTCGGAAAGGGTGAGCGGACCCATCATGCCGTCCAAGGGCAGTCCGAGCGCGGCCTGGAGCCAGCGGACAGCGCGCGCCGGGCCTGAATTGACGGCGGCGTCGAACACCGCAAGGTCGATGCCGGCGGGAAGCTCATCTGCCTTCACAGCATTCCAGTAGCGCGTACGGTAGATGTCACCTGCCTCGCGCTTGCCCAGGGCCATGACCTCGGCCCTGGACACAGGCCGCCCGCGCACCTGGGCCAGCGTGCCGCGCGTGATGCCGAAATGCGTCGCCCCGCCGGGGTCGAGCGGATGATCGACATAGCCGCCCTCATGCCTGAAAATCAGGTCAAGCGCCGATGCAAAGTTCTCGCGGGCCATGGCCAGCCTCCTTCAGGGTTTCAGTGTTCTGTGATTACCGGACCGGAACCAGTCCGCGCCGCGCATCGCCTTGCCCGACAACGTCGCTGACCTGCGCAACGGCAATGTCCAGCACGGTCTGCGCGCTGCCGAAATCCGCGATCTCGCCTGCCACCGAATAGCTGAATGATGGTGTCTGCACCTCGAGCGTGCGAACGGCGATGGCTCCGGCATAAAGTGTCAACACATAGGCTTCACGTGCCTCACCAAGTGGGGGATCGGCCAATTCCCAGTTGTCTCCGCCGATGCGGCTGCGCCGTATCCAGGTGATCTCGATGCCGGATGGCGTGCGCCGTGCCCTGACATGGACCGGCGACAGGGGTTTAAGCGCAAGCCCGCTGGCGCTGGCCGAAAGGCCCACCGCAGCAGGGTCGGCAGCATCAATTCCGGGCGGCACGACACGGTAGCGGATGCTGCGGCCCAGATCGGCGAGATCGGAGGTCAACACGACAAGCGCCTCGTCCACGCCAAGAAGCCGCGAGCCGGCAGGCGCGGCGCGCAACGCCGTGATCTCGGACCCGCCAAGCCCCCGAACAAGCCGCGTCAACCGGTAGCTGGAAGGGCCGATCAGCTCTGCGGACGCGGCCGTCAGCACCTCCCACAGCCCGTCGGGGCCTTGCACGGCAAAGCTGTTGAGGCCCGAGAGCGCAGCGCCATCGCTGACGCTTTGCAGCATGCCGGCCTCGATGCGGATGTCGATGCCGGGATGTCCATCCCAGCGCCAGAGGGGTCCGGGCGGCAGCGGCGTCAGCAGCGTGCCGATCAGCGCAGGCCGGTCGACGCTCCCGGCGCTCGTGAAGACCACGCCATCGGTTGAGCGCAGCAGGTCAAGAGCGCCGGGCCAGGGCCTTGCAAAGGTTGCCAGATGCAGGAGCGGCTGATCAGCGGCCCGCGCCAAAGGCAGTTCGACAGGCACGGCAAACG
This sequence comes from Allobosea sp., assembly GCA_031375185.1. GTDB lineage: Bacteria > Pseudomonadota > Alphaproteobacteria > Rhizobiales > Beijerinckiaceae > Allobosea. The sequence continues at coordinate 7 of JANMHN010000385.1, read as the reverse complement.
GCCGTGC
>JANMHN010000354.1:0-6633 GCA_031375185.1 Allobosea sp. | reverse complement strand
CTTTTCGTCGATCCTGAGCTTGATGGTGACGTTCTTGCCGACGATGCCGAAGCGCGGGCTGTCCAGCAGGGTCACGCGCCGGTCGGTTTCGGCCTCGCGCCCGGTGATCATGGCATGCAGGGGCGCTTTCAGGCCCAGCGCCTGCGCGGCTGCGGGCATGTCATGGACGATGCCGTCAGTGATGAAGAGCGCGCCTGCCACGCGCTCGGCAGGTACATCGGCAAGGGTTGCGTTCAAGGCCTCGAACAGGCGTGTGCCGTCATTTGCGCCATCGCCATCACCCACTTCGACGAAGCGCGGCTCGACCTGCGGAATGCTGGCAAGCTGCCGCTCGATGGCGGCGCGGGCGGCTTGCGTCTGTTCGGCGCGGTCCGCCAAGCGGTTTGAACCCGAACGGTCGATGACGACGGCGACCACATCCTTGACCGGCTCGCGCTCCTCATGGACCAGTGAGGGATCAGCGAGGGCCGCGAGCACCGCCAGCAGCGCCACGGCGCGCAGCACGCCGCGTCCGCGCTGGTAATAGACAGCCGCGATGGCCGCGAGGATGACGACAACCGCAAGCCCCGCCAGCAGCCAGAGTGGAACCATGGGCGAGAGGTTGATGCTATACATCGTTCACTGCCCCAGCCGTTCGAGAAGCGCGGGCACATGCACCTGGTCGGCCTTGTAGTTGCCGGTCAGCGCATACATCACAAGGTTGACGCCGCCGCGCAGGGACAGTTCGCGCTGGCGCGGGCTTGATCCCTGAAGCGGAAACAGCGCGCCGCCGCGCCTGTCGGTGGCCCATGCAGCCGCGAGATCATTCGAGGTGATCACAATCGGCGAAACACCGTCACTGGCGCGGGCCGGGCCGCGGCCATCAGGGCCGGGTGGCGGCAGGACTTCAACCCAGGTTTCTCCGCGGTCATAGCGGCCCGGAAAACCCTCGATCAGATAGAAGGTCTTGGTCAGCACATGGTCGCGCGGCACCACTTCGAGTTCCGGCACATCGACGATGGCAAGCATCTGGCGCAGGTATTCGCTTCCGGGCGTCGTGCGACCGGGCCTTTGGGCATCGGCATCGCGGGTGTCGAAGATGACGAAGCCGCCGCCTTTCATGAAGGCATCGAGCCGCCGCATCGTGTCGGCAGCCGGCAGCGGTTTTCCGGCCACGATGGGCCAATAAAGGATGGGATAAAGGCCAAGCTCGTCTTTCGACGGGTCAACCCCGACCGGCTCACCCGCTTCAAGCGCCGTGCGGGCCGACAGCGCCGTTGTCAGACCTTCAAGCCCGGCCTTGCTGGTGTCGTCGACCCTGCGGTCACCGCTGACGACGAAGGCGAGGCGCGTGGCAGAGGCCGCGGCAACCTGTTCACGCGGAACGGGAGCGGTCATGTCTTGCGATGGTGCGCTCTGTGCCAGTGCAGGCCGTGGCAAAACGATGCCGGCAATGGCCATGATGGCCAGCAGGGCAGCGGTTGCAGCCGGTCTTGCACGGCCAGGGCCGCCGAGCCTGCCGCCCTTCAGGCGTCCGCCAAGCATGAGTGTCGCGGCAGTGTCGAGGGCCAGCAAAAGCAGGGCCAGCACCAGGAGCAGCGGGCGCAGGTCGCGCGTCTTGCCCGCCTCGATCAGCCGTGTCGTGATGCCAGACGCAGCAAAGTCGATGGTGGCAGGCCGATCACCGGATTTGAGGGTGTTGATGGCCAGGACAGCGCCGCGCGGACCATAAAAGCCGGGCGGATGAGCCTGCACGGCGCGGTCGGCATAGGTGCGCGGCACTGGCCGTGCGGTGGCGGGAGGCGCGCGGAACACGCCCTGTCCATCGAGGACGGTCACGGGGGAGACGGTTTCGACCCGCGCTTCCCCGGCCTGACCCGTATCGGTGGCTGCCGTGCCCGACAGGGCCACGATCCGCTTCAGCATGTCCACGAAAAGGCCTGACAGCGGCAAGCTCGACCAGGTGGTGTCCGCCGTGACATGGAAGAGCACGACAAGGCCCAGCCCGCGCCGTTCGGCGGTGACGATGGGTGTGCCGTCTGCCAGCGAGGCCCAGACCTTGCGGGAGAGTTCACCATCAGGTTCGGCAAGGATCTGGCGGGTCACCGTGACCTCCTCGCGGATGGTGAGGTCGGCAAAGGGGCCTTCCCGCGAGAACGGCGCAAGTGTCTTCGGCGCATCCCAGGACAAGGCTCCGCCAAGGCTGCGGCCACCCCGGCGCAGGCGCACGGGTGTCAGGTCGTCGCCAGCCGTGGCCAGGCGCGGGCCGGCAAACCGGACCAGCACGCCGCCGCGCTGCATGAAGGCGCTGATGCGCTCGCTGGTGTCCTTGTCCAGCCCGCCCACATCGGCCAGCATCAGGACAGAGAGATTCTGGTCGAGCAACTGGCCGATCGGATCGGAAATCCCGGCCCTCGGTTCGCGGATGTCGGCGAATGGCGCCAGTGCGCGTGACAGGTAATACGTGGGTGACAAAAGCGGCTGCGCCAAGTCTGCGGTCACGCCCGTCACAAGCCCGACGCGGCGGCGTTTGGCACTGTCATCGACGAGCAGCACCGAACCCGCCGAACGCTCGCCCACGATCTCGATGCGGGTCACGGCGTTGCGGACCTCGATGGGGAGCTGGAAAGTGGCCGTGACTTCACGTGCCTCGCCTCCAAGCAGGGCCTGGGTTTCGCCGATGACGATGCCGCGCTGGTCGCTGGCGCGGACATTCACGGTGGACGGCGCGCCCGCTTCGGCCCGCACGATCCGGACCGTGAGCGCGTTGGCAAGATTTTCGATGTCGGTGAGAAACAGCTTGTTCTGCGCGGTCGCCGCATGGGCGGTCACGCGGCCTGCACGGGCCATGTCCTTGAGCCTTTGTGCAAAGGTGTCATCGGCCTCGATCCTGACCCCGTCGGTGATCCAGGCGATGTCGGCAGCCGGTGCGACCGTCAACAAGGATTGAAGATCATTCAGGTGCAGGCGGCGATCCGGCATGTGCGGCCTCAATGGCAGCGCCCTGAGACGCTCTTCCGCTTCCGCAGGCGTGATCAACGCGATCTGTGCAGGTGCCTCGGCCAATCCCGCCAGAGCAACCGCACGGCCTTCGCGGCCAGCCGCAGCGAGCAGGCTTTCGGCCAGCGCCAGCCGCTGGGGCCAGTCACGGGCTGCGGGCGCGCCATTGTCCAGCAGCACGACGAGTGGATCCTTGCGGCTGCCCTCGGCGGACTGTTGAGGGTTCAGCACAGGGCCTGCCACCGCCAGGATCGCCAGTGCGGCAATCAGCATCCGCAAGGCGAGCAGCCACCATGGCGTGCGGGCCGGTGTTTCCCGCTTGGGCAGAAGGTCCGCCATCAGCTTCAGCGGCGGGAAAGCAATGCGCTGCGGGCGCGGAGGCGTGACCCGCAACAGCCACCACAGCACGGGCAGCGCGACGAGCGCCGACAACACGACCGGTGCTGCAAAGGCAAGTGGCAGGCCCAGCATCAGCGCATCTCCCTCATGCCGCTCTCATGTCACGCGCCGAACTGATCAGCCCGGCGATCCTCAAGGCCGCCTCGCTGGCGTTGCGGTCCGTGTGGTGCAATGTGAAAGTCCATCCCAACTTGCGGCAGGCCGCCGAAATGGCCTCGCGGTGGGCGGCGATCCTGATGCGGTAGTCGTTGCCCCAGGCGTTTGCGTCACCGACATCGAGCCTCAGATCACTTTCGAGATCGAGCAGTTCGGCCTGTCCGGCAAACGGGAAGGTCTCTTCCACCGGGTCCACGATCATGACCAGATGGCCACGTCCGCCGCCTGCGCCGATCACGCCGAGGGCCGCCATGACCTTGTCAAGCGGGGTCAGCCAGTCGCTGATGAGCACGGCCTCGTCAAGCCTGCCGATGGCGCGGGCCGGCGGCAGGTCGGCGGTGAGGCCAGCCTTGTCATCGGCGATGAACTCCACCAGCTTTTCGACGATCCGGCGCGATGCAAGGGGCCGTGTGAGGCCCAGAAGCCCGACACGTTCGCCGCCATCCACCAGCGCGTCGGCCAGTGCCAGCGCCAGCACCAGTGCGCGGTCAACCTTCGAGGTCTGCGCCAGCGATGAGGCAAATCCCATCGAGGCGGAGCGATCTGTCCACATCCAGATGGTGTGCGAGGCCTCGCATTCGCGTTCGCGGATGTAGAGCTTGTTGTCACGCGCCGAACGCCGCCAGTCGACACCGGTTGAGGATTCGCCGGCCATCAGCATGCGGTATTGCCAGAAGGTCTCGCCCGGACCCGACTTGCGCCGGCCATGTACGCCATTGACGAAAGCGGACACGCGCCTTGCTTCCAGCGCGATGCGGGGCAGCCGGTGAGACAGGGCGAGGCCCTGCTCGCTGTCCTCTGCGCCCGGTGTGCGCTGTGCGCCTGAAAGGACGGTGGTCTTCACCATGCGCCTGGCCGTCAGCCCAGCTTGCCGACAAGGCGGCCAATCACCCCGTCAACGGTTTCGCCATCGGCCCGCGCGCCGAACGTCAGCGCGATCCGGTGTTTCAGGATGGGAGCTGCCAGCGCCGCCACATCATCGACAGATGGTGCGAGCCTTCCCTGCAGCAAAGCGCGCGCGCGAACGGCCAGTGCAAGCGACTGGCTGGCACGCGGACCTGCGCCCCAGGCAAGTTTGGAAGCAATGTCCTTGTCATCGGCATCGGGGCGGGCGGCGCGGACCAGATCGAGGATGGCCTCGACCACGCTGTCGCCGACAGGCAGGCGGCGCACCAGGCGCTGGGCGGACTGCAGCTGCTCGACCGTCATGGCAGCGACGGGCTTGGCGGCCTCCGCGCCAGTGGTCTCGATCAGGACGCGGCGCTCGGCCTCGCGGTCCGGATAGCCGACGTCGATCTGCATCAGGAAGCGGTCAAGCTGGGCTTCGGGCAGCGGATATGTACCTTCCTGCTCGATCGGATTCTGGGTCGCCAGCACATGGAAGGGCCGCGGCAGGTCATGCCTCTCGCCAGCGATGGTCACGTGGTTCTCCTGCATGGCTTGCAGCAGTGCGGACTGCGTGCGCGGCGAGGCGCGGTTGATCTCGTCGGCCATCAGAAGCTGGGTGAAGATTGGCCCCTTGACGAAGCGAAACTGGCGGCGGCCTTCGGGTGTCTCATCCAGAACTTCGGAGCCAAGTATGTCAGACGGCATCAGGTCCGGCGTGAACTGCACGCGGCGGGCGGTAATGCCCAGCACGGTGCCCATGGTCTCGACAAGGCGTGTCTTGGCAAGGCCAGGCAGGCCGACAAGCAGGCCATGGCCCCCTGCCAGCACCGTGATCAGCGCCATGTCCACGACATTGCCCTGTCCGAAAATCGACTTGCCGATTTCCGTGCGCGCCTTGCCGATGGCATCAAGCGCCGCATGGGCTGCATCAGCCACGGCTTTCTCGAAATCGACCGCGTCATGTGCGATGTTGTCAGGTGATGGACTCAACGGACGTCTCTCCTTTGATTACGGGGCAGGGCGACATGAGCCATAGGGTCAACATAAGGCAGAGTGGGGGCAAATGGCGCTGGCGACAAGCGCCGCGCGTTGCCGCTCCCCAGAAACCCAGGATGCCGCGACCAGCGCGTGTCATGTCCGGCGCACCCGCAGATGAGCGAAGCGACCTGCATTTCCCGTGACAACTGCACAACGCTGTTCATTGATACTATGTAGAGAACCAACACCGCCCCACGACAAGGCGCATCACCCGAAACAGGATCACAATGGCGAGAGAGGACACGGCTGCAACCAAGGGTGTCAGCACGGCACCGAGCCAAGCCGAAACCGGCGGGCTTGAGCGCCTGATGCAGTCGCTCGGCCCCAACCAGAGGGCCTTGCCGCCTGTGGAGCGTTGGAATCCTCCATTTTGTGGCCATATCGACATGCGGATCGCCCGTGACGGGCAGTGGTTCTATCTCGGTACGCCGATCGGGCGGCCTGCGCTGGTGAAGCTGTTTGCCTCCGTGCTCATCCGTGAGGACGAACAGTATTTTCTGGTCACGCCTGCCGAGAAGGTCGGCATCACCGTCGATGACGCACCCTTCCAGGCCGTCGAGCTTGGCATCGATGGCGAGGGTGATGCGCGCCGGTTGTCGTTCCGCACGAATGTCGATGACCTGGTGACGCTGGAAGGGAGCGCTTTTCTGAGGTTCGAGATCGGCGAGGCAGATGGCGTGCGTCCATATGTCCATGTCCGCCGCAACCTCTGGGCACGGCTGACACGCGCGCTGACCCTTGATCTGCTGGCGCTGGGAGATGTCCGGCAACATGATGGCCAGCAGATGTTCGGCATAGCGGCGGGCGGCATCTTCCATCCCGTCATGGCTGCCGATCTGATCGGGGACTTGCGTTGAGTCCCGAACTGATCCGGCAGTTTCACGAGATTGCTCCGTCCGCGCTGCGGCAGGATGTGCCGCCCTTTGGAGACATCATCCATCGTCCACGTTCTGATTTTGATCTCGAGAACCAGAACGCGCCATCTGGATGTGTCGAACTGCCTGACGAGGCGCTGCTGAAACCGGCAGCCGTGCTTGTGCCTGTCATCCTGCGCCCCGATGGCGCCACCGTGCTGTTCACCCGGCGCTCGGCAGCGCTGCGCAGCCACTCTGGACAGATCTCGTTTCCCGGCGGCCGGATCGACGGGACGGATGCGTCCGCGCTCGATGCGGC
>JANMHN010000353.1:0-10526 GCA_031375185.1 Allobosea sp. | reverse complement strand
ATGGTGATCACACTTGCCAGCACAATCATGAGCAAATTGGGAAGCATGTCCGATCCGGGCCGGAAATGATCCCAGACCAGATGCCCGATCTGCGTTCCGTTCGGGCCCGGAACCGGAATGGAGAATACCGGTGCTGGCAGTGCTGTGTCGAGGAAGGCCACCTTGCCAAGCCCATGCCGCCGACCGAGATCGGCGACTTTCGCATTGTCCAGCGTTCGGACAGCAATCAGAATGTGCTTGTCGTCAGCCCCGGACCGTGCCGGGTTGAAAGGAACAACGGCTGCGACAGCCAGCCCCTTCCCGAACGGAATCAAGCCCGAAGCGCCATTTACGTTTTCATATTCCGGGGAAGCCAACTTCTGCTGGTCGTCGGGGTTTTCCGTTGTACGGTTTCCAACAACCGTTTCGACCAGATGGGACACAAGGGGCTGGAGACTGGCAAAAGTCAGAGCGCCTGCCGGTGCGCCGCGTTCGGAACCTGTGACAATATTCCTGCGCCTGTCGATGGCGTAGATTTCATCGAAATTGAAATAGAGCCAGGCCGCTTCAAGGTTTTCAGAGAACGGGTCAATGCCTGCGTTTCCGCCAAAGATGGCCGTCTTCATGGGTTGGCCTGATGCGACAAGGGCCAGTTCGATCCGGGCCTTTTTCAGCTCGCCTTCGACGGCCATCTGCAACCGGTGCATTTGCTGGCGAGCGGCGGTTCTGTTTGTTTCTTCGGCCAAGGTGATGATGGTGAGGGTCATCACAAGCATCACGCATCCGATGATGCTCCCGATCCACAGGGTTGCACGCCTGACGAAGATTGAGGAACGCGATATAAACGACAAGTTTGCCCACCTGAATGATCTCCATTCTGTCTTGAACGAAAGACTTTAAGATCATATTGATGGGATTCTCCGCGTATGACGCCATAATCTTGTGCTGAGCCATTTTCGCGCAGGGCAACGCAGCCTTGCCCTGCACGTGCAGGTGAGTGTGTTATTCGCGCGGAAAATCTTTCAAAATGGCGGGAATTTATTGATCGACGGCCATCACGGCGAGCGCGACATGAGCCTTTTCATGGCCTCCGCCCACCCGGGACAGCCTGACCGGCGCAGCATCGGCATGGTCAAGCCCCACCGAAATCCGGACATGGCTGTCCGCCGGGCAGCGCCCGAGGGCGGGATCAAAACCAATCCAGCCATAGCCTTCGACATGAGCTTCAGCCCAGGCGTGTCGCGCAGCCATTCCGCCCTGTCGTGTCCGCGAGGCGTCAAAGCCTTCCACCAGCCGCGAAGGCACGCCCAGTTCGCGGGCGGATGCGCAAAAGATGTGAGCAAGGTCGGTGGCTGTGCCTTTTCGCAGCGCAAAGGCTTCGGCAGCCCTGACCGGGCTGTCCCGGACATCTGTCATGAAGGCCATGTCGCCATGGAGGCCATCCAGCAAGGCGTGGAGCTGTTCCAGATGTGTCTGGCCCGCCCGCGCAGTCTTGCGCGCATAAAGGATCAGCCCTTCATCCGGTTGAGTGATCTGCGTCTGCCGGAGATAGACCTGTGGTGGCAGTCTGTCTTTGGTGCCACGCACGAACCCGGTCGTGTCATGTGTCTCGACGATGCCGTCAACCTTCATGGTGATACTGTCGAAGGGCCCTTCTGCCTGAAACATATGGACAAGATTGCCATGGGTGTCCTCGGTTGAGCGCAACCGGCCGTCTATCGATGCTTCGATCCGCCATGAGACCACGACCTGCCCCTCATGGTCGCGCGGCATGACGCGCAGCGCCTGCATGAGCGAGCGCACCGGCTGCTCATAGGAATAGGTGGTTTCGTGTGAAATTCTGATCCGCAACGTCCTGAGCCTCGGGCAAAGTCTTAAAGAAGGTACTGTTCCGAGATGGTCGCGCCAAGCTGGTTGTTGTCGTTGATGAAATCGGTGATGAATTCATGCAGGCCATTGTCATAGATTTCACCGATCTTGCGGTTTGAGAGTGTGCTCAACGTTTTTCGCGCCATGCGCTGCGAGGCACCTTGACGGCTGTATGAGTCGCCGATGGCATCCAGAAAGCGGCTGATGTTCTCGTAGCAACTGGCCAGGGAGCGCGGCATCTGCCGGTTGAAGATCAAAAGGTCCGCCACCAGCCATGGCTTGATCGATTCGCGATAGACCCAGTGATAGGCGGTCAGGGCCGACACCTCGCGCAGGATGGTGGTCCACTGAAAATAGTCGAGCGAGCCGCCAACCCTTTCTGTTTCCGGCAGCAGCACATGGTATTTCACATCCAGGATGCGGGCCGTGTTGTCGGCCCGCTCGACATAGACCCCGAGGCGCGAGAACCAGTAGGCATCGGAGCGCAGCATGGTGCGGTAGGCGGAGCCATCGAAAATCAGCGACAGCGATTTCACGAATTCGATGAAGCGGACATAGTCGTCCCGTGACAGTTTCTTGCCGTCGTACTTCTTCAGTTCCAGCCAGGCGCCGTTCAGCGCATCCCACATCTCGGAGGTGAGCGCCGTACGGACGGCCCGTGCGTTTGAACGCGCCATTTCGATGCAGTTGCTGATCGACGAGGAGTTTTCCGGGCTGAAGCAGAGGAAATGATGCACATTTGCCTCATTCGCGACCTGATGATGCTCATCGAAAATCTCGCCGCAGCCGGCGGTTTTCACGGCGCTGATCCACTCTGACGCCGCGCCGCCATAGCTTGACGGCAGATTGGACAGCCGCGTCGTCGCCTCGAGGATGCGCGCGAGATACTCGGCGCGTTCGACATAGCGCGATACCCAATAAAGACTGTCTGCGGTGCGGGACAGCATGGCTCAGTTGCTCCCCTGCTGCTGGGACTGGGATGCACCGGCCTGCCGGGCCGGACTGGTTGGCCCTGACCCTGTATCATCAAGAACCCATGTGTCCTTGGTGCCTCCACCCTGGCTGGAATTGACCACGAGCGAACCGTCTTTCAGCGCCACACGTGTCAGCCCGCCAGGCACGCACCGGATGGCGTCAGAGCCGGTGAGCACGAAAGGCCTGAGATCGACATGGCGCGGCGCTACCCCGGAGGCCACGAAGGTGGGGCAGGTTGAAAGCGCCAGAGTTGGCTGGGCGATGAAGCCCTCAGGCTCGTGCTTCAATTTCTTGCGGAAGGTTTCGATCTGGGCTTTCGAGGCGTGCGGGCCGACCAGCATGCCGTAGCCGCCTGAGCCGTTGACCTCCTTCACCACCAGTTCCTCGAGATTGTCGAGCACATACTTCAAGGCTTCCGGCTCGCGGCAACGGTGGGTCGGCACATTTTTCAGGATGGGTTCTTCGCCTGTATAGAACTTCACGATGTCCGGCATGTAGCTGTACACGGCTTTGTCGTCGGACACGCCGGTGCCGACCGCGTTGGTCAGCGTCACGTTGCCGGCCTTGTAGGCGCTGATCAGGCCTGGCACGCCCAGCACGCTGTCAGCGCGGAAGGCGAGGGGGTCGATGTAATCGTCGTCGATGCGCCGGTAGATCACATCCACCCGCTTCGGCCCTTCTGTGGTGCGCATGTAGACGACCTCGTCACGCACGAACAGGTCCGAACCTTCGACCAGTTCGATGCCGAGCTTGTCGGCCAGGAACGAGTGCTCATAGAAGGCGGAGTTGAACTGTCCGGGTGTGAGGAGCACCACGTTCGGGTCTTTCGAGGCCGTGTTCGGTGCCAGCGACCGCAAGGTGGCCAGCAGCGCATCGGGATAGTTCTCCACCGGTGCGACCCTGTGCTGCGCGAACAGTTCCGGGAACAGCCTGAGCATCACCTCGCGGTTTTCCAGCATGTAGGACACACCCGACGGCGTGCGGGCGTTGTCTTCCAGCACATAGAAATTTTCGGCATCCACGCGCACGATGTCGATACCGGCGATGTGAACGTAAAGGTCATGCGGGACGGCTTGTCCGATCATCTGCAGGCAATAGCCGGCGTTGCGATAGACCAGGTCATCGGGGATGATACCGGCCTTGAGGCATTCCTTGGGGCCGTAAATATCCTTGAGGAACATGTTGAGCGCCGTGACGCGCTGGCGCAGTCCGCGATCTAGCACGGACCATTCCGGCCCGGTGATGACGCGGGGGATGATGTCGAACGGAATCAGCCGTTCGGTGGATTGCTCGTCGCCATAGACCGCGAATGTGATGCCGATGCGGCGGAAAAATACGTCAGCCTGGCTTCGCCTCGTGGCGAACTCTTCAGGCGGGGTCGATTTCAGCCAGTTTTCCAGCTTGGCGTAGGCATCACGGGTTGTGCCGTCAAACCCGCTCATTTCATCAAATGCAGCCATAACGGCGTTTCAACCCTCAATGCTCGCAGCTTCTTGCCTGGCTTGTTAATGAAACAACTGTGACAGGCAAAATCCACGCCAGCAAGGGGGTAAGTGATGCCGCCGGATTGGTGCGGCTGTGCTCTTGGTCAGCATGCCTCTCTGTGCCACGCTGCAATGCCCAGCCAATCTTTCAGGAAGCCCCATGCGCCCGACCCATGACACCACATCCAAACTGATCACGTTCCTCTATTACACCGACCTCAAGCGGGCGATGGCATTTTACGGGGATATGCTCGGCCTCCGGCTCGCCATCGATCAAGGCTGGTCAAAAATCTACGAGGTCACGGCGAATGGCTATATTGGCCTCGTCGACGAGGCGCATGGCAGCCACAAGGCGCACCCGGTCAAGCCGGTGCAGATCTGCCTGCGTGTGGGCGATGTCGATGCGTGGTGTGCCTATCTGAAGGACAAGGGCATCGAGATCGTGAAAGGTCCGAAGAACGTCGATGCGCTCGGCATCCGCGTCATCGTGTTCAACGATCCGGAGGGTTACCAGATCGAAATCCAGTCCGTGCTGCCTGATGCCCTGCCAGGCGCATGACGCTGGTCCTCGGCTGACCAGTGTTGCCGTCACTTTGCCTTGATTGACGCGCAGCTTCATTGATGATCATCTCGAATGATTGTCCGGGGTCTCGAGCGACGCCGCATTCTGATGCCATTTGCGGCTGCCAGCGACGTTTCCGGGCCAACAGGCACGGGAGAGCAGCATGGCCACGCCACAGGTTGTATCGAAGACCGCCGGGACCGCGCGCAAGCAGCCGGGCTTGTCTCACGACTATGTGCATGAGCCACTGGAGGTCCGGCAGATCGGCATCTCCGACCTGATCGACGCCCTGAAAAAGGGCTGGGCTGATTTCATGGCCAAACCGAGCCATATTATCTTCCTGGGCCTGATCTATCCCGTGGCAGGGCTGCTCCTGGCGCAGCTCAGCATCAGCAACAATGTCCTGCCGCTGCTGTTTCCGCTTCTGGCCGGGTTTGCGCTGATCGGGCCGTTTGCCGGGCTGGGGCTTTACGAGATCAGCCGGAGACGTGAACTGGGGCTCGACACAAGCTGGCGTCATGCGCTCGACGTGTTCGATTCACGCTCGATCCGCTCGATCCTCATCCTTGGCGGCTTGCTGTTCGTGCTGTTCGGCATCTGGCTCTGGACCGCCATGGCGATTTATGGCTGGGCTTTTCGGGGAGAAGATCCGGCCAGCATCAGTGCCTTCATCACCGGTGTCACCACGACCGCAGACGGCATCCGGCTAATCGTGGTGGGCCACGTTGTCGGGCTGGCCTTTGCCATCGTCGCGCTCATGCTGAGCGCGGTGTCATTCCCTTTGCTGCTCGATAAACACACCGATGTCGGGGTCGCCATCGCCACGTCGACGCGCGCCGTCATGAAAAACCCAGTCACGATGTCCATCTGGGGCGGCATCATCGCGCTGGCGCTGGGGGTCGGCGCCCTCACGGCCTTCGTCGGCCTGGCCATCTTCATACCCGTCCTGGCGCATGCCTCATGGCACCTGTACAGAAAGGTTACAACTGTCTGAAGGGGACGGATGGTGCCGGCGGAGAGGATTGAACTCCCGACCTTCGGTTTACAAAACCGCTGCACTACCGCTGTGCTACGCCGGCATCTCACCGGGTGAATACCCGCGTCGCCCGGCAGTTGCAAGCCATGTCGCTTGAATATCAGCCGTGCTGCCAATGAAAAACCCCGCCATTTCTGGCGGGGTCAAGGCTGCTTCCGGATTTTCTTGTTGTCGGAAGGTCACTTCACGGTGTCGAGGTCGCGATCCTTGGTTTCCTTCACGAACAGGATGCCGATCACGAAGGTCATCAGGGCGAAGCCCACCGGATACCAGAGGCCCGAGTAGATATCGCCGGTGGAGGCCACGATGGCGAAGGAGGTGGCGGGCAGCAGGCCGCCGAACCAGCCATTGCCGATGTGGTAGGGCAGGGACATGGCCGTGTAGCGGATGCGGGTCGGGAAGAACTCGACCAGTGCAGCCGCGATCGGGCCGTAGACCATGGTGACGTAGATCACCATCAGGGTCAGGAGTGCAATGATCCACAAGGCCTGGGGGTTACCCAGCGCCGAGAAGAAGCCATCAACCTTGACCTTGGCGGCATCGTTGGCGGCAGGGTATCCCGCCTTGATGGCTTCCGCCGTCAAGGCCGTGTTGAACGCAGCAACCGTGGTGAAGGGCACTTCGGCGGTGTTGACCGTCACCTTCATGGCAGAACCCGCAGGCCCTGGCACGAGGGTGTATTTGAAGGCCTGCTGCGACATGGCACGGCGCGCCACATCGCATGGTTCGGTGAACTGACGGATGCCAACCGGATCGAACAGCGAACCACACTTGGCCGGGTCAGCCGCGACCTGGATGGCCACGCTCGATAGGGCCTTGTCATAGGTCGGGTTGGCGGCCTTTGTCAGGGCACCGAAGATCGGGAAGTAGGTGAGGGCAGCGATCAGGCAACCCGCGAGGATGACGGGCTTGCGGCCGATGCGATCCGAGAGCGAACCGAAGACGATGAAGCCGCCGGTGCCGAGAATGAGCGACCATGCGATCAGCACGTTGGCGGTCAGAAGGTCGATCTTGAGGATCGCCTGCAGGAAGAACAGGGCGTAGAACTGACCCGTGTACCAGACCACGGCCTGGCCAACGACGAGGCCGAACAGGGCGATGATCACGATCTTGGCGTTTTTCCACTGGCCAAAGGCTTCCGAGAGCGGGGCCTTGGAGTGGGTGCCTTCGTCCTTCATCTTCAGGAATGCCGGTGATTCCTGCATTTGCAGACGGATCCAGACCGAGATCGCGAGCAGCAGGATCGAGCCGAGGAACGGGATGCGCCAGCCACCCTTGAGGCCGAAGAAGATCGGCAGGTCGGTCTGGAAGTTGGCTTCGCCCATCTGCAGGCGCAGGCCGACGATGACGAAGAGCGAGAGCAGCAGGCCGAGCGTGGCCGTGGTCTGGATCCATGACGTGTAGAAGCCGCGGCGACCGACGGGAGCGTGTTCCGCCACATAGACAGCCGCGCCACCATATTCACCGCCGAGCGCCAGGCCCTGCAGCATGCGCAGCGCGATCAGTGCAACCGGTGCGATCCAGCCGATCTGGGCATAGGAGGGCAGAAGGCCGACGAGGAAGGTCGATGCGCCCATGATCACGATGGTGACGAGGAAGGTGTATTTGCGGCCCACAAGGTCACCCAGGCGGCCAAAGACAAGCGCGCCGAATGGGCGGACCAGAAATCCAGCCGCGAAGGCGAGAAGTGCGAAGATGTTGCGGGTGTTGACGTCAAAGGCCGAAAAGAATTGCGCGCCGATGATGGCGGCGAGCGATCCATAAAGATAAAAATCATACCACTCGAAAATCGTGCCGAGCGAAGAGGCGAAAATCACCTTCTTTTCGCCGCCGGTCATCGGGCGCGGCGCGGCCACTGTCCCTGTTGCTGCCATGGTCATGGCTTGTCTCCCTTGTTGGTGTCCTCCGGAAACTGCTGACTGGCGCTTGGATGTCCGGTTGCATCAACGCAGATGCGACCTGTTGCGCCATTTGTTCAGTTTCCGTTCAGCAAACCACTAGGGTGTTGTGTGATATGAGCAAACATACCAAATCGTCGTGTGACTTAATGCGTAAGACCAATGGGCTACGCACAAACACGTATGTCATTTGAAGGAATGGAAAAGCTGGCTTTTGATGCACTTGGCTGGATCAACCGTGACTGCAAAACGGACTCGCGACCGGATCAATCATTTGTTAACGTCAAGACCATTGTGGCGTGACTGCGTGCGGAGGCTGCCGTGAAATCGATCATGTGCGTTGCACTGGGCCTTGCAACCGGCCTGCTTCACGGGGCTGCCATGTCGGCGCATGCTGCCGGTGGCCTCAGGCCCGTGCATGGCGGGCACACGATCTCCACCGGTTTTCACACGCCTCATCACAGGTATGTCGGCACCCATCATCGCGAGGCAAGGCCCGCTTTCAGATTTGCCGGATATGGCTACGCTCCCCCTTACAGACATGGCCCCGTCATCGTGATCACCAACCGTGTTGTGATTGATGTTCCCCGCCCGCGTGCTGTCCAGAATGTGGCGCAACTGCCTGTCGTGATGGGCATCAGGCGGCCACCCGTGTCTGATCCAGTGATCCATAGGGTTGGCGGCGGGTTCACGGTTGTGGGGATGCAGCCACACCGTCAGTCCGCCCAGCACCGGGGTATGGCGCGCGAGCGGATGTCAAACGCGCACAGCCCTGATCAAGCCCGCGGCGCAGGGTCTGACAGATCCCGCATCATCGTGGTCCGCGGCCTCTGAAGCGGCATCCTCAGGTGCGGCCGAGCCTCAGGTTGGCTGAATAGAGCGCGATCGCCGTGGCGTTCGACACATTGAGGCTCTTGATGGTTCCCGGCATGTCGAGCCTCGCCACCGCGTCGCAAAGCCCTTGTGTGCGCTGCCGCATGCCCTTGCCTTCCGCGCCCATGACGAGGGCAAGCGGGCGGGTGAGCTTGATGTCTTCGTAAGACGCTGCCGCCTCTGAATCAAAACCGACCCGCATGTATCCAGCGTCCTTCAGCTTGAGGAGCGCATCACCAAGATTGCGCACGGCGATGATCGGCACATGTTCCAGTGCGCCGGACGCACTCTTGGCCAGCACACCGGTGGCGTCCGGGGAGTGACGGACGGTGACGATCACCGCATCGACGCCGAAGGCAGCTGCGGAGCGCAACATGGCACCCACATTGTGCGGGTCCGTGATCTGGTCGAGCACCAGCACGAGTGCATCCTGCCCCAGCGTGTCCAGATCAGGTGATTCCAGTGGCTCGCATTCCAGATAAAGGCCCTGATGCACGGCATCGGGCGTCAGCAGACGGTCGATCTCGCCGGGCCTGACGATCTCGACCGGGCAGGGCGGCTCGCCAACCTCCTCACGCATGCGGATCATGGCATTTTCGGTCGCCATCAGGCGGCGGTGGACACGGACCGGGTTGCGCAGCGCCTCTGCCACCGGGTGCCACCCATACAGGACCGTGACGTCCAGCGGCATGGGCGGCCGCGTGCCCCTGTTGCCGCCAGCTTTCCCGCCACCTGGCCTGCGCGGTCCCCGACCACCGGGGCCGCCAGAACGCCCGCCACCGCCGCGATCCGGAAAGGGACGCTTGGAGAAAGGCTTGTTGTAACCGGAAGGCCTGTCGCCGTCGCTCATGATGTCCGTCCAGATGCCGGGTGTGCATTCAAGAGCGGCGTTATGGACCAGCGTGATGCCGCGCGCCATCCCCGGACACGGCAGAATAAAGCGCAGCATGCGGTTCTTTCGGTTGACAGGCGCGGCTCTGCGCCCATAGAACCACGCCGCTCCCGGCCCTGGCCGGTTGGTGCGCTCTGGTGCTCTTGCGCCATTGCTGCCCAAGTGGGGGAATGTCCCGAGCGGCAAAGGGGGCGGACTGTAAATCCGCTGGCTAAGCCTTCGCAGGTTCGAGTCCTGCTTCCCCCACCAACTCTGCTTCAGGCCAGCTTCCAGATCGCCGATTTTTGACTTGCGCGGCACTGGCAAATCTGGTCCTCAAGGATGTGTGCGGGTGTAGCTCAATGGTAGAGCAGCAGCCTTCCAAGCTGAATACGAGGGTTCGATTCCCTCCACCCGCTCCAGCCTCTTTCCCCCAGTTACCACCGCTGAGAACGAGCCGCGCATGATCGCGCTTGATTAATTTGATATCAAACGATATTGTTTGATATCAAATTAAATCGAGGATGACATGAGCATTTCACGGCGTACGATGTTGTATTCCCTTGGCGGCGCAAGCGTTGCGCTTGTCGGGGCAGGTGGCTTGTTTGCGGCGACACGCAGACCGAACAGGGCACTTCAGGCATGGAATGACATTCAGACAAGCGCCCCCGACGATGTCAGGCTCGATGCCTTCCGCCACGCGATTCTGGCTCCCAACCCGCACAATCGCCAGCCATGGCAGATCAGGCTGGTTGGTGCGGATCAGGCTTTTGTCACATGCGATCTGGAGCGACGGCTGCCGCAGACAGACCCGTTTGACCGTCAGATTCTCATCGGCTTCGGCTGCTTTCTGGAAATCGCCCGCATGGCAGCAGCAGAGCGCGGCGTCCGCATGGATATCGAACCTTTTCCGTCAGGGACCCCGGCTGACAGACTGGATGGCAGGCCGATCGCAGGACTGCGCTTTGTCAGCGATCCG
>JANMHN010000298.1:0-4628 GCA_031375185.1 Allobosea sp. | reverse complement strand
GCGATGTCAGTGATACTTGGTAGGGCACCAGGGCCGCCGCCGCCAAGGAACGCCGTGCCGTTCATCAGCGTGACGGCCGTGGAATAGGCACCGCCAGATGTCGCGTTACTCTTCCAGAAGATGTCGGCCTTGCCGTCACCGTTGAAATCTCCAAGCCCAGCCACGTGCAGACCGAGATTTGAGACACCGGGGACGCCGCCGGCCTTGAAGGCCAGCCCATCCATCAAGGTCACAGCGAGTGAGCCATCGCTCGTGTCGCGCCACAAGATGTCCGCCTTCCCGTCGCCGTCAAGGTCTGCCAGCCCCTCGAAGTTCCAGCGCAAGCCCGATGCACCGGGTGAGCCGCCCGCCTTATAGGCCTGCCCGTTCATCAGCGTGATGTAGAGGCTGGCATCGTTGCCGCGCCACAGGATGTCGGCCTTGCCGTCGCCGTCCATGTCGCCGGTGGCCATGATGCTGAGTTGCTGGTTGGTCGGGCCCAGAGTTGCGCCGGACTTGAAGGCCAGCCCGTTCATCAAGGTGATGTAGAGCGTCCCGTCATTGCCGCGCCAGAGCAGATCTGCCTTGCCGTCACCGTCGAAATCATCGACGCCTGCAATCTTGAAATTGACATTCGATCCGCCCGGTGAGCCGCCTGCCTTGGCAAGCGTGCCATCCATCAGCGTGACGTAAAGCGTGCCGTCGGCAGCGCGCCAGAGAATGTCGGCCTTGTTGTCGCCGTCGAAATCACCAATGCCGGACAGCTTGAGGCTCGCGTTGGTGGCGATGGCGGCTCCGGTTTGCAGGAAACTTGTGCCATCCATGGTGCGCACGGTGATTTCTGACGTGGCCGCATTGCGCGACAGCACATCAGCCTTGCCGTCGCCGTTGAAGTCGCCGAAATCGAACATGTCCCGGTCCGGATCCCAGATGCTGAGAGACACGTCGTTGGTCGTGCTCGTTGACGTCGCGACGATCACCCGTCCGTCACGCAGCGTCTCGATGTCCGGGCTGCCAAAGCCTCCCCGGCCATCGAAATCCATTTGCGGACCGACGGCACCCCCGCTTGCATCATAGCGCTGGCCCATCGTGCGCTGGGTGGTGTCGTTTTCCCATGTCACCATGAAGCCGCCATCGGCCAGGGCCGTGACACTGGATTCGTTTTCGTTGGCTGCGCTGGTGGTCACGGCACCGTTCGCGATGGCGGTGCCGACGTTGGTGTATGTGGCCCAGCGGACGTCGTCATTGCCGCCGGTCTGTGCCCTCGTCGTGAACGTCACGACGAAGCCGCCGCCTCGCAACGCCGCAACGGACGCGTCGACATCTTTGTTGCCGCTGCCACCGCCATCGACCGCTGTCCCGGTTAACGTAGGGACGCCTGCGGAGCTGATGATCGAATACTTGACATCGATATCCGTTGTCGAACCACCAAACTGGTCCTCGTAGACCGCCACAACGTTGCCATCAGTCAAGGTCGCCAGTTGTGGATTGACCGTCTGGTCTGTCTGATTGAAAATATCGAAGGCAGCGCCGACGATCCCTGCGCTGCTGACCACCCGCCCGACAATGTCTGTGTCCGTGGCGCTCACCCTGACAGTGTAGGCCACCATGTAAGCGCCGCCCGCAAGCTCCGTGATGCTGGGCGCTCCAAGCGTCTGCCCTGCGGCGGGCTCGTTGATCTGCTGGAAGCCAGACGCGGAGCCCGATGCGCTGAACCGCTGGACATAGATCGTGCTGACGCCGCCTGTCGTGGTGTGGACATATGCCATGACGACCGTGCCATTGGTCAACGTGGCCAGGCTCGCCTGGTTTGCGTTGCCTGACGTGAAACCTGTCCCCAGCTCGGTTGTTGCGGGACTGCTACCTAATGTGACAGTCGCGAGGTTGCCAAGCATGTCATAGCGGCTGACGATGACATCGTCGCCACCGGAATTGTTGGCGCGGTTTCGGTTGATGGTCGCGGTGAAATAGCCGCCATCCTGCAACGCGGTCACATCCGAGATGAACTGCGTGTTGCCGTTCGGCCCCACATCGGTGAGGTTTCCCTTGAACGGCCGCTTCCAGACAGAACTCGTGATAGGCATGTGATGAACTCCCCAAGATACATAACTTAACGTAAGCTAGTATTTTACCTTTGGGAAGGGTGAATTTTAAGACTGCGTTAACGACGATGTTGGCCGGTTTTTGCCGGTCATGACCGCGCCCGCCCATGCCGCCACGCCGGAGTGCAGTGTGCCCCAGCCGGTGTCGACGATCACGAGACCGACGTGCCAGTCCCGCATGATCGTCCAGCTTGTCATCTCATAACAGGAATAGCTGACAAGCCCGAGCACGGCCCCGTTGACGAAGGCGTCGCCCGCACTCCCGCCGCGCAAGAGCGGACGGCCCGCAAAATAAACCAGCCCGGCGATGTGGATCAGGTAGAACAACGCCGCCGGTCCAAGCCGCAGCTCATCCAGCATCGTGGCACCCAGCGCAGCCTTGAACAGCGGCCGCATCACCAGCGGGATCATGATCGCATCACCGACCAGGAAAACCGCCGCCGTGACAGCCGCGAAGATGGCCAGGGTCATGATGTTCCCCCCAAGCAGACCTGATGAGCAGACGTGATGGCATGCTGGATGGATACCGGGCTGCCAGCTCAACGGATGCACAGAATGTGGGCGAGGCGATCAACTCTCATCCGGGCCAGCGCATGCTTCTGTGTTGCCACCACCACGCATCCTCATCCTGAGCGCGTCGAAGGAGGAGCTTCAGGAATGTGTCTGCTGGACCCTCGTCCTTCGATGCGCTCAGGATGAAGATGTGGGCGCGCACAGCAAGGCCCCGATCAGCCATCGCCCGCATTTTTTTGCTGCACTCCCTGCAACACCTGCTATACGGCTTGCGAAATCCGGCGCTGGCGATGGTCCTTCGGGCCATGTAATGGCGGATGCTGTTTGGCTTGCGGGCGTGGCGGAATTGGTAGACGCAGTGGATTTAGGTTCCACCGCCGCAAGGCGTGGGGGTTCGAGTCCCTCCGCCCGCACCAGATGACGTCCGTGCAGGCTTACAGCGCAGGATGCGGCAAACAGATGCTCAGGCAGACTTAATCAGAACGGACCAGCACCATGCAGGTGACACAAACCCTCTCAACGGGCCTCAAGCGCGAATTCAAGGTGGTGCTGACCGCTGCCGATCTCGAAACCCGGCTGGTCGACGGACTTGAAGGGCTGAAGGGCAAGGTCAAGATCAACGGTTTCCGCCCCGGCAAGGTGCCTCCCGGCTACCTGCGCAAGATGTATGGCCGCTCGGTGATGAACGACGTGCTGCAGAACGCCGTCAACGAAGCCAACCAGAAGATTTCTGCCGACAACGCCATCCGCTTCGCCATGGAGCCGAAGGTTGTGTTCCCGGAGAACAAGGAAGAGATCGAAGCCGCGCTCGACGCCAAGGGCGATCTCGCGTTCAATGTTGCCGTCGAGATCTTGCCCAAGATCGAAATGGCTGACCATTCCGGTGTGTCGCTGAAGCGTCTCGTGGCGGAAGCGCCCGAAGCCGACGTGACTGCAGCGCTCGAGCGCATGGCCGGCCAGAACCGCGCCTTCACCAGCAAGGGCGACAAGGCCGTTGCCGAAACCGGCGACAAGCTGATCATCAACTTTGTCGGCTCCATCGACGGCGTGAAGTTCGACGGCGGCACGGGCGAGGGCATCGACCTCGTGCTCGGTTCCAACTCGTTCATTCCGGGTTTTGAAGACCAGATGGTCGGGGCGAAAGTCGGCGAGACAAGAACCGTCAATGTCAGCTTTCCCGAAAATTACGGCTCGGAAAACCTGGCCGGCAAGGCGGCGTCATTTGTCGTGACCGCGACAGACATCCAGAGCCCTGATGCGGTGAAGGTCGACGAGGATCTTGCCAAGGCGTTCGGGATGGAAAGCCTCGATTCCCTGAAGGGCGCGGTGAAGGCGCAGCTCCAGCGTGAGATGGATGCGCAGTCGCGCCGCAAGCTGAAGAAGACCCTGCTCGACGAACTCGACACGCGCTATGTGTTCGATCTTCCGCCCACGCTGGTGGAGCAGGAGTTCAACAATGTCTGGGCGCAGGTCGAAGCCGACATGAAGCAGGCGAACAAGACTTTCGCCGATGAGAACACCACCGAAGAGGCCGCGAAGGCCGATTACATGAAGATTGCCGAGCGCCGCGTGCGTCTGGGGCTTGTGCTGGCCGAAATCGGCGACAGTGCCAAGATCCAGATCTCGGACGAGGAGGTCACGCAGGCCTTGATCGAGCGCGCCAGGCAGTATCCAGGCCAGGAAAAACAGGTCTGGGAGTTCTACCGCAAGAACCCGCAGGCGCTGGCTGAATTGCGCGCCCCGATCTTTGAGGAAAAGGTCGTCGATCACATCCTCGCGCAGATGAAGGTCGAGGACAGTACGGTTGATCGCGACACGCTGTTTGCCGACGATGATGCGGATGCACCGGCTGCTGAGGCCAGCACCACAGAGGAAAAGCCTGCCAAGGCGAAGGCCAAGAAAAAGGCTGATTGAAAAGTTCTTCAGTCCTGTCTTAGCCAAGGGCGGTCAGCATGGTCTGGCCGCCCTTTTTCATGACAGTAATCCACATCAGCGTCGTGTGTTGTTTACACCGCGCTGAAGGAACTGCTTGAC